>NZ_JHQR01000321.1 GCF_014843825.1 Mesorhizobium silamurunense
GCCGGGCGCCGTGAAGGGCGAGCCGCCAAGCCGCATCGAGCCGCAACTCGCCACCCAGGCGCCGAAGCCGCCGGGCGGCGAAGGGCCGGCGGAGAAAACGCGCGAACTCTGGCTGCACGAAATAAAATTCGACGGCTACCGCACCATGGCGCATGTCGTCGACGGCGAGGTGCGCCTGATCACCCGCGGCGGCATCGACTGGACGAAACGCTACGGCGATCTCCCTCAAGCTTTTTCGCGCCTGCCGGTGAGCCAGGCGATCATCGACGGCGAGATCATGATGCTCGACGATAAAGGCATCTCCCGCTTCGCGCTGCTGCAGGACGCGCTGGCCGAAGGCGCCGGGTCCAAATTGCATTTCTACGCTTTCGATCTTCTCCACCTCGACGGCTGGGACCTGCGCAAGGCGCCGCTGCAGACGCGTAAGGCGCTGCTTGCCGAGCTGCTCGCCGGTCAGGCCGCCAACTCCGCCATCCAGTTCAGCGACCATGTCGAGGGCGATGGGCGCGGGCTCTACGAACAGGCGACGGAACTGGGGCTCGAGGGCGTCGTCTCCAAACGCGCCGACGCCATCTACCAGAGCGGTCGCACCAAGAGCTGGACCAAGGCAAAGGCGCTCAAGACGGACGATTTCGTCATCGCCGGCTATACCGTTTCCGACCGGGCGGAAGGGTTGGCGGCGCTAGGCATGGCCGAGTTCGTCGACGGCGAACTCCATTATCGCGGCAAGGTCGGCACCGGCTTCGACCGCGACATGGCGACGGACCTGCTCGCAAGGCTGGAGCGGCTGACCGCCGGCGCCACGCCGCCCGAGGGCGCGCCGCGCGAGATCATGCGCGAGATGCACTGGGTGAAGCCGCTGCTGTCGGCTCGCATTCACTACGCCAATCGCACCGCCGACAATGCCTTGCGCCACGGCGTCTTCCGCGGTCTGCGCGATGTCGGCGGCCTCACCACGCCGGTGCCGGTCAAGCGCAAGCGGCTGATCGCGGAATCCGATCTCGCCACCATCTGGGTGACCAATCCCGAGCGTCGGCTGTTCGGCAAGACCGGACCGACCAAGCTCGACATCGCCGTCTATTACGCGCTGGTCGGCGATTTCATGCTGCCCCATATCATCGGCCGGCCGGTGTCGCTGGTGCGCTGCCCGACCGGCAAGCCGCAGGACTGCTTTTTCCAGCGCCACGCCTTCACCGGCATGCCGCCTTCGGTGGCGGTGTTCGAGAGCACCAATTCGGAGGGCGAGGCCAAGACCTACCTCTCGGTCGAGGATGCGAAGGGCTATCTGGCGCTGGCGCAGTTCGGCGTCGTCGAGTTCCACACCTGGGGCACGCACCGCGCCAAGCTCGACAAGCCCGACCAGATCGTCTTCGACCTCGACCCCGGCGAGGGGATTTCGTGGCGTGAGGTGGTGGAGGCGGCCGTCCACATCAAGGGTGGGTTGGAAAGCCTAGGCCTGGTTCCTTTCGCAAAGACCTCCGGCGGCAAGGGCATCCACATCACCGTGCCGGTGACGGAAAAACAGAACTGGAAGAAGCTGCACCAGGCCTCGAGCGCCATTTCAACTTTTCTCGCCGCGACCGCGCCCGACACCTTCACCACCACCATGGGAAAGGAAAACCGCAAGAGGCGCATCTTCATCGACTTCCACCGCAACGCCCGCGGCCACACGTCCGCCGCCCCCTATTCGCTGCGCGCCCGCACCAACCTGCCTGCCTCGACCCCGGTAAGCTGGACGGACCTCGAAGCGATCGACGCGCCGGAGGATTTGAACTACGCCTCGCTGCCTGGATTGCTCGAGACATCGGGCGACCCGTGGGCGGAGATCGATGAGTTTGCACGGGATTTGCCGGTGGTGCAGCCCTAGTTTCCTCGCCCCCACGAAGTGGGGAGAGGTGGCCGCGCAGCGGTCGGAGAAGGGGCAGCGCCGGCGAATGTGATCAAGGCGCCAGAAAGCATTCAGCTTTGCGCCATTCCCCCTCTCCGTCTCGGCTTCGCCGAGCCACCTCTCCCCGCCTTCGCGGGGGCGAGGAAGGGGGCGGCGCCCATCGACGCTTCCTACAATTTGAACTATTCTCCGCGCCAACCCGCCCCCAAAAACACTTCGCTAGGGATTTCGCGGTACCATCAGGGGTCGGTGTAGGATTTCCACGGCGCCAATCGTCCCACGGACGAAAAGCGCTGCAGCGAGCATGATCCCGAAAAGTGGGAACCGGTTTTCGGATAAGATCATGCTCAAGCTAAAATGTCAGTGCATGGCCGCGTAGGAGTTCATCATGGCGCCCAGGGCAAGTTGGAAAGGTTACCTCAAGCTCAGCCTCGTCAGCTGTCCGGTCCGGCTCTATCCGGCCACCAGCGCGAGCGAACGCATCTCGTTCAATCAGCTGCACAAGAAGACCCACAACCGCATCAACATGAAGCCGGTGGATCCCGAGCTCGGCCTTGTCGAGCGCTCGGACCTGGTCAAGGGCTATGAATACGAGGACAAGCAGTACATCATCATCGATGACAGCGATCTCGAGGCGGTCCGGATCGAATCCAACCACACGATGAACATCGAGGCTTTCGTCGATGAGAGCGAGGTCGATGTCATCTATCAGGACTCGCCCTATTATCTCGCTCCCGACGGCGCCATGGCCGAGGAGACCTTCGTGGTGCTGCGCGAGGCGATGCGCAAGTCCGGCAAGCTGGCGATTGCGCGTCTGGTTCTCTCCAGCCGCGAGCGCGTGGTGACGATCGGCGCGCGCGAGAACGGCATGTTCGTCTGCACCTTGAGAAACCCGAACGAAGTGCGCGGCACAGCTGAATATTTCGGCAACATCCCGGCCGGCAAGCCGGACCCGGAAATGCTCGATCTCGCCCAGGCGCTGATCAAGCAGAAGGAAACCCATTTCGATCCGAAGAACTATGAGGATCGCTACGAAGTGGCGCTGATGGCGATGATCCGCGAGAAGCTGAAGGGCCACAAGCCGATCATCGCGGCAGCACCGGAGCGCGGCAACGTCATCAACCTGATGGACGCGCTGAAGGCGAGCCTGTCGCAGTCGGCCAAGCCGCCGGCCAAGTCGAAGAGCAAGGCCGAGGAGGCGCCGGCAAAGCCCGCCAAGAAGGCGGCCGCGGGCGGCGGCGCGCCTGAGAACCCGCTGAGGGCGAACCTGTTGAAGGCCGTCGGCAAGAGCAAGAAGTGACGGGAGGGCCGGTGATCGTTCCCGGCGCCGTCTTCGGCGTCGTCGGCGCGCTGGCCGCCTTTCCGTTGCGCCTCGCCGCGCGCGAGGTCGA
>NZ_JHQR01000322.1 GCF_014843825.1 Mesorhizobium silamurunense
GCTCGCGCGCTTCACTGGCCTGCCCTGGCGCTCCGGCGGCGGCAGCGCGGCCAATATTTCCGACGCGCAGGCCGCGCATGAGACGCAGTTCGCGCTCTGGGGCTCGGTGCTGGCCGGCGCCACGGTCTGCATCCACGCCGCCGGCTGGCTGGAAGGTGGCTTGAGCGTCTCCTTCGAGAAGCTGATCACCGACATCGAGGCGCTGCAGACGGTCGCCGAGCTTTGCGCGAAGACGCCGGGCGACGCGGATGCCATCGGTTACGAAGCGATCGCCGAAGTGCAGCCCGGCGGCCATTTCTTCTCGGCCGGTCACACTATGACGCGCTACCGCACCGCCTTCTACGAACCGCTGGTGGCCGACTGGTCGAATTTCGGCAACTGGACGCAGTCCGGCTCAAAGACCGCCACCGAGCGTGCCACCGGCATCTGGAAGCGGATTCTTTCCGATTTTCAGCCGCCTGCATCTGCTGCCGCCACGGCCGGCGTGCTCGACGAATTCATCGCACGCCGCACTGAGGAGGGTGGTGCTCCGCCGGTGTCGTGATCGGCACAAGCCCCGTTACATCGGGCGCTTGTCGCCTGCCGTTTGCGGGTCCTGGCCTATAGTGCCGGCATCGGCTTTCTGGTGCTTTTCCGCGGCAAGCCGGCGAATGCGATCGAAGCGGCTTTCCTCGGCTGGTTCGCTTGCCGGCACGGCACTTGGCTTCGGCACGAACGTGATCATTTGTCGCGATCTCCTTGCCATTGGGCTGCGCCGGGGAGGATGCCCCGGCCGCTGTCTTTCAGGCTCTCGTGAAGAGGTCTTGCGCTTCGGATAGCTCGATGTTCAGGCGGCGAGGGCGACCGCGCAGCTTTCGGCACCCAACCTGTCGGCAGAGGTCTTGCCGGGCATGGTCGCCCAGCCGCCTGTCTCAATGAACTGCCGCTTCTTGTAACTGTCGGTCAGAGCCTTGAACTCGACACGCTTGGCGGCAGCATCGGGCGCCGCGTTGAAACGATCGACGCAGATGGCCGAGGCCAGCTCGCCGCGCGCCACATCGCCCGCGGTTGCCGCCAGCGAGCGCGACGTGCCGCCTGTCACCCAGCCGCCCCAGTTGAAACCGATGATCAGCGTGGCGACAACGGTCATCGCGCATGCCCAGAAAAGCGTGGATTTGGCCGGCTGGTAATCTTCCCATCGGCGCGCGAGAGATGGCTTGCTGCTTTGTGTGGCCATGGAACAGTTCCTTTTTGGTTGGTGTTCGGATCAGTCGCCCGGCTTGCCGGCGCCAGGCATTGCAGAGCTGTTTCCGGCAGGGGAGTTGGTTAGTAGCCCATGCCACCGCCGCTGGGAGAAGGCGCTGCGTCCTTGGCCGGAATGTCGGTGATCATGGCTTCGGCGGTGATCAACAGGGCGGCGATCGAACAGGCGTCCTGAAGTGCCGTCCGCACTACCTTTGCCGGATCGACGATGCCAGCCTTGATCATATCGACATAGATCTCGTTCTGTGCGTCAAAACCCTGATTGTGGTCCTTGCTGTCGGAAAGCTTGCCGATGACGATCGAGCCTTCGGCGCCGGAATTCTCGGCGATCTGGCGGATCGGCGCCTCGAGTGCCCTGAGCACAATCGAAATGCCGGCCGTCACATCGGCATTGGCGCCCGTCAGTCCGGCAAGAGCCGACCTTGCGCGCAGCAGCGCTACGCCACCGCCTGGAACAATGCCTTCTTCGACAGCGGCACGCGTGGCGTTCAGCGCATCGTCGATGCGGTCCTTCTTTTCCTTGACTTCCGACTCGGTGGCGCCGCCGACGCGGATGACCGCAACGCCGCCGGCAAGTTTCGCCAGCCGCTCCTGCAGCTTTTCCTTGTCGTAGTCGGAGGTGGTTTCCTCGATCTGTCCCCTGATCTGGGCGATGCGCGCCTGGATGGTGGCCTTGCTGCCGGCGCCGTCGACGATCGTTGTCGTGTCCTTGTCGATCAGCACGCGCTTGGCACGGCCGAGCATGTCGATGGTGACGTTCTCCAGCTTGATGCCGAGATCCTCTGATATCATCTGGCCTGCGGTGAGCACTGCAATGTCTTCCAGCATCGCCTTGCGGCGGTCGCCGAAGCCTGGCGCCTTGACGGCCGCGACCTTGAGGCCGCCGCGCAGCTTGTTGACGACCAGCGTCGCCAGCGCCTCGCCCTCGACGTCCTCGGAGATGATCAGCAGCGGCCTGCCGCTTTGCACGACGGCTTCCAGGATCGGCAACAGCGCCTGCAGATTGCCGAGCTTCTTTTCGTGGATGAGGACGTAAGGCTCCTCCAGCTCGGCGCGCATCTTGTCGGCGTTGGTGACGAAATAGGGCGAGAGATAGCCGCGGTCGAACTGCATGCCCTCGACAACGTCGAGTTCGGTGTCTGCGGTCTTGGCCTCTTCGACGGTGATGACGCCGTCATTGCCGACTTTGTCCATCGCCTTGGCGATCATGGCGCCGACGGTGTCATCGCCATTGGCGGCGATGGTGCCGACCTGCGCGATCTCGGCCGAGGACTTGACCTTCTTGGCACGCGCCTGGATCTCCTTGACCACGGCGGCAACCGCCTGGTCTATGCCCCGCTTGAGGTCCATCGGGTTCATGCCGGCGGCTACGAGCTTGGCGCCTTCGCGCAGGATCGAAGCGGCCAGCACCGTGGCGGTGGTAGTGCCGTCACCGGCAAGGTCGTTGGTCTTCGAGGCCACTTCACGCACCATCTGCGCGCCCATGTTCTCGAACTTGTCGGTGAGTTCGATTTCCTTGGCGACAGTGACACCGTCCTTGGTAATGCGCGGCGCGCCATAGGCCTTGTCGATGATGACGTTGCGGCCCTTGGGCCCGAGCGTCACCTTGACGGCGTTGTTGAGGAGTTCGACGCCGCGCAGCATGCGGTCGCGGGCATCGGTGGAGAATTTGATTTCCTTGGCGGGCATGATTTTTTCCAGTTCGGTTGGTTGAGGCAAGGCGCGCAGCGCCGCCTGAAAGCATCGCTCGAAAATCGGGATCGATTTTCGGAAGGGCACGACTCGCAATACAAAACTCGGTGCGTCGTTCGCGCGTCCGAAGACGCGCGGCGCTCCGATCAGGCTGCCTTCTTGGCAGCCACGGTCTTCTCGATGATGCCCAGGATGTCTGCCTCCTTCATAATCAGAAGGTCCTCGCCGTCGATCTTGACCTCGGTTCCCGACCATTTGCCGAACAGGATGAAGTCTCCGGCTTTCACATCGGGCACGATCAGCGTGCCGCTTTCGTCTCGCGCGCCCGAGCCGACAGCGATCACTTCGCCTTCCTGCGGTTTTTCCTTGGCATTGTCAGGGATGATGATGCCGCCCTTGGATTTGGTATTGCCTTCGGCGCGGCGAATGACGACGCGGTCGTGGAGTGGCCAGAATTTCATGGGAGCTTCTTTCTGGGGGCCGTCATAGGCGGCCGCTGCCCTTCTTATAGACCCATTGGCACTCGATAGATAGGAGTGCCAAAAATTATCCATGGGCAATGGAAAATATTGAAAAGATTATTTTGTGGATCGGTTTTTAAAAAGCCGAACAGCTCCAAATATTTCGAAAATTGAAATTTCCGTTATGGATAACTATCTTAAAAGGTGAATTCATTTTTCGCAGCGCTAGCCGCAAAGGGAGATTTCGACGATGGCCGAAGCCAGTCAAACCATCATGGAAAAAGCTGAAGCCCGCTTCTTGGAAAAGCAGAAGAAAACTGTGGAGCGAAACAAGGCGACGGCTGAGTACCTGTCTGAGGCGAAGGCCAGGATCATCAAGACGGCAAGGCTGAGGGAGTTGCGGCTGGCCAAGGAAGAGGCCGACCGTGTTGCAGAAGCCTTGAACCCTGCACCGAAAAAGAAGCGGGCACCGCGGACGGTGAAGAAGGCCGCTTCAACGGAGGTAAAGTCATGAGCCTTACATTTCCCAACCGAAGCCGCAGCTATGACGAGGCTGGCAGACGAATCCGCTTCGTCGGCCATGACGGCATGTTCCAGATTTCCTTCTCTGTCGCCGCGGATGCCATTTCCAATGCACCGCCAGGAACGGCGACCGCCGAAGCAACCTATCTGGCGGCCTTCGACACGGCTTCCGGCTCCATCCATGACGTCGCCAGCAAGGCCTATGCCCGCACCCGCAAGAGCATATATGTGCTGACCGCCGCCGATTTCGGCTGATTGGGACCGTGGCGTCTTTCGATGCCGCACGCTGCCACAGCTGTCGACGGTGTCGTGAACATCAAGGCAGCAGGGCAACTGCTTTGCGCGAATAGGCCGTGTCGCTGAGCTGATCGAGCGTGAAGGCTGCAACGTCGGCACGCGCCAGTGTCGGCAGCAGCGATCTGGCCCTGATGCCATTGCCATGGCGGAACCGGCCAGTAGCGCGGCCGTTGCCGAGCTTTGGTGGCCGCACGATCGTCCAGTTGAGGCCGGACTGCGCGATGAGCCTTTCCTTTGCTTCGTGATCCGCCACTTGATGGCGCAGCACGAGCGGCACGATGATGCCGCCGAGGTGACGCCGCTGGGCCAGAGACTGCTGCCGCTCTGCGAGGATTTGGAACGCGCCATTGAGGCGATGACGGCCTTGGCCCGTTCGGGCACGCGCCGCGTCAGGCTGGCGCTGCCGACCGGCTTCAGCCCCTTCTTTGCCGAGCGCATGGCGGCTTTCCGCAAGGCCTGTCCCGGCATCGGCCTCGATTTGACCAGCGGCAGCCGCCCCGTCGATCTGCGGCATGGCGAGGCCGACCTGGCGGTCAGGATCGGGATCGTGGTCGATGAAACGCTGGTCGCGCGCAAGCTTTGCGTCTCGGGGTGGTCGCTCTACGCATCCAGGGTCTATCTCGATCGCCTGCCGGTCGATCCACGCCGGCTGTCCGGGCACGAGATCATTGGCTTCCATGACAGCCTTGCGGGCGTACCCGGCGCCCGCTGGGTCGAAGCCTATGGCAAGGGCGCGACGATTGTGTTTCGCGTTGCAGAAATGACCGAGATGCTGGCGGCGGCGCTGGGCGGTGCCGGGCTGGCCGCGATGCCCTGCATGCTGGCCGAGCCGGAACCGCGTATGGTGCGGCTCACCCCTGATATTCTCGGCAGCCACCCGGTTTCGCTTGTCTATCGCCGCGAGATCGGTGATGAGGCGCCGGTGCGCGCCGTGATCCGCTTCGTGACCGCCGTGGTCAGGGACCATGCGGCGTTGATCGGTGGCTAGTGCCGCGCCGGCTTGCCGAAAGCGGTTCCCGGACCACGCCCACCGATCTGGCGAAGTGAGCGCAACGCGGTTACGGTGCGCGCGAAACTGCCGGCGTAAATGGTATTCAAGGCGTGTCAGGCGAACGGAGACGAGAGATGACGGCGCCTGGCGATTTGATGCAAGCCTTGTTCCTGCGACTGAAGACCGATGCGTCCCTGTCGGCGCTGCTGGGCGGCGCCGGCCTGCTCGAGCAGGCGAGCGACAAGGCGGCTTTTCCGCACGTCACCTACGGCCGCACCAGCGCCTTCAACCTGGACACCGGCGCCGACAACAACGACGACCAACTCATCACGCTGCATGTCTGGTCGAAGGCCCAAGGCGAGGCCGAGACGCGGCTCATCATGGACAGCATCAGGGCGCGTCTCGACGGCGCGGCGCTCTCGATCGGCCCGCGCGGCCAGACGCGTCTTTCGCTGGAATTCGCCGAGGCGCGCTATGACGATGACCTGGCAGTCCATCACGGGCTGCTGCGCTTTCGCGCGCTGACGCAGGAAAGTGCCTAAGGGAGCACAACTTCCTAAAGCTGAGCCTGGATGGCGGCCTTGTCGATGACCGACCAGACCTCACATATCCGCCCGTCCTGGAATTCATAAAAAACGTTCTCGGCGAAGGAGACGCGCTTGCCGTTCACCGGCAGGCCGAACAGCACGCCCTTGGGCTTGCAGTCGAAATGCAGGCGGGCCGCCACGCGTGGCGGTTCCGATACCAGAAGTTCGATGTTGAAACGCAGATCGGGAATGGACTCGAAATCGCCTTCCAGCATGCGGCGGTAGCCCGAAAGCCCGATCGTCTCGCCGTTATACTGCACCTCCTCGCCGACGAAGCAGCCGAGATTGTCCCAGTCCTGTTCGTTGAGGCAGGCGATGTAGGCTTTGTAGCGGTCGGCAAGATCCTCACGCGTCATGGCATTCTCCCGTGGTCGCGCTCTTTACGGGCGCTAACTAGAGCACAATCGCGCGCGCGAAAACCGTAGCCGCGCCGGTGCTTTTCCGGCTATGAATTCAGCGCCTGGCCTGAGGGGCCACGGCAGCAAGAACAAAATACTATGGGGCCATGGCGGGCATGGATTTTCGGCCGTTCACCGTTCATTTCACGTTCAGCACAGATGCGTTAGAACCGTGATCATGAAAACGTTCCGCTCCCATATCCGCGCCGCGACGCTGACGCTTGCGGCAGCCGGCCTTTTCGCGTCGCAGGCGATCGCCGTGCCGGCCATCGAGCCGTCGGCCGATGAGCCGATCGTGCTTGCCGCCAGCGATTGCTACGCGATCGGCCAGCAGGTCGCCGCGCAGAATGGCGGCACGCTCGCCAAGGCCTCGCAGGCGACCCGCGGCGGACAGCAAGTCTGCGTCATCGTCGTGCTGGTGCCGGGCAAGGAGGGCCAGCGTCCGCGCCGTTCCGAGATCGTGGTGCCGCTGAACTGAGCCCATCGTTTCCCTGGCCCGCGGAATCGGCCTATACCTCTACCCAACAACAGGCTTCAATCCATGCGTGTGCTCGTCGTCGAGGATGACAAGGATCTCAACCGGCAGCTGGCGGATGCGCTGGTCGACGCCGGCTATGTCGTCGACCGCGCCTATGATGGCGAGGAGGGGCATTTCCTCGGCGACACCGAGCCTTACGACGCCGTCGTCCTCGACATCGGCCTGCCGCAGATGGACGGCATCAGCGTCGTCGAGCGCTGGCGCCGCGGCGGGCGCAAAATGCCCGTGCTGATCCTGACCGCGCGCGACCGCTGGAGCGACAAGGTGGCGGGCATTGACGCCGGTGCCGACGACTATGTCACCAAGCCGTTCCACATCGAGGAGGTGCTGGCCAGGGTGAGGGCGCTGATCCGCCGCGCCGCCGGCCACGCCTCGTCCGAGCTCACCTGCGGTCCGCTCAGGCTCGACACCAAGGCCTCCAAGGCGGACGTCAACGGCGTGCCGCTGAAGCTCACCTCGCATGAGTTCCGGCTGCTCGCCTATCTGATGCACCATATGGGCGAGGTGGTGTCGCGCACCGAATTGGTCGAACATCTCTACGATCAGGATTTCGACCGCGATTCCAACACCATCGAAGTGTTTGTCGGGCGGCTTCGCAAGAAGATGGGCATCGACATGATCGAAACCGTGCGTGGCATGGGCTATCGTATGCGAGAGCCGGAGGCGTGACGCGGAACCGCTGAAGCCGACGATGAGAACGTGGCTTTCAAGGCTGCGGCCCTGGCCGCGCTCGCTGACCTTCCGCGTCATCGCCTTTTCGACGGTCTGGGCGATCCTGACGCTCGTCGTCATCTTCACCCTCATCGCCACGCTCTACCGCCAGGCCAGCGAGCGTGGCTTCGACAGCCTGCTTTCGGCACATCTGTTCAACCTGATCGGCTCCGTCGGCATTTCCGACAGCGGCGCGCTCACTGGCTCGCCCGACCTGGGAGACCTGCGCTTCTCCGAACCGAATTCCGGCTGGTACTGGTCGGTGGAGCCGGCATCCGAAGGCGTCCACGGCGAGATCCATTCCTCCTCGATGACGACCTCGATCCTGTCGCCAAGCGTCGCCGAGGTTCCCTTCAACGCGAATTTCCAGCGCAGCTACTCGACCGAAGGCATCAAGGGCGAGGAGCTCGAAGTATTCGAGAGCGAGTTCGTGCTCGATGCCAAGAACCGCGCCGCGCGGTTCCGCGTCATGGGCAACCACAGCGAACTGGAGCAGGAGATCGCCAGCTTCCAGCGCCGGCTGCTCACCTATCTGTCGCTGTTCGGCGTCGGCATGATCGCCATCAACGCCATCGCCATCCTGCTCGGCCTGCAGCCCTTGCGCCGGGTGCGCGATGCGCTCGCCATGGTGCGCGAGGGCACGGCGCAGCGGCTCGACGGGCGCTTCCCCGCCGAGATCGAGCCCTTGGCCAACGAGACCAACGCGCTGATCGAGAACAACAGGCGCATCGTCGAGCGCTCGCGCACTCAGGTCGGCAACCTCGCCCATTCGCTGAAGACGCCGCTTGCCGTCTTGATCAACGAGGGCCGCGCGCTCGGCGGCGCCAAGGGCCAGCTCATCGCCGAGCAGGCCGCCTCGATGCAGAAGCAGGTGGACCATTATCTGCAGCGCGCCCGCGTTGCGGCCCAGCGCGACAGCGTCGTCTTCCGCACGCCGGTGAAGCCATTGGTCGAGCGGATGGTGCGCGTGCTGCAGAAGCTCAACCCGCGGACGAAGCTTTCGCTGTCGCCGCCGCCCGCCGAGATCGTCTTTGCCGGCGAGCGCGAGGATCTGGAGGAATTGCTCGGCAATCTGCTCGACAATGCCATGAAATGGGCGAAGGGCGCCGTCGCCGTCTCGGTTGCCACCGTTGCGGGAAGCGCCAACCTGTTCGAAATCGTTATAGAGGATGACGGCCCCGGCATTCCCGAGGACAGCGCGCGGGAGGTGTTGAAGCGTGGCAAAAGGTTAGACGAAACGAAGCCGGGAACGGGGCTCGGATTGGCCATTGTCGCCGACCTCGTCAACGAGTATGGAGGCGCCCTGGCGCTGGAACGGTCAGGCATGGGCGGCTTGAGGGCGGTGGTGAGATTGCGGAGCCTTCAATAATGTTTTTTATCGATTTGCGTGCAGCTGGCTGCGGCCAAATTTCCGACAAATATCAACACTATGGGCTTGCCGTCCTCTCCGACGGCGCGGCTCCCAGTTCATTTCGCCCAAGAAGTCCACTTCGCTCAAGAGAACTGGTTGCTGGCATGAAGATTCGCGTCGCGCTTGTTTCCGCCCTGATGGCCGTATCGGGCTGCACGACACTGGGCAGGGGCGGTCCAACCTCTCCGGTCACGCCCGTCGCTACGCCGCCGACCGCTGGCAAGGTCGGAACCAGCATCGTCGCGGCCATGAATGGCGGTCTCGTCGGCGGCTCCATCGGTTCGGGTCTGAGCGACGCCGAAAAGCGCAAGGGCCTCGAGGCGGAATACAAGGCGCTGGAATATAACGCCAGCGGCCAGAAGGTGACGTGGAAGGGCGACAGCTCGACCCATTATGGCGAGGTCGTTGCCGCCCAGCCCTATCGGGTCGGCTCGCAGGACTGCCGCCAGTACACCCACACCGTCTATACGAGCGGCACGGGGGTCACGGCGCGCGGCACCGCCTGCCGCAATGCCGATGGCAGCTGGACGCCGCTGACCTAAGTCAGACAACGGTCGGCGCGATTTTGATATTGATCAAGGTCAGACGGCGCATCTGCCGTCAAAGCGTCGCACGAAGGTCGTGTTGGCAGGGCGGGGCTCTGCCGTTATTGGAATAGCCATGCTGTTCTGGGTCATAGCCGCAATCCTTACGCTGGGCGCCAGCCTTGCGGTGCTTCTGCCGCTGGCCGGCGGCACGAAAGGCGCGTCGGCAGCCGGCGATCACGACCTCGAAGTCTATCGCGACCAGCTTTCCGAGCTCGACCGCGACATGGCGCGCGGCCTGATCCAGCCGAACGAGGCCGAGGAAGCGCGCGCCGAGATCGGCCGCCGCATCCTGCGTCTCGGCGCGGGAAGCCAGCTTGGCAAGGAAGCGCCGCGCTCCTCGCGCACCGCAAGGCTGGTCGCCACCGCCGCCGTGCTGCTGGTGCCGCTGGTGAGTTGGGGGCTTTACGGCGCGCTCGGTTCGCCGGATTTGCCCTCGCAGCCTCTGACTGAGCGGCTTGCCAAGAACCCGGCCGATTCCTCGGTTGACGAGCTGGTCGCCCGCGCCGAGGCGCATCTTGCCGCCAATCCGTCCGACGGCAAGGGCTGGGACGTGCTGGCGCCGGTCTATCTGCGCTTGCAGCGCTTCCCTGATGCGATAACCGCCTATCGCAACGCCATCCGGCTAGACGGCGACAGTGCCGTCCGGCAGGCCGGCCTTGGCGAGGCGATCGCCAATGCCGCCGGCGGCATCGTCACGGCCGAGGCTCAAGGCGCCTTCGACGCGGCCTTGAAGCTCGACCCCGCCAACGCCAAGGCAAGCTTCTATCTGGCGATGGGCCTCGCCCAGGAAGGCAGGAAGACGGAAGCCGCGGCTGCCTGGCGGAAGATGCTCGGCCAGCTTGCGCCGGATTCGCCCTGGCGCAGCGCCGTCCAGCAGGCGCTCGCCGATACGGCCGAGCCGCCGGTTACGGCAGGCAAGCCGGCCGCCGGCCCGGATGCCGATCAGGTCGAGGCGGCGCAGCAGATGTCGCCGCAGGACCGGCAGGCGATGATCGAGACCATGGTCGCCGGCCTCGACGACAGGCTGAAGCAAAATCCGCGCGACGAGGAAGGATGGATGCGGCTCATTCGTTCCTATGTCGTGCTCGGCAAGGCCGGCCAGGCGCGCGGCGCGCTCGGCCGCGCTGTTGCCGCCTTCGGCGCCGACAGCGAGCAAGCCAAGAAATTCACCGCCTTTGCCGCCTCGCTCGGCGTGACGGCGACGGAGTAGGAGATGACGCGCAAGCAGAAGCGATTGTCGGTGATCCTGGCGGGGCTGGCCTTCCTCGGCGCCGCTGCCGGGCTCACCTTCTACGCGCTCGGCCAGAAGGCCTCCTATTTCTACATGCCGGCCGATCTTGCTGCCGCAACCGTTGAGCCTGGACAGCGCATCCGTCTCGGCGGCCTGGTCGAGAAAGGCACCATCGTGCGCGGGCAGGGCGCCGCCGTCGCCTTCTCGGTCACCGACAAGCAGAAGTCGGTCAAAGTCAGCTATACTGGCATCCTGCCTGATCTCTTCCGCGAGGAGCAGGGCGTGATCACCGAGGGTGCGTTCGGGCCGGACGGCGTCTTCGTCGCCGACAGCGTGCTCGCAAAGCATGACGAGCGCTATATGCCGAAGGAAGTCGCCGACGGCCTGAAGGCCAAGGGCGTCTGGCAGGAAAGCAAGAGTGAATGAGCAGGTTCCGCAAAAATGCCTCGCGGTTTTGCGACAAGAACCTGCGAAAAGCAGGTGAATAAACTTGGTTGAGACCGGACATTTCGCGCTCGTCCTCGCCTTCGCGCTGTCGCTGGTGCAGATGCTGGTGCCGCTCGTCGGCGCCCGCACCGGCAACCGGCGGCTGATGGCGGTCGGCGGTCCGGTCGCGGTCACCGGCTTTGCGCTCACAGCGCTCTCTTTCGCCGCGCTCGCCACCGCCTATGCCGGCTCCGACTTCTCGGTGGCGAGCGTCTGGGAGAACTCGCATTCCTTGCAGCCGATGATCTACAAGATCACCGGCACCTGGGGGAACCACGAAGGCTCGATGCTGCTCTGGGTGCTGATCCTGACCTTCTTCGGCGCGCTCGTCGCCGTTTTCGGCTCGAACCTGCCGGCGACGCTCAAGGCCAATGTCCTTGCCGTGCAGGGCATGATCGGCGCCGCCTTCTTCCTGTTCATCCTGGCGACTTCCAACCCCTTCATCCGGATGAACCCGGCCCCGATCGAGGGCCGCGACTTGAACCCGATCCTGCAGGATCTCGGCCTCGCCGTTCATCCGCCGCTGCTCTATCTCGGCTATGTCGGCTTCTCGATCTGCTTCTCCTTCTCGGTCGCGGCACTCATCGAAGGCCGCATCGACGCCTCCTGGGCACGCTGGGTGCGGCCCTGGACGCTGGTCGCCTGGATGTTTTTGACCGGCGGCATCGCCATGGGTTCCTACTGGGCCTATTACGAACTCGGCTGGGGCGGCTTCTGGTTCTGGGACCCGGTCGAGAACGCCTCCTTCATGCCCTGGCTTGCGGGTACCGCGCTCCTCCATTCGGCGATCGTCATGGAAAAGCGTTCGGCGCTGAAGATCTGGACGCTGCTGCTTGCGATCCTCACCTTCTCGCTGTCGCTGCTCGGCACCTTCCTGGTGCGCTCCGGCGTGCTCACGTCGGTCCACGCCTTCGCCACCGACCCGGCGCGCGGCGTCTTCATCCTCTGCATCCTGACGCTGTTCATCGGCGGCTCGTTGGCGCTGTTTGCGCTGCGTGCCTCCACGCTGACCGCCGGTGGCCTGTTCCACCCGATCTCGCGCGAAGGCGCGCTGGTCCTCAACAACCTATTCTTGACCACAGCTACCGCGACGGTGCTGGTCGGCACGCTCTACCCGCTTGCGCTCGAAGCGCTCACCGGCGGCAAGATCTCGGTCGGTGCGCCTTTCTTCGACCTGACTTTCGGCCCGCTGATGCTGCCGCTGCTGGCCATCGTGCCCTTTGGTCCGCTGCTGGCCTGGAAGCGTGGCGACATCTTCGCCGCTTCCCAGCGCCTGATGGCGGCCCTCGCGTTGGCGCTTGCCGCGATGCTCACCACCGGCCTGTTCATCGACGGCGCCTCGGTCTTCGCCGCGCTTGGCGTCGGCCTCGCCGCATGGCTTGTCGCCGGCGCGCTTACCGACCTTGCCGTCAAGTCAGGTATCGGCTCGGTGGCGCCCGCTGTCATGCTGCGGCGCTTCGCCGGCCTGCCGCGCTCGGTCTTCGGCACCGCGCTTGCCCATCTTGGTCTTGGGCTCACCTTGCTTGGCATCGTCGGCACGCTGTCGTTCGGCACCGAGAAGATTCTCACCATGCGCCCCGGCGAGACGGTGGAACTCTCCGGCCATACGCTGCGCTTCGAGGGTCTCTACCCGCAGAAAGGCCCGAACTTCACCGAGGATCGCGGCCACTTCCTTTTAATCTCAGATGGCAATGCCGACGGCGAGATCACTTCCGCGAAGCGCTTCTATCCGGTGCGGCAGACGGTGACGACCGAGTCCGGCATCAGGACGCTGGGCTTGAGCCAGCTCTATCTGTCGCTCGGCGACGAGGGCAATGACGGTTCCGTCGTCGTGCGCCTTTGGTGGAAGCCGCTGGTGACGCTGATCTGGGGCGGCGGCCTGGTGATGATGGTGGGCGCCGCCTTGTCGCTGCTCGATCGCCGCCTGCGCGTCGGCGCGCCCGCAAGACGGCGCAAACTGGCCGCCGCCGCGTCAATGAGCTCGACATGAAAGCGAAGTTTTCGCTCGCTTCGCTGCTTCTCCTACTGGCCCTGGTCTTCGCCGGCGCAGCGCAGGCGGTGAAGCCCGACGAGGTGCTGTCCGATCCGGCGCTGGAGGCGAGGGCACGCGCGCTTTCCGAAGGCCTGCGCTGCATGGTCTGCCAGAACCAGTCGATTGACGAATCCGATGCCGACCTTGCACGCGACCTACGTATCCTCGTGCGCCAGCGCCTTGTCGCGGGCGACACCGACCAGCAGGTGATGGACTATATCGTCTCGCGCTATGGCGAGTTCGTGCTCTTGAAGCCGCGCTTCAGCCTGCGCAACGCGCTTCTGTGGGGCACGCCGGCGCTTCTGCTGATCGCAGGCGGCATCTTCATCGTGCTCAGCGCCCGCTCGCGGCGCCCGACGCCGGACGGTGCCCTGAGCGCCGAGGAACAGGCCGCGCTGGACAAGATGTTGCATCGGGACTGAGCCGCCCTCCGGTGGCCAAACATTACAAAATTTTCATGTACCGGAAATGGCGCCGTAATGTGCGGCTCTCTAATCCTCTTGCCCGAGGATGCGTCGCCTGAGCGCATCCCTTCCAAAGAGGATACGAAACCCATGAATATTGCCCCCAATTCATATTCCGGCACACGCAAGCGCCTGATGGCCGCCGTTGCTTCCCTGGCCGTCGTCGGTGCGCTCGGCGTTGGTGCGCTCGCAACCGGCACTGCTCCCGTGCTGGCCGATGCGGTGCGCGTCGAGGCCCCGCAGGTCCCGAGCTTCGCCGATGTCGTCGAACACGTCTCGCCGGCGGTCGTCAGCGTCAGGGTCAAGGCCAAGATCCAGCCGACGGCCGATGACGGCTCCGACGATCAGGACGGCTTCGACAACCTGCCCGACAATCCGCAGCTGCGCCGCTTCTTCAAGGAGTTCCGTGGCTTCGGCGACCAGGGCGGCGGTCAGTTCGGCCCGCGCCAGTTCAACCACCGCAACCACGGCAATGGCGAGCCGCGCCCTGTCGCTCAAGGCTCGGGCTTCTTCATTTCCGAGGACGGCTACCTCGTCACCAACAACCACGTCGTTTCGGAAGGCTCGGACTTCACCGTTGTCACCAACGACGGCAAGGAACTCGACGCCAAGCTGATCGGCACCGATCCGCGCACCGACCTCGCCGTGTTGAAGGTCGACGGCAACAAGTTCACCTATGTCGACTTCGCCGACGACTCCAAGATCCGCATCGGCGACTGGGTGGTGGCCGTCGGCAACCCGTTCGGCCTCGGCGGCACCGTCACCGCGGGCATCGTCTCGGCCCGCGGCCGCGACATCGGCGCCGGACCCTATGACGACTTCATCCAGATCGACGCCTCCGTCAACCGCGGCAATTCGGGCGGCCCGACCTTCAACCTCAACGGCCAGGTGATCGGTATCAACACCGCCATCTTCTCGCCGTCGGGCGGCAGCGTCGGCATCGCCTTCGACATTCCGGCCTCGACCGCCAGGCAGGTCGTCGAAGACCTGATGAAGAACGGCTCCGTCCAGCGCGGCTGGCTCGGCGTCGAGATCCAGCCGGTCACCTCCGACATCGCCGAGTCGCTCGGCCTGAAGTCGGACAAGGGCGCGTTGGTTTCGAGCGCGCAGGACGCCGGTCCCGGCAAGAAAGCGGGCATCACGGCCGGCGATGTCATCACCCAGGTCGACGGCAAGGATGTCGCCTCGCCGAAGGAACTCGCCCGCATGATCGGCGCTTATGCGCCGGGCAAGTCGGTCGACGTCACCGTATGGCGCAACGGCAAGAACGAGACGGTCAAGGTCGATCTCGGCACGCTGCCTTCGAGCGACAAGCAGGCCTCGAACGACGACAGCAACAAGCAGGCGGCCCCGGCCAAGGCCGATACGCTTGCCGATCTCGGCCTCACCGTCACCAAGTCGGAAAACGGCAAGGGCCTGGTCGTCACCGATGTCGATCCGGACAGCGATGCGGCCGACCGCGGCATCCAGCCCGGCGACGTTATCACCTCGATCAATTCGAATGAGGTGAACACTACCGACGACGTCTCCAAGGCTATGACGGACGCCGCCAAGTCGGGCCGCAAGGCCGTGCTGATGCAGATCACGCGCGACGACTCGAACCGCTTCGTCGCTCTGCCGGTCGGCAAGGGCTGATCCGACAGAGCGGTTCATCGTTTCACGGAAACGCCGGACCGCTCTAGCTTTTTGACGCAATTCCGGACGGAAAACCGTTTCACACTTTTCCTGGAATTGCTCTGGCGACTTTTCCTTGCGGCTGTTTCAACACCCCCGAGCCGCCGCCGGGAAAACATGGGGCCGAGCACGTCAGTCAGTCACCGTGTTTCGCTCCTGGCGGCAGCGGGTTTCCCATCACCCGCTGCCGCTTTACCGGCATGTCGCCCAAAAGTGGCCACCGGTTTTGGGATCGCGGCATGCGAGCAAAAACGCATGTCGCCCAAAAGTGGTGCCGGTTTTTGGGATCACGACACGCGGCTGGCAAATGCAAGGGTAAGTGGAATGGCTGCCCCTCAATCTTCCGGTGAAATCGCGTATAAGGGCTCCATGAAGATTCTCGTCATGGAAGACGATCGCGAGGCAGCGGATTACCTTAAGAAGGCCTTCGCCGAGGCGGGCCATACCGCCCATGTCGCCGGCGATGGCGAGACCGGCTTCGCGCTCGCCGATGCCGGCGACTATGACGTGATGGTGGTCGACCGCATGATGCCGCGCCGCGACGGCCTGTCGGTGATCGCAGCGCTCCGCTCGCGCGGCAACACCACGCCGGTGCTGATCCTGTCGGCGTTGGGCGAGGTCGACGACCGCGTCACCGGCCTACGCGCCGGCGGTGACGATTATCTGACCAAGCCCTACGCTTTTTCCGAACTGCTCGCCCGCGTCGAGGTCCTCAACCGCCGCGCCAGCGCCCGGGAATCCGAGACCGTCTACCGTGTCGGCGATCTCGAGCTTGACCGTCTTTCCCATTCGATCAAGCGCGCCGGCCGCGAGATCACGCTGCAGCCGCGCGAGTTCCGCCTGCTCGAATATCTCATGCGCCACGCCGGCCAGGTGGTGACGCGCACCATGCTGCTGGAAAATGTCTGGGACTATCATTTCGATCCGCAGACCAACGTCATCGACGTCCACGTCTCTCGGCTGCGCGGCAAAATCGAGAAGGGCTTCGACAAGCCGATCCTGCACACGATCCGCGGCGCCGGCTACATGCTGAAGGGCGGCTAGAGGATTGATCCCGAACCGAAGGTCAGCGAAAGCAAAAAGTGGGAACCGGTTTTCGGAAAAGATCATGCTACAACAAGGAGTTAGATCAGGATGACGATTCAACCAATCGTCATCCTGATCTAGGAGCAAATGGCTCTTTCCCTGCCGGCCATCATGAAGACGACGGCGGCCCGGCTCTCGGCGCTTTATCTTCTGCTTTTCGCTCTCTGCGCCGTGCTGCTGGTCTTCTACATGACGTCGTTGTCGGCGCGCATGCTGACGGCGCAGACCCAGGAGACCATCAACGACGAGGTGCTCGGCCTGGCCCAAGCCTATCAGCGCGGCGGCCTGCCGGTGCTGGTGCGCGTCGTCGAGGCCCGTTCCCGCCAGCCCGGCGCCAATCTCTACCTCATCGCCGACGCCAACGGCCAGATCCTGACCGGCAACGTGCAGAGCCTCGAGCCGGGGGTCATCGAGACCGAGGGCTGGACGACGGAGCCGTTTTCCTACCAGCGCTTCGGCGAGGGCGAGCTCGACCGGTTGCGCGGCGGAGACCAGACCGCGCCGTCGTCCGGTGCCGGCAGTGCGCAGGCAGAGGGCGAGAAAGGCCACAACGCTATCGCACTGGTGCTGAGACTCCCCAACCAGATGATCATGCTGGTCGGCCGTGACCTTGGCGAGCCCGAACGCTTCCGCGCGGTCATCCGCCGTTCGCTGATGCTGGCCTTGGGCATGATGGGCCTCGGCGGGCTCTTGATCTGGTTCTTTGTCGGGCGCGCCGCGCTGAAGCGCATCGACAGCGTGTCCGACGCGAGCCGCCGCATCATGGGCGGCGACCTCGGCGGG
>NZ_JHQR01000325.1 GCF_014843825.1 Mesorhizobium silamurunense
CGGCGCCCGTCACCTGCCGTCCGGTGCCGGTGCCGAGCAGCACCGCGGCCAGCGCGCCGGCGGCGAGCGGATTGTCCTTCGCCATCTGCACCGCCTGCCCCGCCTTGTCGCGAACGGTCGATCCCGTGCCGGGAATTTGCGAACCGAGAAGGTCGTCGAGCAGCTTCTTGGGGTCGAGCATCAATGCCTCCAGAATTGGCCCGGCCGAATGCGCCCGGGCGGGTTTCGGACCGGCAAGACGTAGGCCCCGTGCGTTGACATTACAATGACGGACGGATGTTTTAGCCCGCTGCCGGCATTGGGGCGGAAGCCCAGGTGTCGAACGCAACCGGCACTTCGACTAAGATCGCGGACAGTTTTCGAAGGGGCAATTTCAATGTCGGACGCAGCAAGCCGCGAACCGGCGCGCGATCCCCAGGATCTCGAGCGCATGCTGATCGAGCGGCAATGGGCCGGCGATATCGAGGGCATGCTGGCGCTTTTCGAGCCGGACGCCGTCGTCGACAGCGGTGCAGGCGAATTGACCCGCGGCCGGGAAGCAATCTGCGGGCTCTTCGAGAAAAGTTTCGCCACAGGTCTCAAATTCCAGCGTGGCGAGCGACGCCCTGCCCTCGTCAACGGCAATCTGGCGCTCACATCGACGAAGCTGCCCGATGGCGGCATAACGACCGAGGTCGCCCGCCGTCAGAACGACGGGACGTGGCTCTGGGTGATCGACCGCTATTCGGTGACCTGAGCTTCCAACAACACGCCTCAGCTTCCGATGTGGCGCCTGGTGCCCCGCGCCTGCGCCAGTTCCACCTGGCGGTGACGCTCGGCATAGCGGGCGCGGTCCTCGTCCGAACGCGCCTCGGAGCAACGCGGGCACGAAACGCCAGCCGTGTATTTCGGCGAGAGCCGGTCTTCAACGGTCAGCGGATGCCGGCAGGCGCGGCAGAGCTCGGCTTCACCTTCGGCCAGCCCATGCGACACCGATACCCGCTCGTCGAAGACGAAGCATTCGCCCTGCCACAGGCTCTCTTCGGCCGGCACCTCTTCGAGATATTTCAGGATGCCGCCTTTGAGATGGAAGACGTGCTTGAAGCCCAGCGACTTCACATAAGCCGTCGCCTTCTCGCAGCGGATGCCGCCGGTGCAGAACATCGCCACCTTGCGGCCTTCGAGCTCGTCGCGGTGCTGCTCGACCCAGGCCGGAAATTCGCGAAAGCTGGCGGTTCGCGGATCGACCGCGCCTTTGAAGGTGCCGATCGACACTTCATAGGCGTTACGCGTGTCGATCACCAACGTGTCGGCATCCGAGATCAGCGCATTCCAATCGGCCGGCGCGACATAGGTGCCGGCGCTGGTCGCCGGATCGAGATCGTCGACGCCCATGGTGACGATCTCGCGTTTCAACCGCACCTTCATGCGGTGGAACGGCATGTCGGCGGCGCTGCTGTATTTCACCTCCATCCCGGCCAGCCCTTCGATTGCCTGGAGGTGGTCGATCAAGGCGGCGAGCGCTTCCTCGCTGCCGGCCACCGTGCCGTTGATGCCCTCATGCGCCAGAAGCAGCGTGCCCTTGATGCCGCGTCCGCAACAGAAGGCGGCGATCGGCGCGCGCAAAGCCTCGTACCCGTCGAGCCGCGTGAATTTGTAAAGCGCGGCGACGCGGACTGGCTGAATTTCTCTGCTTGTTGTCATGGCTATGCCACTAGACCGTGGTGAAAGCGGTTTCAAGGCGGAGGAAATTCGGGCCGGTGCTGCGATCCCTGCGTGACATCGCGACACGCCTGCCTTCGTGGACTTGGGATACCCCTTCTGCTAATCGGTTGAAATCGATCGGAACGGAGAGACAAGCCAATGACCAGCAAGACCGAAAAGCTCCTGTCACTCCTCAACGGCCAGCCAGTCATCCCGGTGCTCAAGATCGCCAATGTCGCTGACGCCGTGCCGCTCGCCCGCGCGCTTTCGCGCGGCGGCCTGCCGGCGATCGAGATCACGCTGCGCACCGCCGACGCGCTGGAAGCGATCCGCCGCGTCGCGGCCGAGGTCGAGGACGCAATCGTTGGCGCCGGCACCATTCTCGATGTGAAGCAATTCGACGAGGCAGCAGCCGCCGGCTCGAAATTCATCGTCAGCCCCGGTATTACGAGCCAGCTCCTGGACGCGGCGAAGGACAGCCCGGTGCCGCTGCTGCCCGGCGCCATCACGCCCGGCGAAATAATGGCCGCCCGCGAAGCGGGCCTGCGTTTCCTGAAGTTCTTCCCGGCCGAGCAGTCGGGCGGCATCGCTTCATTGAAGGCCTTTGCCTCGCCGCTCGCCGACGTGAAGTTTTGCCCGACCGGCGGCATAACGGCCAAGAACGCCGCCGACTATCTCAACCTGCCCAATGTGATCTGCGTCGGCGGCTCCTGGGTCGCTCCCGACGATCTCATCAAGGCCGGCAAATGGGATGAGATCGAAGCGCTGGCGCGTGAGGCGAGTAAGCTCGTCAAATAGTTCGCCCAAGGCACCGGACCGTTCTGATCGAAATAGCCACCGGTCGGCCCGCCAAAATCGAGCATGGCGAGGCGCACGACGATCTCGGCCGCCGGCGGTGAGCTCTATTTCCATTGAGATCCGTCGCTGTAACCGGGAGCGGCGCGCGGCGCACGCCCCCTGGCGAAGGTCACCGTGATGGCATTGAGCGCCGTCTTTGAGCTGCCATAGGCCATGACAAGCCGGAAACTGCGGCGGCCGACTGGTTCCCGCTCATGGATTCGAACCACGATTCACGCCTTCAAAGGGCGCTGTCCTACCATTAGACGAAGCGGGAGATCGGGAGGTCAAGGCAAGCACGCATGAGAGGCAAAAACCGCGCTGTTGTCCAGCGCGGCTTTTGCGGTACAGGCTCGCTATTTCGTCTGGAAGCGGGCGACCGAAAGGAACTTCACGGCGTTACCGGTAAACCGGCTGGCGTCCGGCACCTGGGGATCCGTCTGGAATCCGGCCGTGTAGACCTCGCTCGGCGGCGTGTGCACGATGTTATACGCATAGCGCGGCGCCGTCGTCGGATCGGAAACGGCGGCGATGTTCTCGCCGCTGCCGAGCGCCCAGCGCGCTGCCTGCGGCGGCGCCGCCACCACCATCGCCTTCGGCTCAGGCCGCAT
>NZ_JHQR01000324.1 GCF_014843825.1 Mesorhizobium silamurunense
CGCGCCATGCTGCCCTGCCTGCTGCTGCCCGCCGTCACCGCGCTGCTCACGCTCGGTGTGCCCTTCGTGACCGTCGGCCGCTGGCTGCTCGCCGGTGGCGCCGATATCTGGCGCTGGGACGAGATCGGCCTGGCACTCGGACAGACGCTGTTCCTCGCCATCGCCGGCGCGCTGCTTGCCACCATCGCCGCGATGCCGATGGCCTGGATCTCGATCCGCGCGCCGACCCTTTGCAGCGCCTGCTCGAGAGCTGCAACTACATCGTCAGCTCGTTGCCAGGCGTCGTCGTCGCGCTAGCGCTGGTGACTATCACCGTGCGTATCGCGCTGCCGCTCTATCAGACGCTCTTCACCATCCTTTTCGGCTATGCGCTGATGTTTTTGCCGCGCGCGCTGGTCAGCCTGCGCGCTTCGATCGCGCAGGCGCCGGTGGAGCTCGAGCGCGCCGCCTCCAGCCTGGGCC
>NZ_JHQR01000329.1 GCF_014843825.1 Mesorhizobium silamurunense
CGGCGGTGGCCGCCCAACCATCGCCGACGTGGCGCGCAAGGCCGGCGTCGGCGCGATCACGGTGTCGCGCGCTCTGCGCGAGCCTGGGCGCGTTTCTGAAGATCTGCGACGGCAGATACAGGCTGCCGTCGACGAGCTCGGCTATGTGCCGGATCCGAATGCGCGGGCCTTGGCCTCGGCGCGCGCGGAGGTCTTCGGCGTGCTGGTGCCGTCGCTCACCAACAACGTCTTTGCCGAAGTGGTGCGCGGCATCTATGACAGCCTGTCGGACAGCCCTTTCCGCATCCAGCTCGGCAACACGCACTACTCGGGCCTGGAGGAAGAGCGGCTGCTGCAGGTGTTTGCCCCGCAGCGCCCGGCGGCACTGATCGTTGCCGGCATCGACCAGACACCGCTGTCGCGAAAGCTGTTGGAGACGGCCGACTGCCCGGTGGTGCAAGTGATGGAAACCGGATCCGATCCGGTCGACATGCTGGTCGGCTTCTCGCATTTCGACGGCGGCCGAACGGCGACCGAGCATCTCATCGAAGCGGGCTATCGTCGCATCGGCTTCATCGGCGCGCGCATGGATCCGCGCTCGCAGCGACGCCTTGCCGGATATCGCGCGGCCATGGAGGCGGCCGGCCTGTTCGATCGCCGCTTGGTGACCACCACGCCGCTATTGTCCAGCGTGACGCTCGGCCGCGAGCTCCTGCGCGATGCGCTGGCCAAGATGCCGTCGCTCGACGGCGTCTTCTGCAACAATGACGATATCGCGCTTGGCGTCCTGTTCGAATGCCACCGCGCGGCGATCGCGGTGCCGAACACGATCGGCATTATCGGCTTCAACGACCTCGACATGATGCAGGCGGCGTTCCCGTCGGTCACCAGCGTTCGCACGCATCGCTACGAAATCGGCCGCCGGGCAGTGGAGATGGCGCTTGCCGCGATTGCGGGCCGGAGGCCGCAGCAGCGGGTCGTCGACCTCGGTTTCGAGCTCATACGCCGCGAGAGCACCGCCCGTTGAAACACTCAGAGGCGACTGTGCAAATGCCGGTTTACAGCTCTTCATGGTAGCGCTACCATCTTTTGTATCGAGCGATCCAAATAGTGACAGAAGTCTGTTTATTATACATAAGCAACAGCTCATGCTTGTTTATTATGTATAATATGATAGTTTTATGAGCTGCCTGGAGGAGGGGGAAAGAGGGACGACGCGAGTCACCTCGCAAGCGTATCGGATCGGCAGGAGGGTGCCGGCCGACCGCCAACACATTCAACAAGCAGAACTGCAACTGGGAGGAATACCGATGATCAAGTCACTCGTTGGCGGCGTCATTGCCGCCACTGCATTCGTCATGCTGAGTTCGTCGGCGATCGCCGGGCCGGAAATCGTCAAAGGGCCGTCGGCCGAGCCGGACTGCTTCGCGCCCTGGGCAGCCGACACACAGTTCTTCAAATATCCGAAGAAGGATGGGCCGTACCGCATCGCGCTCGCCAACGGCTATATCGCCAACACATGGCGCATCCAGATGATCCAGACAGCGAAGGCCTATGCCGCGCAGCCGGACGTTGCCAAGAAGTTGAAGGAATTCAAGGTGGTGTCGACCGGCGAAGATGTGCCGGCGCAGATTTCGGCGATCAACAACTTCATCGATTCCGGCTTTGATGCGATCGTCGTCAACGCCCAGAATCCGACCGCTTTCGGGCCGGTCATCAAGCGCGCCAAGGAAGCCGGCGTCATTCTCGTCGCCTTCGACAACATCCTCGACACCAAGGACGCCATCAACGTCAATGTCGACCAGAAGGGCCTCGGCGAGTTGTGGGGCAAGTGGTTGGTCTCGCATGTGCCGAATGGCGGCAAGGTGCTCGAAGTGCGCGGCGTTGCCGGTACCTCCGTCGACACCGACCGTCACAATGGCATCCATGAGGTCCTCGACGGGTCGGGCAAGAAATGGGAAGTCACCGAGGTCGTTGGCAAATGGGATGACGGCGTGGCCCAGAAGGCCACGGCCGACGCGATCGCCACCAGCGGACCGTTCGACGGCATCACCGGGCAGGGTGGCGACACCGGCATCGTGCAAGCGATGATCGACGCCAAGCATCCGTTCGTGCCGTTCGGCGGCGAGACGGAAAACGGCTTCCGCAAATTCTGCGCCGCACACGCCGCGGATGGGCTGAAATGCTCTTCGGCCGGCACCGGACCTGCCCAGGTCGCGGTTGCGATCAAGACGGCGATCGCCGCGCTCGAAGGCAATGTCGTGCCGCAGTCGATCAAGCTGCCTCTGGCTATCGTCGAGGATCCGAACTTCAAGGCAGGCCAGGATTTCTTCCCCGACCAGTCCGACAATTTCTTCGTCGGCAATTCCTTCCCGACCTGCGGCATCAATTTCACCGCGCAGGAAATCATGGGCCAGACCAAGGAAAACAAGTAGCCTGACCAGGCGGGCGCCGCGGGAGAGCCGCGGCGCCGGTTGCATGGTGCCAATCGCGAACTGGCCTGGGGAGGGCTGATGGACGGCGCGGCTCCGCTCTTCCGCATGGAAGGCATATCCAAGCGCTATGGCGGCGTTCGGGCCTTGGAAAAGGCCGACCTTACGGTCACGGCCGGCAGCATCCACGCAATCCTCGGCGAAAACGGCGCCGGCAAATCGACCCTGATCAAGGTCATGGCCGGTGTTGTCGCGCCGGATGAAGGTACAATGACACTGGACGGTCGCGAGGTGACATTTGCATCGCCAGCCGCCGCAAACCAGGCCGGCATTGTCTGCATCTTCCAGGAGCTGTCGCTCGTCCCGGAGCTCCGCGTCGCCGATAACATCGTAATCTCCAATCCGCCGAAACGCTTCGGCATGATCGACCGCAAGGCGCAGCGGCGCATCGCGGAAGAGGCGCTTGCCCGCGCCGGCGCTTCCGACATCCATCCGCTGGCGCTGGTCAAGGATCTGCCGCTGTCGCGCCGGCAGATGGTCGAGATCGCCAAGGCGCTCGCCAGGAAGCCGCGCATCCTGATCCTCGACGAGGCGACCTCGGCGCTGACAGCGGCGGATGTCGCCAAGATATTCGGCGTGCTCAAGCGGCTGCGCGAGGAAGGGCTGGCGCTGCTTTACATCTCGCACCGCATGAACGAGATCGCTGAACTGGCCGACCAGTGCACGGTGTTTCGCAACGGTCGCAACGTCGCCAGCTATGCGGCAGGTTCGAAGAGCGACAACGAAGTTGTCGAACTGATGATCGGCCGCGAATACAGCCATATCTTCCCGCCGAAGCCGATCCGACCTCAATCCGGCGCGGCTCCGGTGCTGGAAGCGCGAAACCTTTCCTGGAGCAATCGGCTGGACAATGTCTCTCTGTCGATCGAGGCCGGCGAAGTCGTCGGGCTGGGCGGTCTCGACGGCCAGGGCCAGCGCGAGCTGCTGCTCGCGTTCTTCGGCGTGCTGCGCGGTCTTTCCGGTCGGATCCTGGTCGACGGCAAGCCGGTTTCGATCGCCAGTCCCGCCGCCGCGAGGGATGATCGCATCGGCATGGCGCTGATTCCCGAAGACCGCAAGACCGAGGGGCTGATGCTGCCGATGACGGTGCGCGAGAACCTGTCCTTCGCGGCGCTCGATAGGCTGTCGAAAGCCGGCTTCATCGACCGCGGCGCGGAGCAGCGGCTGATCGACGACATGGTCGGGCTGCTCGCCATCAAGACAGCGGGCCTCGACATTCCCGTCGGCGCGCTTTCCGGCGGCAACCAGCAGAAAGTGGTGATCGCCAAATGGCTGATGCGGCAGCCGCGCATCATCCTGCTCAACGACCCGACGCGCGGCATCGATGTCGGCACGAAGCAGGAGCTCTACCAGCTGATGCGCAAGCTGGCCGACGCTGGCGCCGCGATCCTGTTCTATTCGACGGACTATGACGAGCTGATCGGCTGCTGCGACCGCGTGCTGGTGCTCTATGACGGCGCCGTCAAGCGCGAGCTGGTCGGCGCCGAGATCACCGAACACGCGCTGATTGCCAGCGCGCTGAACATCCATGGCGAGCACGCCGGGCCGAGACGAGGAGAGGGCGCGTGAGGGATTGGCGCTATTGGCTGGCCGAACAACGGGGAACGCTGCTTGCCTTCGGCATCTTCATCGTCATGTTCGCCATCTACAGCGCCAACCATCCGGCAGGCTTCACCGCCAATGTCGTGCAGACAGCGGCGAACAAGGGCGTACTGCTCGCCTTCATCGCCATGGCGCAAACGCTTGTAGTGATCACCGCCGGCATCGATCTGTCGGTCGGCATGATCTTCACACTGACCAATTGCATGGCCTCCTGGCTGGTGATCGGCACCGGGCTCGAAACCGCGCTTGGCCTGGTGGCCGTGCTGGGCACAGGGCTCTTCTGCGGCGCGGTCAACGGCGCCATCGTCATCTATGGCCGCCTGCAGCCGATAGTGGCGACGATTGCCACAGGTGCTGTCTATTTCGGTCTTGCGCTGTTGCTGCGGCCGGTTCCCGGCGGCTCGGTCAACGAGGGCCTCGCTGATTTCCTGACCGGGCGCTTCTTCGGCGTCGTGCCGGCGAGCCTGGTGGCGCTGCTCGTCGTCGTACTCGTTGTTTGGGTGCCCTTCAGCCGCTCCGAACTCGGCCGCGCGGCCTATGCGGCGGGCTCGTCGGAGACGGCGGCCTATATGTCGGGTGTGCCGATCCGCAGGGGCAAATTCCTTGCATACACGCTTGCCGGCCTGCTCGCTGCGATCGGTGGCCTGTTCCTTACCTTCTTCACCTATACGGGCGAAGCCGCCTATGCCAGCGGCAATGCCTACACACTGTTTTCCATCGCAGCCGTCGTGCTCGGCGGCGTGTCGCTGTTCGGCGGCAAAGGCAGCGCCATCGGCGCGATCTTCGGCGCGCTCGCCTTCCGCACTATCGGCGACCTCTTGTTCGTCTTCGACTTCGATCCGCTCTGGCAGCCGCTGTTCCAGGGCGTTATCCTGTTGATCGCGGTTAGCCTCGGCGCCTTCGCGCTATTTCGGGTGCGCAACCGGCTGGAGTGGTTCCTGTGAGCGAAACGACGCTTGGCGGCATCGCCGGCCGCATGCCGAAATTCATCCGCCGCGCCGACCCCGCGGTGGTCACCGCTTTTGCCTGCATCCTGCTGCTGCTTCTGGTGGGCAGCCTCTATTCGCGCAGTTTTCTCTCGCCGGAATATCTCTTGCAGCAGTTGAAGGTCGCATCGTTTCTCGGCGTGATCGCCACCGGCATGATGCTGGTCGTCCTGCTCGGGCAGATCGACCTGTCCGTGCCGTGGGCCGTGGCGACAGGCGCCATGATGGCCTGCGCCGCGGCGGCCTATGGTTCGGTGGGTGTTGCTGTTGCCATCCCATTCGGCATCCTCTGCGGCGTGGCGATCGGTATCGTCAACGGCATCGGGGTTGCCTACCTGCGCATTCCCTCGATGATCATCACTTTAGCCACCAATGCCGTCGCGCAAGGGCTGATGGTGGTCTATACGGGCGGATTCTCGCCGCAGGATTCGGCGACGGCGGCGATGCGTTACCTCGCGACCGGTTTTACCATCCCGGGGGTGCCGAATGCCGTGATCATTTGGGCGTTGATAGGGGCTGCAATGGTTTTCGCGCTGACCCGCACCAGCTTCGGCCGCGCCGTCTACGGCATCGGCAACCGCGAGCGTGCCGCCTATCTTTCCGGCGTCGACACACGCCGCGTGGTGATGATCGCCTTTGCCGTGTCGGGCGGACTGTCGGCCTTCGGGGGCGTCCTCCTTGCGGGTTACGCCTCGAAAGCCGCACAGTCGATGGGCGACGCCTATCTCCTGCCGTCGATTGCCGCGGTGGTGCTGGGCGGCACTTCGATCCTTGGCGGCCGCGGCTCCTACTTAGGCACCGTCGCCGGCGTGATCCTGATCACGCTGCTGCAATCGATCCTGTCGGTCATGCAGATGCCGGAGGCGGGGCGGCAGATCATCTACGGCGTCGTGATTGTCGCCATGCTTCTGCTCTATGGCCGCGCGCCGGCAAGTCGCTGATCGCGGATGAGAGAAGAGCATGCGATCTGTCGAGACAGGGAAGACAGAATGCCGTCGCGACAGCGGCATACATTCATGTAAGTAATTGCTAAAATACAGCAGGACCAGGATATCCGCAACGATCGTTACCCTGGTCGGGCCGGTCTACAGGGGGGAGGTGGCTAGCCCTGCCATGCGGCGACGAACTCTCCCGGCGTCGTTTACCTGACATCCTCCTCGAACAGTGGATGCGGCGGGCTATTTACTTGCAAACGCATTGGGCGGAAAATTGCGAACTGGGAGGAAGCGGTCGGAAAATCTCCTGGATAAATGCGCTCGAACGGCTTCCGCCCGTTGAATGCAAGGGAGGATAATCATGAGACGTACTTTCCCGCTCGCGGCATGCGCCGCAGCGTTGCTGCTCGGCGTGCCCTCCGCCTTCGCTCAGTCCGGCGGCGTCCAGAAAGCAGTCGGCGGCTACAGCTTCGAGGAAGCCGCAAAGGAAGCCCCCACAACCAAGGATTTCCATTCGGCCGATGGCCATCTCACTTTCGCTATCGTGACCCATACGGCCGGCAACGGCTTCTTCGATCCGGTCTATGTCGGCGCGACGGCCGCCGGCAATCTGATCGGCGCCACGATATTGCTGCTCGGCTCGGAATCTCCGACCGACGACCCGGCCCGCGAGATCGAAATCCTGAATCAGATCGTGCAGGATCCGACGATCGACGGGCTGATCATGACAACGCCCCAGGTCGGTGCCTATAACGACATCGTCAAGGCCGCCGAGGCCAAGGGCATACCGGTCGCAACGACCAATTCCTTCGACGGCACGATCCTTGACCGCAGCGGCATCAGCCACACCGGCCAGGACGCCTCCGCCGCGGCGATCGCCGGCGAGGCACTCGTCAAATGCCTGGCGGACAAGGGTATCGAGAAGGGCTCGATCGTTCTGCCGTCATCGACCGCGATGGGCAACATCGAGGTGAACAATCGCGTCACCGCGGCCTTCAACGCGATCGTCAAAGGCCTGAAGGACGCCGGCAAGCTCGACGCCTTCAAGGTCGACGCGGGGCCTGAGAACACCGGCATCGACACCAATCCGAACGATCCGGTGAACGGCATCGTGACGCTGTTCGAATCGCGCGGTGACGTTGTTGGCGCCTTCGCCGGCAACAACGTATTCACGCCTGCGCTGGCCAAGGCCGTCGCCCAGACCGGAAAGGCCGGCAAGATCTGCGCCTATGGCTTCGACCTCGGTCCGGCGCAGCAGGATGCGTTGAAGAGCGGCGACCTGACCGGCGCGCTCGGGCAGCAGCCCTTCCTGCAGGGCTTCTATCCGGTCATGCAGCTCTATCTGCAGATCGATCGTGGCATCTCAGCCGCCAATCTCGACACGCGCGCCCAGCTCGTGACGCAGGAGACTGTTGGAAAGGTCGGCAAGCGTTTCGAGAACTGAATGTCGAAGCGATCCTGAACCCGGCGCGGGAGGATATCTCCCGCGCATTTTGGCCTTCAGAACCCTTCTATCAAAGAATGTCCGCTGAAGCTCTCGCTCGTCGCCTTCCACCCCAGCTCGTCGGCGGCTGGGAAATGGGATTGCTTGCCCTGCTGGCGCTGATCTATCTTGGCGGCGCTGCCGTCAATCCGACGTTCTTCGGCTCGCCGGAGGCGTTCCATGCACTGCTTCGCGATACCTCGCGGGTCGCCATCATCGCCGTCGGAATGACCTTCGTCATCATCAACAAGGACCTCGACCTTTCGGTCGGCTCCATCTACGGCCTTGTGGCCGTCGTTTTTGCCAGGCTGTTCGCGCCAAGCTTCGCCGATCTCGACATCGTCACGTCGGTGATCGTCTGCGTCCTTCTTGGCATAGTGATCGGCCTCGTCAACGGCGTGCTCGTTACCATCCTAAAAGTGCCGGCGTTCATCGCCACCTTAACCACGCTTTTGATCGGCCGCGGCTTCGTCCTAGCCCTCACGCAGGGTCAGGCGATCTACTATCCCGGTAAAGCGAAGGAGGCCCCGCTGTTCTTTCATCTCGGCGAGACGAACGTCTTCGGCTTCAACAACCAGATCGCGATCTCCGCGGTCATAGCCGTGACCGGCGCCTACGTGCTCGCCAAGACGCGCTGGGGCTACGAGACCTTTGCGACGGGCGGCAACGAGCAGGCAGCGGTCTATGCCGGCATACCGACGAACTGGGTGCGCATCCGTGCCTACCTGCTCTCGTCGCTCTGCGCCACCGTTGCGGGCCTCCTGTCGGCCGCCCAGGACAAGGGCGTGACCCCGCTTTACGGCGTCAGCGGGGAACTGACCGTCATCGCCGCGGTGATCATCGGCGGCGCTTCCATTCTCGGCGGTCGCGGCCGCGTCGCCGGATCCTGCCTCGGCGCCACGCTGGTCGTCCTACTCGACAAGGTGCTGCGCGAGGGTTTGCCGATCACGCGCACCATCAAGATCGGCGAGGAGGAGGTGACGGTCAACGCTGTCTACTCCCTGCCGGTGGGCGCGGTGCCGGTCTTCCTCGGGCTGCTGCTTGTCATCGCTGTGCTGATCGAGCCCTACCTCATCCGCCGCCAGGTCGCGGCGCGCTTCTGGGCATGGCTGCGCGGCAGGCCGCCGCCGGCGGCCTTCGAGATCGGCGGCGTCGCGCTTGAGGGCATGGCGACCAAGGGCGCAATGGCGACCGACATCGCGCTGTCGGCGACCGGGTTCGGCAAGTTCCTCGCCCGGCGCGATGCCCTCGCCGTCATTCTGACAGTGGTGCTGTGGCTCACCGGTCTCTTCCTCAGGCCGGACTACTGGTGGAACCTGTCCAACACTTTCGCGATTCTGCTCAACTATACCGAGCTGGCGCTGATCACGGTCGGGCTTACCTACGTCATCGCGGCCGGCGATATCGACCTCTCCGTCGGAGCCGTCCTGGCGCTCGCCGGCAGCGCGGCCGCCTATTTCCTGAAGGTCCTGGGCGCCGACCCCGTCACCGCTGTCGCGATGGGCCTGCTTGCGGGAATGCTCGCCGGCCTCGTCAACGCCGTCGTCGCCGTCGGCTTGAAGCTCCCTGCCTTCATCGCCACGCTGGGCATGTTCTACATCGCCCGCGGCCTCGCAGCATGGTTCGTGGCCGGCCAGCAGCTTACCGGCTGGCCGGAAGGCTACAATTTGCTCGGCCGGAAGGTGAACGATATCCTCCTTCACTTCAGCGTCGTGCTTCCGGACGGCATCCTCAGAAGCCTCGCCGAAGTAGTCAGCGTGCAGACGGTGTGGATGGTCTTTGTCGCCCTGATTGCTGGCATCGTGCTCGCCTACACGCCGTTTGGACAAAAGGTCTATGCGACCGGCGGCAACATCCGCGCCGCCGCCTATGCCGGCATCAACACCAACCGGGCGCGTTTCATCTCGCTTATGCTGGCGGCGTTCTGCGCGACGATGGCCGGGATCATCAATGTCGCCTATTTCCGAAGCTTCAACCCCGTTGCGGGCCAGTTCCGCGAGCTCGACGCCATCGCCTCCGTGATCATCGGCGGCGGGTCGATCTTCGGCGGTTACGGCACCATGCTGGGTTCGCTGGCTGGTGCCGCCGTGATCACGCTTGTCCGGGCGCTCCTGCAGCTCAATGTCCAGGGCTTCAGCATGCCGCAGCATTGGATCAACGTCTTCATTGGCGTCATCCTCATCGCGGCAGTGCTGATCGACATCTGGGTGCGCCAGGCCAACCTCTTCGGTCGCCTGCGAGCCCGCCTCGCGCGACGCGCACGAACTCCGGAAATCGCCGATGCCTGACGCTGCTTTGCCTCAACCGATCGTGGAAATGCGAGGCATCGAAAAGGTCTTCGGAGCCGTGCAGGCGCTTCGCAAGGTCGATCTGGTGCTCTATCCGGGCGAGATTCTCGGCCTGGTCGGCGACAACTCAGCCGGGAAGTCCACACTGATGAAGATCCTGACTGGCGCTTATCAGCGCGATGCCGGCGAAATCTTCGTCGCCGGCCAACCGGTGCACTTCAAGAGTCCACATGAGAGCCGCGATGCCGGTATCGAGATGATCTACCAGGATTTCGCGCTTTGCGGGAACATGGATGTCGGCCAGAACATCTTTCTCGGCCGCTGGCCGCGCAAAGGTCCTTTTGTCAATCGCCGGAAAATGTACGCGGAAGCCGACAGCGTGCTGAAACGGCTCAAGGTCGATGTGAACTCCGTTTTCCAGAAGGTCGAAAGCCTGTCGGGCGGCCGCCAGCAATCCGTTGCAATTGCCCGCGCGATCTCCTTCGAGCCACGCGTCGTGATCCTCGACGAACCGACCGCCAATCTCTCGGTGATGGCGACCGAGCGGCTCCTCGAGACCATGCTGGAACTGAAAAGGCAGGGCGTTGCCCAGATCATCATCTCGCATCGGCTGGTCGACATTTTCGCCGTGGGCGACCGTGTCATGGTACTCAAGCGCGGCGAGAATGTCGGCGACCGTCATATCAAGAACACCGACGAGCATGAGGTCCTGGAGATCATCGTCTCCGGCACGCGGGAGCAGGCGCGTACGGCCGATCAAGCGAAGGCGGTCTGACCGATCATTGGCTGCTTAGGTGAGGCTGTTAAACTACCCTTCATTGTGGAGCACCCAACGGCGATACTTTTGTTCTATGCCGTGCGCTGGCAAACTGCCGACCATGGACAAAAAGGCGATGCCACAGCCGGTAGAGGCACGAGCAAACCACATCCGGTCAGCGCCGGCGATTGTGGTCATGGGGGTTGCCGGCTGCGGCAAGACGGTCGTCGGCGAAGCGCTGGCCGAGGCGCTGAGCGCGGTCTTCATCGAGGGAGATCGACTGCATCCGCCGGAAAACGTGGCGCGCATGGCGCGCGGGGAGCCGCTGACGGACGCGTTGCGCGAGGGCTGGCTCGACGCCATCGGCGAGCGCATCGCCGCCGCCGTCGCCGACGGACATAAGGCAGTGGCGGCCTGCTCGGCGCTGAAGCGCGGCTACCGCGACCGGTTGCGCGGCTTTTGCCCCGGCACCGTCTTTCTCTATCTGAAGATCGATCGCGAGACCGCCTGGCGACGGGTCGCGGGCCGCAAAGGCCACTTCATGCCGGCGAGCCTTGTCGACAGCCAGTTCGCCACCCTGGAAGAGCCGGGCCCGGACGAGCTCGCGGTGACGGTGGATGCAACGCGGACTGTCGCCGGGATCGTAAAGGACTTACTTGGTTAGGCGGCGTCGCCACCGATCGCGGGCTGATCCTGCTGCCCAGCGAGCCGGGAGGCGCCGGACCAGGCCATCATCTGGTCCGGATATAATCTGATCGCGTCCAGCAGACGGTCGCGCTTGAGCAGGATGTAGCCCGCCTGCAGGACGAGGTTCTTTGCCGCCACGTCCTTTGCCGGCAGGGATGCGGGCTGGGCTGCGTTGGGCTTCAGCTCGGGACTGACGATTGCCCGGTATTCGCGAAAGGGCACAGTCTCCAAGGTCGACATGGCAAACAGCGCAGCACCTGCGCGCGCCGCGAAATTCGCCGGCGCCGAGGCGAGATGGGTCCAGCCATGCTCGCCCATGGCGATCTCGGTGAATGTGGAGCCCGCGTGGATGGTGTTGGTCATCAGCACGACGCCGTTCTCCTTCAGCGTCTTCTGGATGCGCACTGTCACCTGATAGGCGTCGGCACGCTCGAAGACGATGCGGCTTTTCAGGAAGCGGTTTTCGACCTCGACCAGCGGCCTGTTGATCACATGCAGGCCGAATTTGCTTTCCGAGAAGCCGTGGAAGTTGACGCTCACCTGGTGCGCTTCGATGCCGGCTTCGAAGAGGGCGCGCTTGCCCATGATGGTTTGGGCGATGAACTGGTCGCACCAGACGATAGCGCCGCGGCCGCGCTGCAAGGCCTGGCGCAAGCCATCGATGCCTTCCAGCCGGATTGCCGGCGACCAGCGCCTGCCAGGCACCAGATGAGCGGCAAGCATCAGGCGGCGGCGATGCGCGCCGGCGAGATGGCCCTTGAAAAGGCTTCGCGTGTCGGCGTCATCGCCAAGCACTGCTTTGATCGCGACGTCATAGCGCGCGAATTCTTTGCGAAAATAGCGCTTGCGCCGAAGCGTCGAAACCCAATCGCAGATGGGCGCCCACCAGGCGATCGGCAGGACCGCCGCCACGCCGAGATAGAACAAGGAAAGCACGCTTTCGCGCAGATCCCTGTTGGAGACACTGCGCAATTTGCCCGGGCGGACGAGCTTGCGGCTGAAGAAGCGGACGGTCTCGCCGCGCTCCGGCACCGCCACGTCGGCGATGATCTCGGTGTGATAGATATTGGGAGATGACGGTTGCCGGCTGGCCCTGCGCGAATTGCCAAGCCAAGGCAGCCTCATGCGTTAGATCCCCCAGGTCCTGTTTCCATCCGTCAGCCGATTTACTGCGTCTGGCGCGGACAGACAACCAACGGCGTGGCGTGCGGCTGGGCAGTTAAAGCGCGTCGCGTCGAAACGGAATCAGGCGACGCGCTTTAAGTCTTTGTTTTGATGCCTGTCGTTCGCCCAAACCGCTGCGCACTTTTGGGCGACATGCATTAAATCTGCGAGGTCAGCTCGGCCGGGAAATCGTCGTTGTCGGCGTCGCGCATCGCGGCGAGGCTGCGATTGTCGAGCACCTCAGCGATCGCTTGCCGCACTTCCAGCATCATGTGGCGGACCTGGCAGGTCGCCTCGTCACAATCCTCGCAGCGCTGATATTGCGTGCGGCTGGCGCAAGGGATCGGCGCCAACGGTCCGTCGAGCACGCGCACGACATGACCGATCTTGATCTCGGAAGCGGGCCTGGCAAGGCGATAGCCGCCTTCCTTGCCCTTGCGGCTCTGCACGAAACCGGCATTGCGCAATTCGCCGAGGATCGCATCCAGGAACTTCTTCGGGATGTTGTTGGCGACCGCTATGTCGTTGACGAATGCAAGCCGGCCAGCCGGCAGGCTGGCAAGATGCACGAGGGCCTTGAGGCCGTATTTGCCTTTTTTGGTCAGCATGCCCGATTCAGTTCATCAAACCCCAATTGCCCTGCATCTGGCGGTTGTTTGTGTGCAAATCATGACAGTTTGACCGCGCAGCGCGAATTGGCACAACAATTCGTCAACACAGGTTTAGGCGCAAACGCGTTGATTCTTCGTAACGTTTTTCACATTGGGCGCTGTGATTTCCCCGACAAAACGATGCCGGCTCCAGACATGAAGAAAGCCGGCAAAGCCGGCCTCCAGTTTCTTTCCTGTCGAGGGTTATCGGCTGCCGTAGGCCTGGTCGAGCAAGCCGCCTGCCGCGAAATGCTCTTTCTGCACCTTGTCCCAGCCGCCGAAGACCTTGTCCACCGTCAACAGGCGGACGTCGGGGAAGTCGGCCTTATACTTGGCGGCGACCGACGTGTCGCGCACCCGCAGGCCATTGCGGGCGGCGATATCCTGGCCCTCGGGCGAATAGAGAAAGTCGAGATAGGTCTTGGCAAGATCGCGGCTGCCGTGCTCGTCGGCAACCTTGTCGACGATCGCCACCGGGAATTCGGCCAGCAGGCTGACCGAGGGCGTGACCTGCTCGAACTTGTCGTCGCCATATTCCTTGCGGATGCCGCGCGTTTCCGATTCGAAAGTGATCAGCACGTCGCCGATCTCGTGTTGCACGAAGGTGGTGGTGGCGGCGCGGCCGCCGGTGTCGAAGATCGGCACGTTATTGAACAGTTTGGTGATGAACTCCTTCACCCTGGCTTCGTCGCCCTTGAAGGCTTCCTTCGCATAGGCGGTCGCCGCCAGGTAGGTGTAGCGCGCGTTGCCCGATGTCCTAGGGTTGGGGAAGATCACCTGCACGTCATCGCGTACGAGATCGTTCCAGTCCTTGATGTGCTTGGGATTGCCGGCGCGCACCAGGAAGGACGGCAGCGAATAGAAGGGCGAGGCGTTGTCAGGGAAATCCTTCTGCCAGTCGGCGGAGACCAGGCCCTTCTTGACCAGGAAATCGACGTCGGTGACCTGGTTGAAAGTGACGACATCGGCACCCAGGCCATCGGCGACGGCGCGCGCCTGCGCCGAGGCGCCGGCGTGGGACTGATCGAGCGTCACGTCGGGATGCTTGGCGATGAAGGCCTTGTTGATGTCGGCGAACAATTCGCGGCCAACGTCGTAGGAGGCGTTCAAGAGCCTGTCGGCCGACCAGGCTTGGGGGGAGGCAAGGACGAGGCCGGCGAAAGTGGCGATGCCAAGCAGTAAACGCTTCATGGAAACAGTCTCCTTCGGAATAGTCAGAAACTATGATGCGACCATAAAAAGGAAAGCCTGGTCCGACGAGGCACGCGCTCCGAGTGGATCGCAGAGCGCCAGGAAAAAGCGCCGCCCAGACAGCTGTTTGGCAGGATTTTCTTCCAGGCATTCATCGCGGCGCCGGGCGAGCGCCACAGGAAATCGGCAAGCAGAAAGATGCGTCAGGAAGCCGGGAAAAGTTTCCAGCGCCGCGGCCTGAAGGCCACCCGGCTTTTCTGCGCGGCAGGATGGTCGACCGGCAGCTCGATCTCGACGCGCTGGCGCTCGCCGCCGACCTCGAGCTCGACCCGCCTGGTGCCGGCGACGCGGCGGCTG
>NZ_JHQR01000341.1 GCF_014843825.1 Mesorhizobium silamurunense
GCCCGGCCACGCCGCGCCCGCTCGACGACCGCATCGCCGGAACGCGCCGTCTGCTTGCCCGGCAGCGCATCGCCTTGGCGATCTTCGTCGTCGCGTTCCTGGCCGCCGGATTCTGGATGCCGCGATGAGCAGGCTTGCGCTCCGGACCTTCACCCTATTGCAGACGGCGACCTCGGTCGGCCTGTCGGCGCTGGCCTGGGCGGTGACCGGCGTGCGACCGATCTGGAGCGGCAGCCAGCCGTCCGACCGGCAGCGCATCTATTTCGCCAACCATACCAGTCATGGCGATTTCATCCTTTTGTCGGCATGCCTCAGCGAGAAGGAACGAGCCATCACGCATGCGGTGGCCGCCGCCGAATATTGGGGGAAGTCGCGGCTGCGCCGCTTCATTGCCGAGGACATGCTGTCCTCCGTGCTGATCAGCCGGCAATGGACCAGCCCGGAAGAGAACCCGATCTCCGTCATGCTCTCTGTCCTCGACCAGGGCCACTCGCTGATCATCTTCCCGGAAGGCACTCGCAACATGAGCGACGAGCTGCTGCCCTTCCGCTCCGGTCTCTACAATCTGTCGATGGCGCGGCCGGATGTCGAATTGATCCCGTGCTGGATCGAGAACATGTCGCGCGTGCTGCCCAAGGGCCAGTTCCTGCCGGTGCCGCTGCTCTGCCGCGTCGTCTTCGGCGCGCCGGTGGCGGTCGCGCCAGGCGAGGAACGCCGTGCCTTCCTGGAGCGAGCCCGCGCGGCACTTCTGGCGCTGAACCCGCGCCCTGATCGAGACAATTGATGCGCCACGAAATCAGTATTTTGATCATCGGCCTTTTCGTGGTGCTGAGCACCGCCAGCGTCACCGCCGGCATCCTTTCGATGCGCGCGCCAAAGCCGCTGAGCGCGACGCTGGTCAACCTCACGCAGCGCATCAACGCTTGGTGGGTGATGGTGGCGCTGATGACGGTCGCCTTCTTCTTCGGCCGCTACGGCATGACCATCCTGTTCGCGCTGATCTCGTTCGCGGCGCTGCGCGAGTTCGTGACGCTGACGCACAGCCGTCGCAGCGACCACTGGGTGCTGCTCGGCATGTTCGGCATCGTCATTCCGTTCCAGTACTGGCTGGTGTGGACGGCCTGGTACGGCCTGTTCGTGATCTTCATCCCGGTCTACTGCTTCCTGCTGATGCCGGCGATCACGGCGCTGCATGGCGATACCGAGCGCTTCCTGGAGCGCGTGTCGGCGCAGCAATGGGCGATCATGATCTCGGTCTACTGCGTCAGCCACGTCCCTGCCCTGCTGACCCTCAACGTGCCGGGTTTCGAGGGCCGCAACCTCTTGCTCGTCGCCTTTCTGATCATTGTCGTGCAGGGCAGCGACGTGCTGCAGTACATCTTCGGCAAGCTGTTCGGAAAACACCGCTTTTCGCCAAACGTCTCGCCGTCGAAGACTTGGGAAGGGCTGATCGGCGGCCTCGTCGCGTCGAGCCTGCTCGGCGCGTTGCTCTCCTTCATCACGCCGTTCTCGCCGCTGCAGGCGTCAGTGGTCGCCTTCGTCGCCTGCACCATGGGCTTCCTCGGCGGGCTCGTCGCCTCGGCGATCAAGCGCGACCAAGGCGTCAAGGATTGGGGCCACCTGATCGAGGGCCATGGCGGCATGCTCGACCGCACCGACAGCCTGGTCTTCGCCGCGCCGATCTTCTTCCACATCGTGCGCTACTTCTGGACGGTTTGAGCGTCACCGGCGGCACGTGCCGGCGCCGTCTCACCCAAACATCGGAAAATTTTCAGAAACCGTTCGGGATTTCCCGGGCCTGAAACGCCAAGAAGATGGGGCTGGCGAAAGACAGGCCGCAAGCGCCCGATCCCTCTCCAGCCGACACGTTTTCCCGGTCGCATTCTCCCAGTGCGGCCGCAACCTTGAGCATGGAGACAACATGATTGCCGCACTCTTCCACAACAGGCCGCTGAGGCGCCGCCTTGTCGCCGGCTCGATCGCCGTTCTTGCCTGCGGTGCAGCGGTGGTCTGGCACGGCGCAAGAAGCAAGGCCTCGAACGCCAAGCCGGCGGCGCCGGAGACGAAGCTCGTCAAGGCGATAGCGGTCGCCCCGATGCTCGGCGCGGACACCCGCACCGCCGTCGGCGAGATACGCCCGAGGCTCGAAAGCGATCTCGGCTTCCGCGTATCCGGCAAGCTCATCGAACGTGTCGCCGAGATCGGCGCGACGGTGAAGAAGGGCGAAGTGCTCGCCCGCATCGACGATCAGGACTATCGCAATCGGCTCGCCAGCGCCGAGGCCGACGTCGCGGCGGCGCAGGCCGTTCTCGTCGAGGCAAGCGCCGCCGAAGCCCGCATCGGCGCGCTGCTCGCCAAGGGTTTCACCACCCGCGCCAATTATGACGCGACACTGAAGAACCTGCGCTCGGCGCAAGCCAAGCTCAAATCGGCGACCATCGGCTTCGAGATGGCCAAGGACCAGCTCGGCTATACCGAGCTGCATGCGGAATTCGACGGCATCGTCACCGCGACCGGCGCCGAAGCCGGCCAGTCCGTCAATGTCGGGCAGATGGTGGTGCGCGTCGCCGATCCGAACAGCCGCGACGCGGTGTTTTCGATCGCGGAAGCCGCCTTCGCCAACGCGCCCGACACCAAGCGGCTGCCGCAGGTAACCGTCTCGCTGCTTAGCAATCCGGCGATCACCGCCGTCGGCACCATCCGCGAGATCGCGCCGATGGCCGATGCCGCGACCCGCACCTTCCAGGTGAAGGTCTCGATCGAGAATGCGCCCGACGAGATGCGCTTCGGCGCCAGCGTTTCCGGCCGCGCCGAGATGGGTGGCGCGCCGGTCATGGTGCTGCCGGGCAGCGCGCTGTTCGACAAGGACGGCAAGCCGGCCGTGTGGGTCGTGTCCGCCGCGTCGGCGGTGGAACTGAAGCCCGTCACGGTTGCCCGCTACGAGACCGACCGCGTCGTCGTCAGCGAAGGCCTCGCCAAGGGCGATCTGGTCGTCATTGCCGGCGTAAACCGGCTGCGGGAATACGAAAAAGTTCGTATCGTTGAGGGAGAAGGAAAATGACCATGTCCAGAACAAAGGTCCTCATTGCCGGCGCCGGTCCGACCGGTCTGACGCTCGCTCTCTGGCTGACCAGGCTCGGCGTGCCGGTGCGCATCTTCGATAAGGCCACCGGCCCGGGCGAAACCTCGCGGGCGCTTGCCGTCCAGGCGCGCACGCTGGAATTCCACCGTCAGATCGGCATCGTCGAGGACATCCTTGCCGAGGGCATCCGGCTCGAGCGTCTCACGGTGCACACGCCGGCGGGCATCGCTGCCAGGCTGCCGCTTTCCGATTTCGGCCGCGGCATCAGCCCCTACTCCTTCGCCTTCGCGCTGCCGCAGGATATCCATGAGCGCGTGCTGATCACGCATCTGGAGCGCGCCGGCGTCGTGGTCGAGCGCAATACGGAGCTCGTCGCTTTCCAGGACAAGGGCGAGGCGGTCATCGCCACGCTGAGCAGGAATGGCCGGACCGAGACCGTCAGCGCCGCCTATCTCGCAGGCTGTGACGGCGCCCGCAGCGCGGTGCGCCACGGGCTGAACATCGGCTTCCCGGGCGGCACTTACGAACAGTCCTTCTACGTCGCTGACGTGAAAGGCAGCGGCGACATCACGCGCAACGGCATGGACACGACGATCAGCACCTACGGCTTCGCCATCGTCATGCCGGTCCGGCAATCCGGTTCGGTCCGGCTGATCGGCATCGTGCCAAAGGCGCATGAGGCCGACGAGACGATCAGCTTCGAGGCGATCCGCGCCGATGTCGAGCGCGACACCGGCGTCAAGGTCCACGAGGTCAACTGGTTCTCGACCTACCGCGTCCACCACCGCGTCGCCGAGCGCTTCCGCGTCGGCCGCGTCTTCCTCGCAGGCGACGCCGGCCACATCCACAGCCCGGCCGGCGGCCAGGGCATGAACACCGGTATGGGCGATGCGGTTAACCTCGCCTGGAAGCTCGCGGCAGTCGTGCAGGGTCGGGCCGATCCGCGCCTGCTCGACAGCTACGAGCCGGAACGCATCGCCTTCGCCCGCAAGCTGATCGAAAGCACCGACCAGGCGTTCCGCATCGCCACCAGCCGCTCGCGGCTCGTCGGCCTGTTCCGGCGCTACCTGATGCCGAAGATCCTGAACATCGCGCTGCACACCTCGGTCGGCTCGCGCGCCTTCTTCGGCGTGATCTCGCAGGCGGCGATCCAGTATCGCGCCGGGCCGATCAGCTCGGGCATGGCGGGCAAGGTCAGCGGCGGCGACCGCCTGCCCTATGTCGTCGGCAATATTCCCGGCGCCGGGGGCGACAATTTCGAGCCGCTGCGATCGCTCGACTGGCAGGTTCATGTCTATGGCGAGGCCAGTTGCGACTTCCGGGCGATGCTCGCGCCGAGCGGCATTCCGATCCACGCCTTCGCCTGGACGAATGCAGCCGGGAAAGCCGGCCTGCAGCGCGACGCAGCCTATCTGGTGAGGCCCGACGGCCATGTCGCGTTCGCCTCGCCGGTCCAGGAAGCGGCCCCCTTCCAGCGCTACCTCGCCGGTCTCGCCATCAGGCCGAGGCTTGCAGAGCGCGCGCCCTACCGGGTCCCGGGCACCATGCACAGCCTGGCCTGACTTTCCGGCGCCCGCCACGCGGCGGGCGCCAACCGAACCCCGACCGTCATTTGTTTCGCCTGCCGGCAGCCGCCGGCGGAACGCGCCTTTGCGCGCTGAGAGGGATTTGCATCATGACCAGCTTCAATCTTTCCGAATGGGCGCTGCGCCACCGCAGCTTCATCGTCTATCTGATGATCGCGGCCGCACTTGCCGGCCTTTACGCCTATCGCGGCCTCGGTCGCGAGGAGGACCCGCCCTTCACCATCAAGACCATGGTGGTGAAGACGATGTGGCCGGGCGCCAGCACCAGCGACACCGTCGAGCAGATCACCGACCGCATCGAGAAGAAGCTCGAGGAGCTGCCCGACCTCGACTACGTCAAGAGCTACACCAAGCCGGGCGAATCCGTCGTTTTCGTCAACCTCAAGGACACGGTGGCCGGCGACCAGGTGCAGCCGCTCTGGTACCAGGTGCGCAAGAAGCTCAACGACATCAAGCCGACGCTGCCGTCAGGCGTGCAGGGCCCGTTCTTCAATGACGAGTTCGGCGACACCTATTCGCTGATCTACGCGCTCACCTCCGACAGCCTCAGCCATCGCGAGCTGAAGGACCTGGCGACAAGCCGGCGCGCCGGGCTGCTCACCGTGAAAGATGTCGCCAAGGTCGACCTGATCGGCCAGCAGGACGAGAAGATCTATCTCGAATTTTCGACGCAGAAGGTGGCGGCGCTCGGCCTCGACGTCGGCACGCTGTCGCAGGCGCTGCAGGCGCAGAACGCGCTGACGCCGAGCGGCACGGTCGACGCCGGCCCCGAGCGCATCGCCATCCGCGTCTCCGGCAGCTTCACCTCCGAAGAGAGCCTGAAGGCGATCAACTTCTACGCCAACGGCCATTACTTCCGGCTGGGCGACGTCGCCGAGGTCAAGCGCGCCTATTCCGACCCGCCGCAGCCGATGTTCCGCTTCAACGGCAAATCCGCCGTCGGCATCGCCATCTCGATGACCGCGGGCGGCGACGCCCTGGCGCTGGGCGAGAACGTCAAGGAGAAGATGCACGAGATGGAGGCCGAGTTGCCGCTCGGCGCCGAGCTCGGCATGGTCGCCGACCAGTCGCACGTCGTGGAAGAGTCCGTCGGCGAGTTCACCAAGAGTCTCGGCGAGGCGATCGCGATCGTGCTCGCGGTCTCGCTGCTCGCTCTCGGCTGGCGACCCGGCGTCGTGGTGGCGGTCGCCATCCCGCTGGTGCTGGCGATCACCTTCGTCACCATGGAGTATTTCGGCATCTCGCTGCAGCGCATCTCGCTCGGCGCGCTGATCATCGCCCTTGGTTTGCTGGTCGACGATGCGATGATCGCGGTCGAGATGATGATCGCGCGCATGGAGGAAGGCCACGACAAGATCTCTGCCGCTACCTATGCCTACACCTCGACCGCCTTCCCGATGCTCACCGGCACGGTGGTGACGATCGCCGGCTTCGTGCCGGTCGGCTTCGCCAAGAGCGGCGCCGGCGAATATTGCTTCTCGCTGTTCGCGGTCGTGGCAATAGCGCTGGTCGTCTCCTGGGTGGTCGCGGTGCTGTTCACGCCGCTCACCGGCGTCTTCCTTCTGCCCGATCGCATCAAGGGCCATGACGGCCATCAGCCGTCGCGCATTGCGCGTGGCTTCCAGGCGCTGCTGGAGGTGGCGATGCGGGCGAAGTGGCTGGTGCTGTCGGCGACGGCCGGGCTGTTCGCACTCTCGGTCGTGGCGATGGGCTTTGTCGGCCAGGAGTTCTTCCCGAAGTCCGACCGGCCGGAGGTCATGCTCGACCTCACGCTGCCGCGCACCGCCTCGATCAAGTCGACGGATGCCGTGGTCGAGCGCGTCGAGAAGCTGCTTGCCGCCGATCCCGACATCGATCACTGGAGCTTCTATGTCGGCCAGGGCGCGGTGCGCTTCTACCTGCCGCTCGACGCGCAGCTCGCCAACGACTTTTTCGCCCAGGCCGTGGTGGTGACCAAGGGCCACGCCGTGCGCCAGGCCGTCATCGACCGGCTGGAGAAGGAGCTGTCGACCGGCTTCGACGACGTCATGGCCCGCGTCACGCCACTGGAGCTCGGCCCGCCGGTCGGCTGGCCGCTGAAGTTCCGCGTCAGCGGTCCGGATCCGGACAAGACGCGCAGCCTGGCACAGCAGTTCGCGCAGGTGCTGGGCAGCGATGCTTCCGTGCGCAACATCAACTACGACTGGAACGAGCCGGCCAAGGTGATCAAGGTCGATGTCGACCAGGACCGGGCGCGCGCTCTGGGCATCTCCTCGCAGCAGCTCTCGGAGACGATCAACGCGGTGCTATCCGGCTCGAAGATCACGCAGATGCGCGACGACACCTACCTGATCGACATCGTCGCCCGGGCGGTGGATAGCGAACGCGCCAGCATCGACACGCTGCGCGGCCTGACGATCAGCGCTTCCGGCGGACGGCGCGTGCCGCTGGAACAGGTGGCGAAGCTCAGCTACCAGACCGAGCCGCCGCTGATCTGGCGCCGCGGCCGGCTTCCGACCGTGACCGTGCAGGCGGAAGTCGCGCCAGGCGAGAATGCCACGACCGTGTCGCGGCGGCTGGAGAACGCGATCTCCGCCTTCAAGGCGGAGCTGCCGGCGCGCTACAGCGTCGAGCAGGGCGGCGTCATCGAGGACAGCGCCAAGGCGCAGGCCAGCATCTTCGTGGTCTTCCCGCTGATGCTATTCATCATGGCCACCGTTCTGATGATCCAGCTGATGAGCTTCCAGCGCCTGGTGCTGGTGCTGCTTACTGCGCCGCTGGCTCTGATCGGCGTCGCCGGCGCGCTGCTTCTCTCGGGTGCACCCATTGGCTTCGTCGCGATCCTCGGCGTGATGTCGCTGATCGGCATGGTGATCCGCAACTCGGTGATCCTGCTCGCGCAGATCGACCAGCACATCGCTGCCGGCGAGGAGCCGTGGGCCGCAGTGATCAGCGCCACCACGCATCGGTTGCGGCCGATCCTGCTCACGGCGGCGGCCGCCATCCTCGGCATGATCCCGATCGCGCCGACGGTGTTCTGGGGGCCAATGGCCTATGCGGTGATGGGCGGCCTGATGGTTGCGACCGTGCTGACGCTGGTGTTCCTGCCGACGCTCTACGTCGCTTGGTTCCGCATCAAGGCGCCGGCCGAGACCGACCCGGCGGCTGAGCCGATCACCGCCACCACTGAAACTCAGCCCCTGGCCGCCTGAGCGGCAGGCACTGCAAGCCACGGCGGGATGCCGCCGTGGCCGCATCTCACCAGCAAAGGAACGACCATGACTCCCTTCTTTGGAAATCTCCTCGTTCGCGTCAATGCCGGCTTCCTGATCCTTGCCTCGGCCGGCGGGCTCGCCACCGACATTGCCGGCTCGTTCTTCGGGCGCGGCGCGGAGGCCGTTCTGCTTGGCGATGCGCCCGGTGCCGGCATCGGGTTCATCGAGGCGCACGGGCTCGCCCTGATCATCGGCGTGACGCTCTGGCGTATCGCCTATTCCCGCAACTGGAATGCCGTCCTGGCTACCGTGCATGCGCTGCTCGGAACGGCAAATCTTCTGTTCTGGCAGTTCTTCATCGCCGCCGACGTGCTCGTCGTCGGCTACGTCACAACCGCGGCGCACTTTCTGTTCGTGGTTGCTCACCTGGCGGCAATGGCGGGTTCGATCCGTCTTGCCGCCTCATCCTCCCACTAGACCTTCGATCAACATCAGGACAAACGAAAATGCCTTCGAAATCCGTGAAGAAATTCCGTTCCGCGGCGGCCCTTTTCGCGCTCGCTCTAACCGTTGTCGAGATCGTCGGCACCGCCGTCCCGGCCCTCTCGCTGGTCGGCACCGCCGAGGCCCGCATCGGCGCGCCTTGGACGCCGCGCAGCGCAGCCGGCGTCGCCCGCCGCACCGCGACATGGAGGGTGCTGAGGCACACCACCGTCTGGGTCGCCACGCTGCCGGCGGGCTGTGTCCGCACCAAGGTCAACGGGTTCGACGTCTGGCGCTGCGGCGGCACCTATTACCGGCTCTATCAGGGTCGCTATATCGTGGTCGTCGTCGATTGAGGTGCCTCCGGCACAACCTCGCCGAGGGCAAGTCTGACGCCTTCGGCGAGATGCTCGGCATCGGCGCGGTTTTCGAACGGCACGCCGCGCAGCGCATAGTCGAGCGGCGAGAAGGGATCGCCCCCCTCGATGAGAGCGATCTGCCGCCGCGCCTTCTCCATCTCGCCCATCTGGGCATAGCAGGCGGCCAGCCGCGTGCGGATCCAGGGCGCCGGGCGCGTCGCGAGTTCCAGCGCCTCCGCCGCCTGGCGGTACTCGCCCATCATGTAGAGCGCCAGCGCGCGGTCGAACTGATACCAGTGCGGATGCAAGGGATCGATGCGGATGCCTCTAGCCAGCCAGGTCAACGCTTCGAGCGGCCGACCGCGCATGGTGAGCAGCATGCCCATCTGCTCGATGCTGTCGGCATCGTACGGGTTGAGCTGCAGCGCAATGCGCATGTGGTGTTCGGCCGCTTCATGGTCGCGCATATAAAGGCGGATCAGCGATTGCACCCGATGACCGGTCGGCTGATCCGGCGACAGCGCCAGGCCCTTGTCGGCAAGGTCGCGCGCGTTTTCGAGCACCGCGTCGCTGGCGCGTCCAAACTCCCCGTCCAGCGAGCGCGCCAGGGCGAGATAGGAGTACGCCAGGCCGTAATTCGGATCCTTGGCGATCGCCGCCTCGAACAAGGCCTCGGCGCCGCGCTGGTCGGTCTGGGCCGGATCGCGCAGCAATGCAAAGCCGCGCAGCAGAAGCTCGTAGGCAGCAAGGCTGGTCACCGGCTTGCGCGAGGCATGCTCCAGCCCGGCATTGGCGACCCGCGTGACCAGCCGGCTGACGATCTGCTCGACGATCTCGCGCTCGATCGCGAACAGGCCGGCGCCTTGCGACTGATAGCGGTCGCCCCAGAGCTGGCTGGCAGTGGCGATGTCGACGAGGCTGACGGTCACCACGACATGCTCGCCCTGGCGGCGCAGCGAGCCTTCGACCAGGTAGTCGGCGCCGATGCGGGCGCGGATCTGCGGCCACTCGGCGCGGCCGAAGGAGGAGAAGGAAAAGCTGGAATTCCGCGCCAGCACCGTGACCGTGCCGAAGCGCGCCACGCCGTTGATGAGGTCCTCGGCGAAGCCGTCGACCATCGCCTCGTCGGCCGGATCGCCGCTCTCATTGCGGAAACGCACCACCGCCACGATCGGCTGGCTGCTGATCTCGGGCGCGGCCTCCGCTTCCGCGGCCAGCATATAGCCGCGCTTGGAGACGGTGCGCACCATGTCGTCGCCCAGCACCTTGCGGATCTCGCGCACCGACTGGGTGAGCGAATCCTCGGTGACATAGACGCCGGGCCAGACGACATCCATCAGTTCCGACTTCGGCACGACGCGGCCCATGTTGCGGGCGAGATGCGAAAGCAGTGCATAGGCTTTCGGTCGCAGGAACAGCGGCTCGTTGACGCCGCGCAGCGTGCCCATGGCCAGGTCGAGCGTGAACCCGCCAAACCGGAACACCTGATCGGCCGTCGCCGTCGTCATCGGGACATACCCCTTCCCGCCTATCGCGCAGAATGCCAAGTCGCTCCACTCGAACCGGCATGCGCGCTGCCATTATTGCTCACCGCGCAATTTCGATCAAACTCGCAGTCGGCGCGGCGGCTAGTGTCGCCACGCCGAATGCGAGGAGCCATGAACCCGACCGAGAAGGCGCTGTGGTTTGTCGAAAGCCATCTGCCGGATGCGATTTCTCTCGACGATGTCGCGGCGAGCAGCGGTGTGTCGCGCTTCCACGTGACGCGCGCCTTCGGCGCGGCCACGGGACGGTCGGTCATGGGCTATATGCGGGCGCGCAGGCTCAGCGAAGCGGCGCGCAAGCTTGCCGGCGGCGCGAGCGATATCCTGGCGGTTGCGCTCGATGCCGGCTACGGCTCGCATGAGGCTTTCACGCGAGCCTTCCGCGACCAGTTCGGCACCACGCCGGAACTGGTGCGCGCTGGAGGCTCGACCCAAAACCTAGACCTCGTGGAGCCCATCCTCATGGACAGCTCGCTTCTCACCACGCTCGAGCCGCCGCGCTTCGAGACCAGCCAGCCGTTCCTCATCGCCGGGCTCGGCGAGCGCTACAGTTGCGAATTAAGCGCCGGCATCCCTATGCAATGGCAGCGCTTCGGCCCGTATTTCGGCAACATCCCCGGCCAGATCGACGACGTCGCGTACGGCGTCTGCGTCAACGGCGACGATACCGGCAATTTCGACTACGTCGCCGGCGTAGAGGTCGCCGATTTCTCGGAGCTGCCCAAGGAGTTTTTCCGGGTGCGCGTGCCGGCGCAGAAATATGCAGTGTTTGCGCACCGCGACCACATCTCGACCATCCGCCGGACGGTCAACACGATCTGGAACAAATGGCTGCCGGCCTCCGGCTATGAGATCGCCGACGCGCCGGAATTCGAGCGCTACGGACCGGAGTTCGATCCGCGCAGCGGCAATGGCGGTCTGGAGATCTGGGTGCCGATCAAAACCTGACTCGGCCTGCCGGATTCGGGTCAGGCCGAGTCGAAAATGGCGGATTCCGAGAACCGGAGCGGAGCGTACTGAAGTACGTGAGCACCGGAAGCGCAGGAAGCCGCCATTTGCAGGCCGGCCCCACCCGAATCTAAAGCTCCAAATTCCACGTCTGGCCGACAAGATCCTTGCCGAAGGAATGGTGGCGCTCCTCCTCGACAAGCTTGAAGCCTGCCGCCTGGTAGATGCGGCGGGCCGAGCCCAGTATATCGTTGGTCCACAGCGTCAGCGTCCTGTAGTCCTTGGCGCGCGCGAAGGCGATGCATTCGTCGACCAGCCGCCGGCCGATGCCGAGGCCACGCGCCGACGGCTCGACATAGAGCAGCCTGAGCTTCGCCACCTTGGGCGACTTGCGCACGACAAAGACCGAGCCGACCACCTCGCCTTCCCGTTCCGCGACCCAGCTTCGCTCCCATTGCGAGACAAAGTTCTTGACGAATTCGCCAAGGATCTCGGCAACCAGCGCCTCGTAAGTTTCGTCCCAGCCATATTCCAGCGCGTAGAGCAGGCCCTGACGATGCGTGATCCAGCCGATGTCGCCGACCTGCAGCGGCCGCAGGACATAGGGCACCTTGGGTTCAGGTTTGTCGCCGAGCAGGTCCTGCACCGTGCGCATCGCCTTGACCAGCCGTTCCTGGTCGGCCGGCGCCAGACGATCGAGCAGCGCGCGCACTTGGTTATGCGAATCCTGGTTGAGCGGCGCGAAAGCCTCCCTGCCCGCCGGCGTGAGCGCAATCGAGGAACGCCGCGCATCGGCCTCCGAAGCGGCACGCTCGACCAGACCGCGCTCCTCGAATTTTTTCAACAGCCGGCTGACATAGCCGGGGTCGAGTCCGAGGTCGCGGACGAGGTCGCTGGCGACGAGCCCGTCGCGATGGGCAAGCTCGTAAAGCACCCGCGCCTCGGTCAGCGAAAAGGTGCTTTTCAGCCAGCCTTCGTCGAGCACGCCGATCTGGCGGGTGTAGAAGCGGTTGAAGGCGCGCACCGCATCGATGCGCTCTTTGCCGGGGTGGTCGTGGATGGTCATGGGAGTTCCTCCTGTCCCCAGACAGGATCAACCATTTAGTTGACTGAGTCAATAAATCGGTCGGAGTGGGGTAGTACACAACTTCGTCGTTCTAGGGCGGAGCAAGGAGCGAAGCGACGCGCGCAGACCCTAGAATCCATACCGTGACCTATAAGCGCAGCGCAGCAACGGTGCAGACCTTGGCAGCGAAACGCGGGCATAGGATACCTTCTTCTGCACCCGTATCGTTCTTCGGCGGACGTAATGGCATGGATTCTAGGGTCTTCGCTCCGCTTCGCGTCGCTGCCCTAGAATGACGACATCGCGGATGCAGGCGCCAATGGCGAGCGCCGATACGACGCCCTCACCCCATCGGCAGCGCCGGCCAGGACTCGACGATGCGCCCGCCGGAAAACACCGCGAGCGAGCCGAAATGCTGCAGCACAGCCTCGCTCTGTTTCGGCCGCAGGAAGGCGTAGTCTCCAGGCTTCACATTCGCTCCCGCCGGCAAACCCATGAACTGCTGGTTGGACGACAGGCCGATCAGCCCGTTCGGCTTCATGCCTTCGGGGAACACCGGCACTGCCATCCACTTGCCGCCATAGAGATAGCAGCCCTTGCGCGGGAACAGGCCAAGCGCCTGCAGCGCTTTGGAAACCGCCGCCGCGCCGGGCAGCACCGGATCGAGCGCCTTCAGGATCGGCGTCGCGATGAAGGCCGCCGGCTGGAAGCCGTCGAGACCCGGCGTGTCGAAGTCGCTCGGCAGCACGAAGGCCGAGCCGATCGACACTTCGTTGGCCACACCTGCGCCATGCAGCAGCGCCGTCTTCGAGCCACCGATGTTGAGGACGCGGCGCTGGTCCGGACCGAGGGCAGCGGCGAATTCCACAGCCCTGGCCGAGGCCTTCTTCAGCGCTTTTTCCGACCCGCCGAACAGGCCGGGAATCTCCGGCGCATGCGCCTCATAGGCCATGATGCCTTCGCAGCGCAGGCCCCTGGGGACTGTCAGCGTCGTGATCTCGGCGGGATTGGCGAAACCGCCGCGATGCAGGCCGACATCGACCTCGAAGGCGAAGCGCAACTCTGTACTGAGTTCGGCGGCGAGAGCGCCATATTCCGAGAGCCGCTCCGGCGTGTCGATCAGCCAGCAGACGCGGGACCACCAGCCGTTGCCGCCACGCATAAGCGCGGCCCTGGCAGCACCCAGCGGCATCGGCTTGCCGTAGAGCAGGTCGCCTTCAGGGAAGGCGTCGAGCACGGCCTGCGTTACCGGCGGATGGAAGGTCATGAAGCGGCTGGTGTTGAGCGCTCCCGCGATATGCGAAAGCAGCGGCAGGCAAGGCAGCGACTTGTCGACCAGTCGCACGGCAAAGCCCGGCGCCAGCCTTTCCTTCACCAGCGCGATATTACCATCCAGCCGGTCACGGTCGAGCACCAGGCAGGGCTGAAAGATCTCCGCCGCCTTCAGCGCCTTCGACAACTCGGCGAAATAGGCGCTCATTGTTGGATGCCAAAAGAACCGGGCTCGATGCCGAACAGGCCGGCCATGTAAGGCGACACGAAGCGGTTTTCGGGATCGATGTCGCGGCGCACCGCCATCGCGTCATCCCAGCGCGGATAAAGTTTCTTGAAGTCCGCCGCCTTGAGGTTGTGCATTTTTCCCCAATGCGGCCGCCCGCCATATCTGCGGAAAATGGGTTCGGCGGCGCGCATGAAGGGCAGCGGGTCGTTCGCCGCATCGTGGTGGATGGCGATCGAGCAGGTCAGCCTTTTGTGGAAGGGCGAGAGCCAGAATTCGTCCGGCGCCACCGAACGCACCTCCATCGGGAAATAGACTTCCGGAAAGTGTTTTTCGGTCAGCGCGATGATCTCGGCCAACGCCTTCGGGCCTTCCTCGTAAGGCAGGTGGTACTCCATCTCGTTGAACCTGGTGCGGCGGTCGCTGGCATAGACGTTGAGCCAGTCCTGCACATAGTCCTCGGACGGCACCTTTTTCACGGCGCCTTTGATCAGCGCGCGGCGCAGCGACGGCAGCCAGCGCAGCGCGGTGCGCAGCTTGCGCAACGTCGCAAGCCCCTCCTCGTCATCCTCGGTAGGCCGCGGTGTCGGCTGCGCGTCGCTCAGGTCGCTGGCGATGAACTGCGCATAGCCGGAAAACGGGATGTAGTAAAATTCGGCCGAACGGTGCCCGCCCATCATCGTCTCGAAGTCGCGCAGCATGTCTGCGATCGGCAGCGCCCACTTGCGGCGCCGCAGCCGGTAGGTCGCGATATTGTTCATCGTCACTTCGGTCAACACGCCGAAGGCGCCCAGCGCGACGCCGGTGGCGTGGATCATATCCTGGTCGCCCGCCCGGCTGAACTCGCGCAGCTTGCCCTGCCCGTCGACGAGTTGCACCGTCTCGAGCTGCGTGTGGTAAGCGCCGAGTGTCGGACCGGAACCGTGCGTGGCGGTGCCCAGCGCGCCGCCGATCGCCTGGCGGTCGATGTCGCCCATATTGGGCAGGCCCTGGCCGATGCCTTGCAGGATGTGCATCAGGGCGCCGAGCCGCGTGCCTGCCCTCACCCTTGCTCGATTGGTTGCGGCGTCGTGCGAGACCAGCCCCTCGATCTTCTCCAGCGAGACGATGGTGCCGTCCGATTGCACCAACGGCGTGAAGGAGTGGCCGGCGCCGGCGACGCGCAACGGGCCGGGCGCCGAGCGCACCAGATCGGCAAGCTCACCCGCATCGGCGGGTGTGGCGATCAGCTTGGGGGTCGCCTGCACGAAGCCCGACCAGTTGCTCCAGGCGTTTGCCATCGTCACCTCCCGCTCAGGCTGGATCGCGGCGCCGCCCGACCAGCACGAAGACGCCGAGCAGCGCCACGCTGGCGAGCGCGCTTCCCGCGGCGAATTCCGGCACCGGACGAAAGTTTTCGCCGTCGATCAGCAGCGACGCGGCGATCGGGCCGATGGCGAGGCCGAAGAGCTGCGCGGCCGGTACCAACAGCACTGCCGTTCGCGTCTCGTCGGCGGTGATTGCCATGCGGATCTGATAAGGCACGATGAACAGCAGGATGAAGCCCATCACCAGCGTCACCGCCCAGAAGACGGAAAGGCCTGGTCCCGAGGCGAGCAGCGCGGAGCTTAGCGCTGCGACCGCGCCTATGACGGTAATGGCAAGACGGTAATCGATGCGCGCCTCGAACGCGGTCGCGGTCATGGCACCCATCACCTGCGCGGCGAGGCTTGCCGAAACCATCAGGCCGACGGTGCGGCCGTCGATTCCGAACTCAGCGCCGAGCGGCTCCAGAAAGGCCCAGACGGCGCCGAAGAACATGAAATAGCAGAAGACCGACAGCAGCGCGGTGATCGCCGGCACGGTGAGCACATTGGCAAAATGCTCTTACTTCGGGAGATCGGCATAGTCGTCCGGCACGATCCTGGCGACGACCAGCGAGATGAGGCAGACAATGCCTAGCACGACGAAGCCGCCGGACGAGCCGGCCGCAGGCACGGCATAGAGGGCAAGCAGAAGCGCCAGCGCGCATTGCGCCAACGTCTGCAGCGTGACGAAATAGCCGCCGACCCGTTCGGCCCGACGCGAGCGGGCGATCAGCTCGGTGGCGACGGCGACCAAGCCACCCTCGGCAAGGCCTGCGAGGGTGCGCGCGGCAATCAATGAGTTGGGAGTGATCGCATAGGCTGTCCAGAAATTGGCGAGCGCCAACAGAACCAAGAGCACGGCGCTCTTCCGGCGCATGTTGCGCGCCGGCAAGAGCATCGCCACCACGCCCGAGCCGATCGCGATAGCGATCATCTCCGCGGTGGCGACCAGCGCCAGCTCGTCACCCGTGACATGGCCTTCGGTGTAGAGCGCACCGAGCAGCACTGGCTGCAATCCCAGGATGAGCAGACCGACGGAGCCGATCCAAAGTGCCGAGGCAAGCTGCAGGCTGGTCGGGTTGCCGACCAGCCAGTCGCCGCTATCCACATGCCCGGCATCGGTGATAGTCACGAGGCGCCCTCCCCTTGCAGCCCGATCGAAAAACTGACAAGTTGTCAGCATTTTCACGAAACTGATACTTGATCATGTTTATTGTCAACCGCGAATTCGCACTCTCCTGAGAGATTTGGCGCATGACGCAAGCAAGGCGAATGGCGACGGAACCGCGGCGCAGGCCCAAGCAGGAGCGCAGCCGCGAGCGCATCGACGCGATCCTCGCCACTACCATGCGGCTGATCGGCGAAAAAGGCATCGACGCGGTGACGATGAAGGAAGTCGGCGCGCTGGCCGGCGGACCGATCGCCACCGTCTATCACTATTTTCCTTCGAAGTCGGCGATCCTGGCGATGCTCTATGAGCGTTTTTCGGAAGAGAGCCGCGCGCGCTTCGGCGCGATCATCGCCGAGATCCGCGGACTGGAGGACGTGACGGCGGCGGCCGACCGCCTGCTTGACGACTATCATGCCCGTGTCGCAGCGGACCCGGCCATCCAGGATCTGCAGAACGCCATCCAGGCCGACAAGGCGTTGCAGCATCTCGATATCGCCGAGACGCGGCACCAGGCGAAGATGTTCTGCGACCATGTCGCGCCGATGTTGCAGTCTGAGCAGCGCGAGGCTTTTTCGAGGCTGGTGTTCCTGATCTTCCAGCTCGCCGGCGGCGTCGTGCGACTGGCGCTGACACAGGACGAGGCGGAAAGCCGCCGCACGATCGAGGACTATCGCTCGATCATCCACACGCAGTTGCGGCAGTTCCTTTGATCAGGGATCGAGCTTCGGCCCCAGAATCTCCACCAGCCAGTCGACGAACACCCTCACCCGTGGCGAGAGCTGAGGGCTCGGTGGATAAAGCACCGAGATCGGCGTCGGCGTTGGCGGATGATCGGCAAGCACCTCGACCAGCCGGCCGGCTTCAATGTCGGCGGCGAAGCGCCGGCGCGGCGCCTGGTAGAGGCCGAAACCCTGGCGCACCAGCGTGGCGGCGGTGTCGGAATTGGAGACGGTGACCCGCGACGGCAGGACGATCTCCCGCACCTTGCCGTCGACGGTGAATTCCAGCGGCATCACCTGCCCGGTGCGGGACGAGACAAAGCCGATCATCATATGCCCGGCAAGCTCGTTCAGGTCACGCGGCACGCCATGGCGATCGAGATAGGCGGGGCTGGCGAGCGTCGCCTCGCGCGCCATGCCGATGCGACGCGCGATCATGTCACTATCGGGAAGCGGCCCGGCGCGGACCACGCAATCGACGCCTTCGCGCACAAGGTCGACGAAGCGGTCGCCCTCGCCGATATGGACGCTGAGATTTGGATGGCGGGCGAGCAGCGCCGGCAGCTCCGGGATGACGAAGGTGCGGGCCATATGACCGTTGATGTCGATGCTGAGGCGTCCGCGCACTTCATGCGTGCCGAAGCCGCCCTCGGCATCCTCGATGTCGGCAATGATGCCGATGCAGCGCTGGTAGTAGGCCTCGCCGTCGAGCGTCGTCGTGACATGCCTTGTGGTGCGCCTCAGCAGCTGCACGCCGAGCCGCTCCTCCAACCGCTTGATCGAGGCGGTGGCGCTGGAGCGCGGCAGGCCGAGGTCGGCGGCGGCCGCGGTGAAGCTGCGCCGTTCCACGACGCGGGTGAAGAGCCGCATGCTGTCAAATCGATCCATGCGGGATTGTTCGCATAATCTGAATAGTATTGGCAATCCAGGCCCGATTATATTGCACAGTCAGGCGAGTATATGGATCTCCATCACGAAGAAGGAGATTTCGCCATGACCACTCGCCCCATCGCCCTGATCACCGGCGGCAGCCGCGGCCTCGGCCGCAACACCGCGCTCAACCTCGCCCGCAAGGGCGTCGACGTCATCGTCACCTATCGCTCGCGCGCCGACGAGGCTGAGGCAGCCGTCGCCGAGATCGAGACGGCGGGCGGCCG
>NZ_JHQR01000328.1 GCF_014843825.1 Mesorhizobium silamurunense
CTCGGAAAAGATCTTCCTCAACGAACAGGATCAGATCGAAGGTTTGTTCTAAGCATCGTTCGAGCTGAAAACGGCCAAGGGCGCCGCGCTGCCGCGGCGCCCTTTTTTCTTGGACGATTTCTATTTACGCCACTGTGGAGGAGTCGACCTTCTTGATGTCGGCGACCGACTGCGATGAAGGCACCTTGGCTTGAAGCAAGGATTGCTTGGCTTGAAGCAAGGATTGGCAACTCGCGCTGCCGTTCCTTGCGGTTCATCGATCGCTAATTCCCGCCGAATTTGCTGATCGCGTTCGTGGAGATGAAAACCAGACGGTCGAGCAGCGCAAAAAAGACGTCTATGCTGAACCCAACCACAAAGGCGAAAGTGAAGAGGCCGAAACCTACGGACTTGAAGTCGCTGTTGCTGCCGAATGTCGGACCCCAAAACCAGGCTAAGATCATCCCAGCCAGCGCGGCCAGCGCCATACGATGGGCTATGCGATAAACCGGCGGATTTGGTTGCGTGGTATCCAAAATAAGTCTCATATAGTAGATCATTGAGCCCAAGGCTGCATAAAGACATGGCAAGATCCATACGGCGTAGGGATCGATGGCGTCTTTTATCCTTAGAGCCCACGAATCCACCGAGGGCACCGTCATCGAGACATAGTTCAGCGAATACTTGCAGGCTTGACCGACAATCTTTCTCATGTCCATCCCAAGGACCTGAGAGTCGGAGGCTTGCACCGCAAGTTCGGCCTGAGATATTGCTTGCGTCGTAGCGCCGTCGACGATTTTGCCGTCTTTGTTTTTCAGTTTCGCCGCCGGTTGAGCCCGACAAAAGAAGTTCATGGTGTCGTTTCCTGCGGACGCTTGCTTAGCCGCCTCTGCATTGGCGGCACCGCCCGCCTTCGTTTCAGGTGAAAGCGGACCGGCCGTGGTGACCTCCGCGGTTTTGAACGCCCCGACAAAATTCCGGCCGCTTGCCATCGCTGTACCGACGAAGGTTTCGAGCTTCAACACTCCCGGAAATGGCGAGGCTGACAAATTCTCGAAGTCGCCCACTCTTGTTTCCAGGGACTTCAGCTTGAAATTCAGATCACGAAGTTCGTGCAGGGTCAGGTAGGATGATTCACGCGCCAGTTCGTCGATCGGCCTTTTTGCTGGAACCTTAGGGTCTTCCGGCTTTCCGCCTAATTCAACGGGAAGGCTCGCGAGTTGCATCTGGTCTGGGGAGAACAGATCATCCTGAGCGACAAGCAGTTGCCTCTCCAACTGACCAAATCGGCGATCCGGCTGCTGTGTCGCCAAAGTTTGCACCTCTGAAAGCAAGGCGACACCTTTGTTGTACACCAGAGACAAAGATCCGACCAGAAACATGAGAAGCATTGAAAGGAAAATACAGGTATAGACCATGCCTTGAGAGACGGAGTTTTCGTTAGCGCCCCTCAAGGGTAACTGCGCCGCTTCTATTTCAGCTTTCAGCGCAATGACATCAGCGTGAACAATCTTTCTTTGCTCCGCCGGAAGCGCCGCAACTTTTTCTCGCGCAGATATGAGTTTCTCGTTTCGCGACCTCCCCTTGCTTGCCGCCTCCGCGACAAGTCGGTCTGCTTCCAAGAGCAGTTCCTCGACGCTTTCGGCTTGTGTCGTTTGCGCCAAGTGACCTCCTCAGCCAAGCCACCCAGGCACAAAGCCATAGGGACTAGGGCATCCACAGGGCGATCCAGGCGGGCCTGGAGGCTGCGCCCAACACCAGAAATTCGGAGTAAAACAGATTGTCCCTGGAGCGTGCGGAGGAACTTGAGCGAAAGCAGGCCGCGGCAGGATTGTCGCAACACAGACCAACGCTGCGGCCACCGCATTTCGTGCAACCCGCGCTTTCAATTGCTAGCCCCCACAGCCTACCAATCGAACTTGAATTAAAGCTCAAATTCTACTCTGCGGCAAGACGACGGTGACGTCTGTGAAATACATCACTCTCTGTATGGTTTTCATTTGCTTCAACACAGTGTCGAAAATTGCGATCGACGGGACGTTGTTTGAGCAGCGAGTTGCTCGAAAAAGAAACGCCGGGCGTGATAAATCGCGACCGCTGGAAGCATCTCCATGGAAAGAAGAGGGCCGCATCGCTGCGGCGCCTTTGTTGTGTCGGAGCAGCACGGTTTAGGCGGCGTTGCGCGCCAGCGCCCGCTGGTTCGACGCATAGATGGTATCGCGTTCCGGCAGGGTGCCGGTTTTCAGGCAGTCGATCCATTCGGCGGTCTTAAGCACTGCGGCGAAGCGCGACTGCAGCACCACGCTCACCACCCGATGGATGTCCTCGGCCGACGCATAGCCGGCGCTGTTGGCGTAGGGCACCGAGCCGCTGGCATCCGAAAGGAATTCGACGGCAAAGCCCATATGCACTGCGTGGATGATGGTCGAAAGATCGCAATTATGCGTCATGTAGCCGACGACCGCGATCGTATCGATGTGGTTTGCGCGCAGCCAGTCCTCGAGGTCCGTGCCGGTGAAGGCCGAAGGCAGCGTCTTCTCGACATAATGGTCGCGGGCACGCCGGGCGATCTCGGGATGCAACTCGCCGCCATGGCTGCCCTTGGCGAAGATCGGCGAGGTTTCCGGCGCCATCTGCTTGACGACCACGACCTTGATGCCGGCCGCGGCCGCGGCGTCCATAGCGCGCGCCACATTGGCGACGCTGTCGGCGAAGGGCGGATGCTGAATGGCGAGGTTGCCGCCGTTGTAGTCGTTCTGGACATCGACGACGACGAGGGCGCGGCGCGGCTGGGTGGCTGGTGTTGGCATGGCTGTCTCCTTTCGACGGGTTGATGAGCGCAAAGCTAGGCCGACCATCCACATGCAGAAAGTGGCCCGATTGACATTGTTCGAAAAAATCGGGACGCTCTTGCTTGAAACTCAATGGTGTCTGTCATGCGCAACCCGATCATCGCGGCCGTCGCCTTCGACGGCATAAGTCCCTTCCATCTCTCCGTGCCTTGCCTTGTGTTCGGCACGGACCGCACGAAGCTCGGCCTGCCGCGGTTCGACTTCCGCGTCTGCGCGGCCGAGCAAGGCCCTATTCACACCGATGCCGGTTTGAGCATTTCGGTCCCGCACGATCTTTCGGCGCTCCACGAAGCCGACATCATCATCGTCCCAAGCTGGAAGAACCTCGAGGCCCCTCTGGCCGCGCCGCTCAAAGACGCGCTCGCACGGGCGCATCAACGCGGCGCGCTGATCGTGGGCCTGTGCCTCGGCACCTTCGCCATTGCCGCCGCTGGACTGCTGGCGGGACGCAAGGCGACCACGCATTGGGCCTATACCGATCAGCTCCAGGCGCTTCACCCCGACATCGCCGTCGACGCCGACGTGCTCTATGTCGATGAAGGCGACATCGTTACCTCCGCCGGCGTCGCGGCCGGGCTGGATTGCTGCCTGCACATCGTGCGGGCGCGCTATGGCGCCGAGGCAGCACTTCGGCTCGCCCGCCATGTCGTGCTTTCGCCCCACCGGCAGGGGGGCCAGGCCCAGTTCATCGAACGCCCTCTCGCGCCGACGCCGACCGCCGACCGGTTCGCCAGGGCCCTGGACGAGGTGCGGGCAACGCTTGGCGATGCGCACAGCCTGGACAGCGTCGCCGAAGCAGCGGGTCTTACCCGCCGCACCTTCACGCGCCGCTTCCAGAAGACGATCGGGACCAGTTTCGGCGACTGGCTGGCCGACCAGCGCGTGGCGCTGGCGCAGCGGCTGCTGGAACAGACGGACAAGTCGATGGATATAGTGGCCTTCGAGGCCGGCTTCGGCAGTGCCACCTCGCTGCGCCAGCATTTCGCCGCTCGGCTCAGAACCTCGCCGATGCAATACCGGCGCGAATTCTCCAGGCAAACGCCACCGGGCCGGGCAGCATTGCTCTAGAAAGGCGGCTATCGAATCTTCAGTGCTTCCCGATCATCCGCGCCGGGTTGCCGACGACGGTCGTATTGGCCGCCACGTCGCGCGTCACCACCGCTCCGGCGCCGACAATGGCGCCCTCGCTGATCCTGACGCCGGCGAGGATCACCGCGCTGCCGCCGATCCAGGCATTGTCGCCGATCGTCACCGGTTTGGCGATCTCCAGTCCGGCAAGCCGGCCGGCAGCCTCCCGATGATGCTCGGCGCAGTAGATCTGCACGTTAGGGCCAAGCAGCGTTCCCTTGCCGATGCGCACCGGCGCGGTATCGAGGATGGTGCAGCCGGCATTGAGGAAGACGCCGTCGCCGAGGAACAGGTTGAAGCCATAAGCGCAGTGGAACAGCGCTTCGATGCGCGCGCCCTCGCCCACGGCGCCGAGCAGCGCCCGCAAGGCAGGACCGATGTCGCCGCGCTGCCGGGGCGGCAGGCTGTTGTGCTCGAACACGGCATCGCGGGCGGCAGCGCGCAGCTCTTCCAGTTCCGGGCCGATGCAGGTGTACCATTCGCCCGCCGCCATCTTCATGCGTTCGCTTGTCGTCATGGCCGCTCCTCCGATGTTGGCTGCTGCCAAAAGCACAATCCACCCTGTGGCGAAAGCCCATCGCCAAACGTCCTGTCTATGCTAGCCTGCCATCTCGGGACCATGCGAGGTCCCGATTTTGAGGGGGTCGATCATGCTTTACATTCTCGCACTGCTGATTGGTGTCATCGCCGGCTTGCGCGCCATGACCGCGCCGGCCGCCGTCGCCTGGGGCTCGTATCTCGGCTGGCTCCCGGTTGCCGGCACCTGGGCGAGCTTCATGGGCCACTGGGCCGCCGTCAGCATCTTCACTATCCTGGCGATTGTCGAGCTCGTCACCGACCAGTTGCCGTCGACGCCGAGCCGCAAGGTGCCGCAGCAATTCGGCGCCCGCATCATTGTGGGCGCCTTCACCGGCGCGGTGATCGGCGCCACGGCCGGCGCCGCCATCGGCGG
>NZ_JHQR01000331.1 GCF_014843825.1 Mesorhizobium silamurunense
CCCCTGCGCCTGCGCCTGTCGCGGCCCGCGCGCCTTCCGCGCCCGACGATGCCTCGCGCGAGGAGCGCGTGCGCATGACAAAGCTCCGTCAAACCATCGCCCGCCGCCTCAAGGAAGCGCAGTCGACCGCCGCCATGCTCACCACCTTCAACGAGGTGGACATGAGCGCGGTGATGGCGCTCAGGGCCAAGTACAAGGACGTGTTCGAGAAGAAGCATGGCGTGAAGCTCGGCTTCATGGGCTTCTTCACCAAGGCGGTGACGCATGCGCTGAAGGAGATACCGGCGGTCAATGCCGAGATCGACGGCACCGACATCATCTACAAGAATTTTGCTCATGTCGGCGTCGCCGTCGGCACGGACAAGGGCCTGGTGGTGCCGGTGGTGCGCGACGCCGACCAGATGTCGATCGCCGAGATCGAGAAGGAAATCGGCCGGCTCGGGCTTGCGGCGCGCGACGGCAAGCTCTCGGTCGCGGACATGCAAGGCGGCACATTCACGATTTCCAACGGTGGCGTTTACGGCTCGCTGATGTCGACGCCGATCCTCAACGCGCCGCAGTCCGGCATCCTCGGCATGCACAAGATCCAGGATCGGCCGGTGGTGGTCGGCGGTCAGATTGTCATCCGTCCGATGATGTATCTGGCGCTGAGCTACGACCATCGCATCGTCGACGGCAAGGAAGCTGTGACCTTCCTGGTGCGCGTCAAGGAAAGCCTGGAGGATCCCGAGCGGCTGGTGCTCGATCTCTAAGGTTGGCGCGGTGGCTGAGACTGTCGAGCCAATCGATCTGTTCGAGCTTGTAACGACAGGCCGGGCGGGGCCCGTCGAACTCGGCAAAAGCAGCCGTGAGACGGTTCGAGGCTTAATCGACCCGGAGGATGTGCGGGCGGACAATCATTATCGCCACGAGGACGCCGAGTCAGCTTGGTGCATCTATGGTCGAAATTGCGAGTTCTTCTTCAGCCCCGATTTTCGCCTGCGGTCGATTAGCGTCGAACCTGTGTTCGGAAGATTGCAATCGAATGGAATGATGCCGACTTGGTACGGCCATCTGGACGTCAATGTGGGGCGGCATCCGGTAACTTTTGCAGGCAGAAAGCCGATAGAGATACATACTCTGCCCAAGGCTCTTCAGTTCCTGAACAAGAGCGAATTCAAGTGGGCAATCGGCGGCGGTCGTGAGCGCGACGTTTACATTGAGTTGGCGGAGAGTTCTCGCAACTTGACCCTCAAATACGAGGTGAACACCATTCCAGTCGACAGGAATGACAACGTTGCGTTCGAGATAGACTATTTCCTTTCGACGGTCTTCATCCTCGATCAAGCTGTTCAAGGCGGATAGCTGTGACGATCTGCTCTTTCTTGTCCGAAAGCCTGTTGACTGCATCGATAGCGGTCGGCGTGATGATGATCCCTGCGGCCGCGCAGGCCGCCTGCCCGATCCAGCTTGCCGTCTATGGCGAGGCGAAAAGCGGCGCCGAGATCGATTTCACTCCGACCGGCACCTCGGCAACGATCACCAACACGTTCCGCATGATCCTCGACAACAATGTCGTGCTCGACGGCATAGCCATGTGGACGGAGGGGAGCGCTGGGCGACCGCACGGCTCGCTGATGTACAAATGCCCGACCGGCGACGCCACCGGCGAGGAGCTTGCCGCCTGCACGGTTTGGGAAGGCGTGATCTACAGCGCCGATGAGAAGGGCACCATCGGGTTGTTCCCGGCCGAGGGCGCCGATGCGCCGAAGAGCCTCATCTTCCCCGATCTTGGGCCGTCGCTCGAAATGTCGGCCGCTTACGGTCCCGCCGGCTTTTCCAAGGTGCCGTGGGACGTCTTTGCCCTGAAAGGCTGCCAGGAATGAGCGCTGACAAGAAGACGCTGCTGGTCACCGGCGGCAGCCGCGGCATCGGCGCCGCCATCTGCCGGCAGGCCGTCCAGGCCGGCTTTCGGGTCGCGATCAACTACGTCTCCAACCAGGCGGTTGCCGAGATGTTGGTCGCCGAGCTCGAAGCCACCGGCGGTGAGGCAATCGCGGTCAAGGGCGATGTCGGCAACGAGGCCGATGTGGTGGCAATATTCGAGGCGGTGGACAAGGCCTTCGGCCGGCTCGACGCTTTCGTCAACAATGCCGGCATCGTCGACGTCAAGGCGCGCGTCGACGAGATGAGTGCGGCGCGGGTCGAGCGGATGATGCGCGTCAACGTCGTCGGCTCCTTCCTCTGCGCGCGCGAGGCGGTGAAGCGCATGTCGACCCGGCATGGCGGCAAGGGCGGCGCCATCGTCAATCTCTCTTCGGCGGCTGCCAGGCTGGGCTCGCCCGGCGAATATGTCGACTACGCCGCCTCCAAGGGCGCGATCGACACGCTGACGATCGGCCTGGCGCGCGAGGTGGTGCTGGAAGGCATCCGCGTCAATGCGGTCAGTCCCGGTATCACCGAAACCGATATCCATGCCTCCGGCGGCCAGCCCGATCGCGTGGCGCGGATGCAGGAGATGCTGCCGATGAAGCGCGCGGGCACGGCCGATGAGGTCGCAAGCGCGGTTCTCTATCTTCTGTCGGATGCGGCCTCCTATATAACGGGCGCGATCCTCAATGTGAGCGGCGGCCGCTAGAGCAATTCCAGGAAAAGTGCCCAGCGGTTTTCCGTTTCGGAATTGCGTACAAAGAAATATCGGAGCGGTTCGATCTCGAACCGCTCCAAGCCGGATAAGAAGGACAGCCTCATGGCTTATGACGTCGTAATCATCGGATCGGGACCGGGCGGCTATGTCTGCGCCATCAAGGCGGCGCAGCTCGGCCTGAAGACAGCGGTGGTCGAGAAGAACGCCACCTTCGGCGGCACCTGCCTCAACATCGGCTGCATCCCGTCGAAGGCGCTGCTCCACGCCTCCGAGATGTTCGCGGAAGCCGGTCATTCCTTCGATATGCTGGGCGTCGAGGTCGGCGCGCCGAAGCTCAATCTCAAGAAGATGCTGGCGCATAAGGATGCGACGGTGGCGTCGAACGTCAACGGCGTCGCCTTCCTCTTCAAGAAGAACAAGATCGACAGCTTCCGCGGCACCGGCAAGGTGATCGGCGCCGGCAAGGTGTCGGTGACCGGCGAGGACGGCAAGGTCGAGGAGCTCGAGACGAAGAACATCGTCATCGCCACCGGTTCCGACGTCGCCGGCATTCCGGGCGTCAAGGTCGACTTCGACGAGAAGGTGATCGTGTCCTCGACCGGCGCGCTGTCGCTGGCCAAGGTGCCGGCCAGCCTCGTGGTGGTGGGCGGCGGCGTCATCGGGCTGGAGCTCGGCTCGGTCTGGGCCAGGCTCGGCGCCAAGGTCACCGTCGTCGAGTTCCTCGACACCATCCTCGGCGGCATGGACGGCGAGGTCTCGAAACAGTTCCAGCGGCTGCTGTCCAAGCAGGGCTTCGAGTTCAAGCTCGGCGCCAAGGTCACCGGCGTCGCCAAATCAAAGAAGGGCGCCAGCGTGACGTTCGAGCCGGTCAAGGGTGGCGCGGCGGAAACCATCGAGGCGGATGTCGTGCTTGTCGCTACTGGACGTCGCCCCTATGCCGACAGCCTTGGTTTGAAGGAAGCGGGCGTCGAGATGGACGAGCGCGGCCAGGTCAAGACCGACGGGCATCTCATGACCAACGTGCCCGGCATCTATGCCATTGGCGACGTCATCGCCGGGCCGATGCTGGCGCACAAGGCCGAGGACGAGGGCGTGGCGGTGGCCGAGATGATCGCCGGCCAGGCCGGCCACGTGAATTACGACGTCATCCCGAGCGTCGTCTACACCAGCCCGGAAATCGCCTCCGTCGGCAAGACCGAGGAGGAGCTGAAGAAGGCCGGCATCGACTACAAGGTCGGAAAATTCCCGTTCAGCGCCAATGGCCGGGCGCGCGCCATGCTGCACACCGACGGCTTCGTGAAGATCCTGGCCGACAAGGCCAGCGACCGCGTGCTCGGCGTCCATATCGTCGGCTTCGGCGCCGGCGAGATGATCCATGAGGCGGCGGTGCTGATGGAGTTCGGCGGCTCCTCGGAAGACCTCGCCCGCACCTGCCATGCGCACCCGACCATGTCGGAAGCGGTCAAGGAAGCGGCGCTGGCCACGTTCTTCAAGCCGATCCACATTTAGCGGTGCGGCTCCGCCAGCCCGCTGCTTCGCGCGATGAGAGGAATACTTTCGGCGTCGCGCCGCCGGCGGCTGACAATGTCCGCGCGCCCACATTCATGAATGGATGCATCCAAAACAAACGGCCCGCCTTTCGGCGGGCCGTTCGTCGTGGATTGGGCCCGATTACTGAGCCGGGGCGGGTGCCGGAGCAGGTGCCGGCGCGGGCGCCGGAGCTGGGGCCGGAGCGGGTTCTGGGGCAGGCGCTGGT
>NZ_JHQR01000036.1 GCF_014843825.1 Mesorhizobium silamurunense
CTGAAGAAGCCGATCAATGACAGATATTGGGCGGCGGTGGAGAAAAAGGATTGGAAGACGGCGCTCTCGGCGATCGAAGAGGGCATCGCCTTGTTGCCGGACAAGCTCGGTTTCCGCCGGTCTCATGTGAATCTGTTGCTTCACAAAATGCGCGACATGCAGGCCGGCTTGCCCGTCATGCGCCAATTCGTTCGCGACGCGATTAACAGAAACTCTGAGAATTGGATGGTTGCGGCGCTAGACGAACTCTTCTTTCCGAACTTTGACCATTCGCACTTTCCGTCTGCTGAGCGCTTAGCGATGGGAAAACAGCTGTCCGAACACATCCTGGCACTGAATCCCCCGGAAAGCGACCAATGTAAGCTCCTGCCTTATCCGTTGGCAGCCCTGTACTATCACGAGAGCGGCAACAAAGATCGGGCGATCGAGCTGATCGAGCTGGCACTGAAGTCGCAGGGCGGTCCGGAGCTTATCCGGGACGAAGATGAACAGCACGAAATATCGCATTTGCTGCAGTTCCTGGCCTACTTCAAGGGTGAGAAGGTTTGTTACGGCACTCTATGTGCGGCTCCAAACAATGGCCGATTCGACAGCTGGTATACCGTTTGCGGCTGACCGCCAGGTTTTATGTGAGGGGCAGAATTGGCCGGGCGGACAGCTTTTGATGCGAACGGCGCAAACCGCGCCCGGCTTGTGAAATCGCCTGGCCCGATCTTTTGGGCCTATGTCCGAGGGACGGCGGCCTGCTACGATATGCGCCTTCGGCTAGGCAGGCTATGAGCTGAGCTACGGGTTTGCCCGCTTCGAACCGTTCGCCAGTCTGGCGCAGGTGCCTCTCGGACCTCCACCACCCTGAGGCTTCATGCCGGTAGCGAATTCGATCTTGGCGGCATGGCCATCAACGCACAAGGGATGGCTTGGCTGGCGGCGTGCCTTTGGCGATGTGGTGCCGCGCCCACGCATGCCTTCGCCGACGGTCCAACGGGGAAGGCCTGTCGCACAATCGATACAGGACTTCAATGCCGGAACACCGGCGCCATCCTCAACAACTCCATAAATGAGGTGTCGGGCTCACAGCTTGGCAGCTTGGTCCAGGCAATTCCGGCCGCCGTCATCCCAATGAGGTGACCTCGACCAGAGCCTCGGCCTTGAATGGCATGATGGAGGTGCATGGGATGGCGGCCAACGTCATTTTCGTCAATCCGAACGGATTTCTTGCGACCGCTGTGGCTTTATCAACACGCCAAGGGCCACGCTGTCGACAGGCGGCGCGAGCTTGGCGCCGGCGGCGTCCACGTCAACCTATCCTTCTGACAATGGGGACTTGTACGATCACCCAGGGGGCGAACGCCCATGACGATCATCGTCGCGCCGGCCGCGATCTGAAGCACGCGTCCGGCGCGCTTCGTGCCTATCCCTTTGGCCGGCTGAATAGATCCCGAGCTGTGCGATCGCGTTCGGCCAGGTTGAAGAAAGCGCGCTGAATGCGGGACTGCCACGCTACCGATAGAACGGCGTGGTCCGCCGACTACGGCGTTGCCGGCCACGTAAGAGTGTTGGTCCGGCGCGAGAGGCAGCACGCATGGCCAGAGAACGCGCATTGCACCGGCCGCCACCACTGTCAAAATGCCGAAGTTGGTGATCCGGCAGGGTTATCAACGCTTAGCTTTTTCCCGCTCTTTGGCGATTAAGCGTTTCAGCGTGGGAACCTCGGGCACCTTTGCAATCACTTCGTCGCCGAGCACCAACGCCGGCGTGCCGGTGATGTACAGCCCGGTGGCGAGCGCGCGATTGCGCTCGAGGGCGTTTGGGATGGCCGGATCATCCATGTCCCGCTTGAGCTGCTCAACATCGAGGCCCACCTGTCGTGCGATAGTCAAGATGGAGAATCCGCTGAGCCGGCCGCGAGCAGCCATAAGGGCGTGATGGAACGGCTCATATTTTCCCTGTTTGCGGGAGGCGAGCGCCGCCACTGCGGCGAATTTTGAGCCCGGTCCCTTGCCCGGATACTCTTTGTAGACAACCTTCAGATTGGGATCGTCCTTGAGGGCTTGCTGGATGATAAGGTCTGCCGTCCGGCAGTCTGGGCAGTTGTAGTCAAAAAACACCACCAGAGGGACGTCGCCATTCGGGTTGCCAGCAGTTGGCGCAGCGGGGTCGTTGAGGAGTGCGTCGCGCCGCTCCGGAATGAGCTTCCGCCAATCCGCGGCAAGCCGACGATGGTTTTCGAGCTGGCGCAGGTAGTCTGTGGCAACTGGATGATATCGCGCCGCCAGCCCAGAAAGAAGCAGGGCTAGGACTAAAAGAGCGACAAGGCTGGCTCTTTGTTCAGGCATGGCTCAGGCTCCAATCAACAGTGAACGGCGGGGCAGCAACGGCTGGCTTTGATGTGAAGGGGTCATCGCTCTATTGTCTTGCCCCGCCGTTCCCGGACTACGGGAGGTAAAGGGGGCTCGTGCTATCCGAAGGGGTGCAAGCTGGCGGTTGCGGTATGACGGCGGCGCCCAATCAGCCGAACCATCCGTGAGCGGCGCTGTGTGCGCGCGAACCGCCCAGCCGTATCGCCGTTCGCCGAGCGGCTTCAGGCGGCCGAGTGCGATGGCTGAGCATGACTGCAGCACAAACCTGCACGTAAAGCTGCTGATACGAGGGCTTGCGGGGCGCGGGACTCGCGCTGCGGTTTGCGGGATCACAATATTCAACATACTTGTCTCCTGACCGGATCGAGGTGGATTCCTCCCTCCCGGGCATCTCCCGTCGCTGCGCTCCGGTCGAACGTTGCACCACCAGGTCGTCGCAAGCTCCGTGCCAATTGCTGGCGAATCCGTGCACACGCAACTTAACCTACGGCGGAAGCAGCCGCGTCGCAGGAACTGGGGCGGAATCCCCGCCGCCCTGCCCAGTCCGCTCATTCAGCGGTTGGCGGCGCAAACTGCGACTGGACCTTGGCCCACTGATCGGCCGTGCGGAGGCCGCCGTGATTGGAGTAGCATTCGACCGGGAATTTCATCCAGCGCGGCAGCCAGGTCTCGAGTTTCTGGCGACCGTTCTCGCCCGACAGGAAGTCGCGGACGACGGTCTTCTGCGTCTTGACCTTCTCGGCGAAATTGCCGTCCGCGCGACACGCTCGACTGCAACGTTGGCCAGCATGCGTCCGCAAGTTCCTTGTCGCGCAGGAGATCGAAGAAGACATCGTCCGGCTGCCACAATGCGCCCATGCCGACATTCAGATGGTTACCGACCGCCTGGACCACGGCGCATCCGGCCTCCAGCGTCTCGCCATGACGATGGTGAGCGCGCGCACCACATCGTCGTCGGAGAGCTCCAAAGGCGGGCGAAGATAGGCGCCGTGTCATAGTCCCGCCATTGCCGCCGGCCTCGCGCCCTCCTCATCCGGCGCCCCCGAACAAGGCCAAACCTCGCGCCGTTTTTCGGCTCGAGCTCCCGGGTCAAGTTTGAACGTCTCGTTCACGACGATCTGGCGTGCGGCGACTTTAACGGCGTGGGGCCTAGCATCGGATGCGTCAGACGACGTCATGCGGCGTGTCGCAGGCGCTCTCATGGTCTTGGCCCTTCGGGACCGTGCCGATGGCCATGCCTTCTGGCGGCGCGAAGCGCGTGATCCCGTGTCCAAAGGCTGACAGCGGCAGACAAGATGTCAGGTTCACTACAACCGACATCTGGGCACTGTGGAGGTTTTCAAGGCAAATGGCGCTTACTGGGCGCTGAGGTGTTGGCACGGCCTTTGCAAATTGAGAGGTGGCAACACGGATCGAGGGTGACTGCACGCAAATCCGCAAGAGAAGCGATGCGTTCCTCCCCTGAACCCGTGTGCCCCCTCTAAGAGGGAAACAAGAGCATAAAGTCGCGCAAGCCTTAGCAGCAGCGTTGGGGAGCAACATGGAATTGCAGATGAACTGGACGGCACCTTCAATCAGTCGACAACTGGCTGCGTGGCGAGCCCCTCACGAACTTCCAGCCGAGCAAAGTGCTCATTGTCTGGCAGCGGCCAAACGATGCCCGCTGCGACCCGTATAGTCCGGCGCGCCACAAATGACGGAAGTCGACCGGCCGCGTTGCGACAATAGCCCCAAGTTGCGCTCCTGGCGCGCGAACGCTGGGCTTGCCGCCGCACCGCTCGGATCAGCTGCGCCGGATGCGAGCCGTCGACGCCAGCTCTGCGGTTTTCGAAAAGAATCAACGGGTCGATCCCTCAAAGCCACCGTCGGCTGACTTGAGTCCAAGCGCGGTGCCACGTTAGACCGCGATCTCGAAGGTCAATTGCTTGACCGCGTCAGCCAAGCGGGCGTCCAATATCGTGGATGGAGTTCGCGGCGGATCGTTCGAAGCGGTTGCGTCTAACCACGCTGCCCCAGTGCCGCGCTCAAGCCTGAACAGGCTGGCATTATGTGTTTCATCTTTCCTCGCCCTTGGCTGATTGGAGTGGGTCAGCTCACGCGAAGGTCATAAGTTCCGGGTCGGATGGGAAATCGGTCAGGCAAGGCTGAACACGCCCGAAAATACCGGAAGCTTATGACGCTTGATCAGGACGTGGAAACGAGCGTGAGCGTCAAGCAGTTCGTCCAGATCGAAACAGAAGGGGATAGCCAGTTGCTTTGTCACGAACGGAGTGAACACAGTTGGCGCGGGCACGACGGCAAGCTCGGCAAGAGCTTTCAGCCCCGCGATCGTACTATCGGATGGTTCCATTCCCGTCAGGAGGCAACTGCCGGCACGGAAAGGACCGAAAACGTCGACCGCATCAGCGAAAATAGGCAAATAGTCGCTGAAGACATACGTGCCTTTGAAGCCGCGGATATATTTTCGTCGCACCTCGGCGCCGACTATCTCGACTCCGGTATTAAACCGTGTGACGCCTGCTTCCCGAAGTTGAGTAAGATATTCTATCCGTCGTACTCGGTCGTTCCTGACGCTCGGAGGAACCACCTGGGATAAATAAATGTCGTGTGCGTAGCCTGCTTCACGCAGTCGTCGTGCGAGTGCCGAGTGCCGTTCCAGTTCTGTTGCTTCGTCCTTGATGCTCCCTGTGCAGAGCCAGACAATGTCATACAGACTGTTGAAGTTATGACCGTTACGCTCAATATAGGAGAGGCACTCTTGGAAGTTGGATTGGTAGTCTGTGCTACCCCCGCCTTGTATGGCCATTACCTCCCATTCGTTCTCCTTAAAGCAATAATCACAAGAATAGCAGCAATAAACATGATGATCAAAAACGAAGCTGCGAGCGCCATTTTTGCGTGTCATGCCGAAATTGTACATACCGGTCGGCGCTCTGTCTGGGTCAATAAATTGACGGCAGGGTACGTGCTCGGTCACACCATTGATTGTCGCGATCAGCGCCTCGCCGTCGAACATGAAGGGCGAATCGGAGTTCACTCTCGCGGTGATTTTCTTTCGGAATACTCCGTTGGACAATTCAATCTCGATGCGGGGGATCACTTGCCCCAAGATCGGGAACCGGATTTCTGTCGTGAGAAGCTGGACCCCATCGCGAAGTACGCCGAGGCGCATAACCTCCTCAATGCGAAGGTTATGCTTGTTTTCCAGCGCAATGCCAAATCGGGTCAATCGCTTGCTTTGAACACTCATGGTCCTCTCCCAATCCATCCTATCGACCAAAGACGCGCGGCACCGCCCTCCCCTGAAAAATGGATCGGCAGATCCCTGAGTCCGATAAAAACAGTTGCTTTGCGGACTTTCCCTGGGGTCGGGAACCGGTGCTTCGGTCGATCGGCTAAATCTCTCCCATTCGCGCAGGACACCGCAAGAACTGTGCCAGCTGCAGGAGGCGCCGGGGATCGCGATACGAGATACTGTTTAATGGTAGCGTCGCGCCAACCTTTGAGTGGGCGCAGGGGTTGTCGGTCGCGGACCTGCATGCGGTGATGGAGCTCTCGCGCCAGGTCACCAATGGTCTTGTGATTTGTGCCGTAGCGTTTGGCCCGCGTCCTCAGGCCGTCTTGACCATGCTGTTGGTGCCCCACGTCCGAAGTTGGGTATCCAATGAACCACACCGTCGACGTCCCGCATATGTCTTGTGGCCGTATCCGAGCATCCAAAAGTGCGCCCTCAGGTAGCAACCGCGACCAGTGACCCTGTCACTCCGCTTTACGGTTGAGTGCCTTTCAAATGGTCTCGTCTTGACTTTCAAATAGTCACGTTGATAATTTCTATCAGTCACCACTGTAATTTCAATCGGTCAGGAGATCAGAAGGATGGCTGATTACCCCCGCTTCGTTGAGAAACGCATCAAGGATGCGCTTTCAGACACTCGTGTCGTCTTGGTTGCTGGCCCTCGCCAATCCGGGAAAACGACCCTTGTGAGAAGGATGGCGGGCGTTGACGTCGCGTATCTTACTTTGGACAACGCGACTACGCTTGAGGCGGCGCAACAGGACCCCGTCGGATTCGTAAGGGGCATTGACCGAGCAGTAATCGACGAAATCCAGCGTGCTCCAGAACTTCTGCTCGCGATCAAGGAAAGCGTGGATGCCGATCAGCGTGCGGGACGCTTTCTTCTTACGGGTTCCGCCAATTTGATGACGCTTCCCCGTGTCGCGGATTCGCTCGCTGGACGTATGGAGATCGTTCGGTTGCTGCCTCTGGCACAGAGCGAAATTCATGAAAATAAACCGAGCTTTCTCGAAAACCTGTTTCAAAACAAAATAGCCGCAGTTAAAAATCTAGTCCTCGGCGGAGATCTCGTCGGCGCTGTTCTTGCAGGAGGCTACCCAGAGGCGTTACGGCGCCCATCATGGTCACGGCGGCAGGACTGGTATGCGGACTACATAGCGGCGATCGTCCAGCGGGACGTTCGCGACATAGCTCAGATTGATCAAATCAGCCAAATGCCCAGGCTCCTCCGCGTGCTTGCCGAACATTCTGGGCAGCTAGTGAACTATTCTGCCATCGGCAACTCGCTCGCAATGAATCACGTCACGACACGGAAATATGTGGACATCTTCGAAAGCCTTTTTCTGGTTCGAACCTTGCAACCTTGGTTCAGCAACAAACTCAAGCGGCTTACGAAAACTCCGAAAATCCACTTCCTGGATTCCGGCCTCCTCGCCGCGCTCCGGGATTTATCGCCTGATCACATCAGGAGTGACCGCGGAAAGTTCGGAGCATTGCTGGAAACTTTCGTATTCGCCGAAATTCTCAAGCTTGCAAGTTGGGCTGACGACCGTTTCGAGTTCTCTCAATCCCGGGACAAGCAGCAGAACGAGGTCGATATCGTCATAGAGGACAGGAGAGGTCGAGTGACAGGGATTGAGATAAAGGCAGCAGCCACAGTTACAAGCTCAGATTTCAAGGGATTGAGAATGCTGGCAGAAGCATGCGGAGATCGTTTTGTCTCTGGAGTGGTGCTGTACGACCACGATAAGATTGTCCCATTCGGAGAGCGCCTCCATGCGGCACCGCTTTCGGTACTTTGGGGGTAGAGCAGGTACGGTGCCGGGTGGCTGTTGCTACAGAATTCCGGAAGATCGCGAATGGGCTTATGACGAAGCTATACGCGCGGGTGTCGACCACGAGTACGCGAAGCGGCTCCTCGATCCGATCTACCCGTCAGAGCCAGAGGTCTACTCCGAGCGCAAGCCGCGGACCGTTCTGGAGAAGCAGCGGACGGCATTCGTCTTCGACGCGTATTGAAACGTCCCCAGCCGCCTTGACCTGTTCCCCCTATTTGCGCCGGCGGGAAAACTGACCGAGACTCATCCGCCATTCGGTAGCAACAGCCACCAAGGACCGCCTTCGACGCTGGGCTATCGCAGTTGCGATGGTGAAATCCGATCAGATGCATTTCTATGTGCGCCTGCAACGGAGAGAGGCCGATGATGAGAACAACCAAAGGAAGCTGTCTGTGCGGAGGCATTGCCTACGAGGTACATGGCGACTTGCGATCGTCGCCTGCCACTGCAATCAGTGCCTGAAAGCATCTGGTCATTACGTTGCAGCGACTCAGGCTGAACTCAAGGATGTCGTCATCAAAGGCCACACGCTGAAATGGTTTCAGTCCTCTGAAACGGCCAAGCTAGGCTTTTGCTCGAACTGCGGCAGCAACCTGTTTTGGCATGGTTTCGGAAGCCATTTGGGCCGGCACCATCGACGGCCCAACCAAACTAAGGATGGAGAGCCAGTTGTACCCTGAATCGGCTGGCGACTACTATGATCTCCCCGATATTCCCGTAGTGGAACAATCGTCCCTCAGAGAATGAACATATGGTCATGCTGTCAGGGCTAGACTAGGACCGCAGTTCGCGATGCGGCGGTCGGTCAGGTCTGGTGGCGCCTTTCTCGAGCTGACAACCAAGACCCATGCGCAGCTCGAAAGCGTACGACACGAATCCCCAAAGACACGGCCTTTGGTAAAATATCGATGGACTGCCTGGTCGTCACGAATCGAAGAGATCTTACAAGCGCCTCTGTCGTCGTGACGCTCCCATGCGCAATCTGGCCATCGCGCATCCCTGAATTCTGACCGCAAGGATGCCCCATCAAAATCGGATCAAAATCGGCTGGCCACGCTCTTGGTGCCGGTACCAGAAGTCCGCAAGTACCCCGGCAGCGCCGTCAATGTGGGCCGACCCGGCCGAAGATCCGCAGACGCAGTTCCAGTGCAACGAAAGACGCAGGCTAGACGGCCCTCTTGTTGCCCCAGAGCAGAACGTGCAACTGCGGCAGCACGCGGGCTTCGAACCACCTGTCGCGGGTTACCTTTTCAACCAGCCACTCCATGCGTTTCATTATTCCATCCAGATCGACAGACGCGTCTTCGTTGCCAGCACGGGGCGGCGTGTGATTGCCGGGTTGCAGGTAGACCGGAAGGTGCGGAAATCGCTCCGCGGCGCCTTTCGCGTAGGCGTAGTCGCTCTCGTCGAAAACAACGAGCTTGAGCACGATTTGCGGCTTTTCCTGCGCCGCATCGACACACGCCTCGAGAGCGGCCCAATTGGTCCTCATTTCGCTTGAGGGCGGCTTTGGGCTGAGAATCAGCACGTCAAGGTCGGCAAACCAGTCCCTGACCACGGAACCTTGGGTTTCCAGCGCAAAACGGTAACCTTCACCATGGCCTCGCTCGATGAGCGGACCGAGCGGCTGGATGGCCGGATTGCCGCCTGACAGCGACACCATCACCGGGCGGCCGCCGGAAAGCGCAACCACGTTTTGCCACACCGCGCTTATGGACATCATCTCCCATTCATGGCGGAATTCATTGTCCACCGCATGCAGGCTGTCGCACCAGGAACAGCGATAGTCACACCCGCCGGTTCTGATGAAGACCGTCGGCAAACCGATGAGCACGCCCTCGCCCTGGATCGTTGGCCCGAAAATCTCGCTGACGCGAATTGCGAGATGCGTATCGGTCACGGGCGGTACTCCGCCCAGGTTTTCGGTGTTTCGCTCACCCGCACGGCCGAGGTTTCGGGTAGGCGTGCCTTGCACCATTCATAAAAATGTCTGGCCAGATATTCCGCCGTGACTTGCTCTTGTCCCAGCACGTCGTTGAGATGTCGATGGTCGAAGCTCTCGTCAATATAGCGTTTGAACGGCGCTAAATCATGATAGTCGCGCACGAAGCCATGCTCGTTCAGTTCCTTCGCCGAAAGATCCACTTCAACGATGTAGTTATGCCCGTGCAGGCGCGCACACTGGTGGTCGGGCGGCAAGGACGTGAGCTGATGCGAGGCCGAGAAATGGAATTCCTTGGTGATGCGGAACATTACGCGCTTCTCCTCCGCAGCGCGTGGAGCCAGAAGTTGGAGTCCTCGTAATCGGTGGGGTCCGGGTGCCCAGAGAGATGAAACGCCTCGCGCCGCTCGACGCAGGTCCCGCACCTCCCGCAGTGACGCTCGGCGCCCTTGTAGCAGGACCAAGTCTGTGCAAATGGCGTGCCGTATGTTGCTCCATCCCTAACAATGTCCGCCTTCGTGAGATTCACATAAGGCGCATAAAGGCGAATCTTCGCGTAGCCGTCGAGCGCGTGGTCTTGCATCATCTGGAAAGCGTCGATGAAGGCCGGACGGCAGTCGGGATAAATGAAATGATCCCCACCATGCACGGCAGTCGCCACCGCTTCGACCTTGTGCGCGGCGGCAAGCCCGAAGGCGGTGGCCAACATGATGGCGTTCCGGTTCGGCACCACCGTCACCTTCATCGTGTCTTCGGCGTAGTGCCCGTCCGGCACATCCACACTGTCTGTCAGCGCGGAGCCGGAAAGGCCGCGACCGATTTCGCGGATGTCGATGATGCGATGCGGGACGTTCAGACGCTCAGCGCAAAGGGCGGCGAAGCCCAATTCCTTCCGGTGCCGTTGGCCGTAATCGAAAGATAGGAGGCCGGCGAGCTCGTACTGCGCTGCCACCTTGTGAGCAAGAGTAACGGAGTCCAATCCGCCGGAGCAGACGACGAGTGTCTTCATCATTGGGTCCTTGTTTTAACCGGGTAGGCTGCGACCGGAGATTTCTCTGCGCTCCCAGTACTTCAGGAAATCCATTTTGTGAAGTGAACGGGGGACGAGTTTGATGCGCTGACGCGCCGCTGTGTGCAAGGCGCCCTGAGGCGGTGAGCCTGCAAGGAACACGGACTAGCGAAACGGCACGCTTCAGTGGATGTTCAAAGGCGAGCCTACCAGAATATGCTCTGAAGGAGGTCCGGATCTTCGGAAAACAAGGTTCTCGACGCTTCGATCAAGCGCCCGGCGGCCCCTAGCTTCGACGACGCCACCGCGAAGTTTTAACAAGACGGCCCGAGAATGGGCTTGCCGCAAAGAACGGACTTACCAGGTGGGATACGCCGAAATGCAGATGTCTGGAATGATCACGACATCAATTGTCGCGGCAACTTGGCTGGCCGGCTCTTCGGGTTCCGTTGATCCCGCGCATTCCGCTTCAGGATCGGTTCGAACCGGAGCACGCACCGGTCAATGGCCGACCGGCAAACCCTAAATGACCGGTCGTGACCGACATCTGTGAACAAGCCGTGTGCGTCGGTTGCAATCACCCCTGTGTTGCGCGCAGTTACCTTATGGCAGTGGATGAACTGGATTTGATGGTTTTCCAGATGGCGATCGAAAGCGTCCGCTCGCTCTCCTTAAGCTTCGCTGAAAAAGCCGCGGAGATAGCCACCAGGAGCCGCGGTATCCTGCTTTTCGACGTGCGGGTCGACGGCGACGCGGAGGTCCAGCGGGTCGCAGCCATCCGATATCAGGGCGACCAGACCGGCGTGCTTGCGTTGGACAGACAGGGCCTTGTTACCCACCATTGCATCGTCAATGGTAGCTTCTCACATTTCATTGCGCCATTGGAGAACTGGAACAGCATGCCTCTGTCGATGCAGGCCAAGATCGATGCCAACGGCCATGCCAGTCTCTTCCTAGGGGCCTTGCGAAATGCCGGACATATGCTGGGCAGCTAGAATTTGGCTACAATCATTTGTGGATTTTTGCATGCGGGATCGCAGCCGGCATTGCTGGCACGATTGTCGTAAACGGCTTCGGCGATCGCGGCAAAGCAATGGCCGCGATGGCGATCAAAGCGTAGGCCTTGCACCGATGCTCGATCGTGTAGAGGCGAGGTCTGCGCCTAGCATTGAGAAACATGCACGGAGATTGCGCAAAGCGCAAATGCATCAGGTATTTGATGGCACGAGCCCCCCTCATGCAAATGGAGCCCGCCGCGGCCGCTGTCGTCCGATCGTGCCGCCGAACTCGAGGGCGCCGATCGACCACGCTGGAGGAAGCGCAAGGCCTCGCGCTAAGGCAGAGGCGCAAGCGAAGGCCGAACACTGGCTGGCTGCTCGGGATCTGATCGATGCGTGTCGGACAAGGAGGCGTTGGATTGCAGCCCTACCTCGACGTTCCCAGAAGCGCGCCGGCAGCCTGGGCGGGGGGCTTGGGGTTAGACTGCCGGCGCACGCCACTCACGAAGAGCGGCCCCTTTTCGCGGTTCCGACACCCATAGTCAACCCAGTAGCGTCTGGGGCCCGTTGTGCTCTTGTCAGAGCGGCGCGCGATGCCGCCATGTCGGCCGATCCTGCTCAACGTAGGTGGGCCGCTCTCGTCGGCCAACTTGATGCTCCAGCCAGTATCGCCTTGCCGACCAGCATGAGTTCGCCGTTAGCAATCCTTCGTCGCGAGCCGATGCTATCGTGCACGTGTCGCAGTTCCAACTTCCTGTTCGGCGAGCCCGTGTGCAATTTCCTCACTCGGACAGTGGACGAGAATTCTATTGGCGGTACTGCGTCAGAAGGCATTCGCGTCCAACGGAATTAAGCGTCGACTATCAGTTGCAAACTACACATCACAAGGTAGCGGATCTTCCACTCATTTGCAGATTATCCGACGGATCACGCGGCGTCTGATATGTCCGACTCTGCCTCAAGAATTCCCACAGGTATGGACAGCGATCTCGCTATCCGATCCCGATAGCCCTTGTTGTACCTCAGACCCGACTCGATGTTTTGGATTTCCTCAGCGGCAAGCCCGCACGCCACCGCGAGGTCCTCGATCGAATATCCAAGGTGCTCACGATAAGCGCGGATGATGTGGGTTCCCTCTGACATAGCCATCAAGACTGGCTCGGGAATGCGCGAATCCTTCATAGACACCTCCAAGAAGAGAGGAGCGCCTGATAAATCGGGAGATTTCCTCCCCGACCTGGCGCACCCAGCAAATCAAAAAAATGGACGTCGATTCGGCCGGACCGGCCTCATCCAATCCCGGGAATGGGCCACCTGAAATTGGTAGCCGGGTCGGGATATGGTGGCTCACCTGGTTCTGATCAAGTTCCAACAAGCGGCCAGCCCTGAGATCGCCTGATCGACTATACGGCATTCGTCCTGCGATCCCGACTCATTCTCGCCGATGACTTACTTGAGCAGCAACTCGCCCCCCTGCCGCCGCCTCCGTCCAGGAGTCCCCACACTTTTGGGCTCCGGAACCCCGCGTCTTTATGATCCAACCGCTTGCATACCGCGCTTAGGGCGAGTCGCCGGCTACCGGAACCGACCCCAGTAACGCAACGATTTGTTGCACCCGTTTTTGCGAAGCCACTGCCTCAGCAGAGGCGATTTGCAGCTCTTGCAGCAGGGCGGCACGATCGTTCGCCTCCAGCTCCAGTGGACCGGCGCCTATTCCCGACAATAGCCATGAGGGACTCACGGCCAAGATGCCCGCCATCATCGCAAGGCGATTGGATTGCGGCGCGGCGCGGTCGCATTCCCATGCTTTCCAGCATGCCGCCTGGACACCAAGCCGGCGTGCGGCCTGCGCCATTGTAAGTTTGGTGACCTCGCGAGCGAACGAAATACGTCCCCCCAGAGTATCGGATGGCGCGAAATCACTAGGGTCGGTTTGAGTAAGAATTAGCTCGGTCCTCCTATGGCTTGGTTCAATTCGTTTCGGGCATGACCTGCTGCGAACTCCGACCATGCCGGCCATCGTTCCGATTCGAAGCCGGCCAGTCTAGACAGGATTCGGCCTCATCATTAAAGGGCACGTTAAGGTGTTGGCGCTTTCGGATGGAGGAGCATCGCCACCTATAAAAGCGTCACAATCATTCGACTGTGACCGATTTCGCGAGATTGCGCGGCTGGTCGACATCTGTGCCCATGAAGAGCGCCGTATGGTAGGCAAGAAGCTGTATCGGCAGCGAGAAGATCATTGGCGCGATAATGTCGTCGACGGCCGGCAGCACGATCGTATGCATGGTGTCGAGTTTCGATGCGGCGGCCCCTTTTTCATCGGTGATGAGGATAATCCGCCCTCCACGGGCAGCCACTTCCTGCATGTTGGAGACGGTCTTGTCGAAAAAGCGATCATGTGGCGCGATGACGATCACTGGCATGTTCTCGTCTATCAATGCGATCGGACCGTGCTTCAATTCACCTGCCGCATAGCCCTCGGCGTGGATGTAGGAAATCTCCTTGAGCTTCAGCGCACCTTCCATCGCCAGCGGGAAACTGGTGCCACGGCCGAGATACAGGACGTGACGACAACTTCGACAATTCGCGCGACAGGAGCTCGATCTCCGGCTGGATGCTGTCGAGTACCCGGCCCATGACGCGCGGCACTTCGGCGAGGCTTCTGACAAGCGCCTGCGCCTCGTCTTCGGTTACGGTTCCGCGGGCCCTGGAGGCGCCGATGGCGAGTGCGGCAAGAACGGCAAGCTGGCAGGTGAAAGCCTTGGTGGAGGCGACGCCGATCTCCGGTCCGGCAAGGATCGGGAAGACCGCATCGGCCTCCCGAGCGATGGTCGATTCGCAGGCATTGACGATGGCGCCAATTTTCAGCCCAAGCTCCTTGCAGTACCTCAGCGATGCGAGCGTATCGGCGGTTTCGCCAGATTGCGAAATGAAAAGGGCCGCCGACTGCGGCGACAACGGGATCTCGCGGTAACGGAATTCGGACGCGACGTCGATTTCAACCGTCAGGCGCGCATAGCGCTCGAACCAGTATTTTCCGATCAGTCCGGCAAGATAGGCGGTTCCGCAGGCAGAGATCGCCAGGCTCGGGATCCTGGCGAAATCGACGCCAGAAACCATGTCGGCGCGATTCTCTATGATGTTGATATAGTGGCCGAGCGCATGGGCGATGACCTCGGGCTGCTCGTGAATTTCTTTTTCCATGAAGTGGCGATGGTTGCCCTTGTTGGCCAGAGCGGCTGCGGCGGTGGAGGTCTGGCGCGGACGCTCGACAGGATGGCCGTCGAAATCGAAGATATGGGCGCCCGTCTTGCCGATCACAGCCCAGTCGCCGTCGATGAGATAGGTAACTTCATTGGTGAAGGGAGCAAGCGCGATCGCGTCGGAGCCCAGGAACATCTCGCCGTCGCCGTGACCGATCGCCAGCGGTGGTCCGTTGCGCGCCGCCATGATGGTCGACGGATCATCCTCAAAGAGGATGGCGAGCGCGTAGGCACCCCTGACGCGTTTCAGCATGGCAGCCATTGCTTCTCGCCGCCTCATGCCCTCCCGGCGGTGTCTTGCCAAGAGATGCGCGACCACCTCAGTGTCGGTGTCGGTCTGGAACTCGGCTCCGGCCGCCGCCAATTCGTCCTTCAGCTCGGTGAAATTCTCGATGATGCCGTTATGGACGACGGCGACACCGTCGGTAAAGTGCGGGTGCGCATTGCGTTCGGTTGATGCTCCATGGGTTGCCCAACGCGTGTGGCCGATTCCGATGTTGCCGCTCAGCGGCTCTTCCTTGAGTCTCGTCTCCAGATTGACGAGCTTGCCTTCGGCGCGTCGGCGGTGCAAGGCGCCCTCGGTGATCGTCGCAACGCCGGCCGAATCATAACCGCGATATTCCAGACGCTTCAAGGCGTCGACCAACCGGTCCGACACCGGCTGTTGCCCAACGATGCCAACAATCCCGCACATGTTTGTCTCCGCATTCTTCCCGGGCAGCTTCAGCCCGCGCATAATCACGAGCACGGACACCCACCCGGCTCGCTTAGATTCAGGATCTTGTAGAAGCATTCCGTAATATTGGTACAATCGATTGTAAGGATGAGTACCATCCACCCAATGGATAGACCAAGACGCGACTAGATCATGATCCTCGTCGCCGCCGATCAAGATCCCGATTGCCCACCGCCCTTTGACACGCTGGCTTGCGCCGGCAGAGCTTAGCCCGCGGAGGCATCTCCCAGTGCGCTGTTCGTCGGCGTGGCCGAAACCGAGGTCAACGGGGTTCGTTGGCGCAGGCAACAGAGCGCGTCTAGTGACGGTTACCGCTTAATTTTCCCAATAGGGCGCAGCGCATAAACCTACTAAGCCTGCAACACAAATCTAAGGACCGGTCGATTCATTCAAGTTTGGCAGCTCAATCGGTGCCATCCCGCCTTGATTCGAACAGGTACTTATGCGCTGGCTGGCGCCATGGCGAGACCCACAGCGCCAGCAAATCCAACTGTGCAGACAACCGCTCGGGGCCGAAGAGACTGGAATGGCGGCATAGCCTCATCTTGCCTTACTCACGGTCGGGGAAGGCTATTTCGGGACTTTCGCAATCAGCGGATCACAGGCTCTCCATGGAAGCGGCGGCGCGATGGAGGAGAAACCCCGAAGCCGACTTCCATCATCAGCCTTGGCCTGTGCGCCGGCACGGTACCCATATGGAAGCCGAACGGATCCTCGATGAAACCAAGACCGGCCTCTCCGGTCAGCGTGACCGGGCTCTGCTCGCCGTAGACCTCCAGAACCTCTTGCGCGGGATGGCCGACGAGAAGGGTAAGCTGGTGCTTGAGGCCGCGGCGGTTATGGCTGCCGCGGACATAGACATGTGGGCCGGTGCCCTCGTCGACCGGCACAAGGTAGAAGAAGAACTTCAGCATCCGCCAGTCATCGAGGTCGAAGTGGTATTTGCCAAGCGAAGCCATGTTCTTGTCGGCCTCGGAGGCTTGGCCGGTCGGGAAACTCCACCAGACACGCGTGGTGATCAGCTTCGCCTGGCCGCCGAGATAGTGCGCGGCGATATCCACGAGCAGCGGATCGTTTTGGATGGCGAGTGCCGCATTGCAGCCGAGAATGCGCTCGAAATAGTGGCCGCTGAGCAAGGGACGGCCGAACCGGGCCTCAGCCTCCGCATGCTCCGTCGGCATGAATTCGAGGCGGCGGTCGAAATTGCCGAAGCAAGGTGTGCACGTGGCGAACGCGGCAACATCTTCAGAGACCGTTGTTGGCAGGACGAGGCCGGAAAACAGCCCATCCGAGCGTAGCGCGTCGACAATGTCTTTGCGATTGACGCCAGCGAACATCGTGTCCTGGGCTCTTTGCGACCTTCGGACCGGCTTTGCCCCACGCCAGTGCATTCTCCGTGCCGGCATGGTGCGCGCCAACATGAACATCGGCAGCCATGCCGGATTCTCGCGAATATCCGAGAGATAGGTCGGGATGCGTACAGCGATGCGATGAAGCATGCTGCCGTTTCGCGCGATCGCCTCAAGGCTTGCAGCGCCGGCTTTGTCGGAGTTCATATCGGTCATCAGAGTCCTCGGGGTATGTAATGCACTATCGACGAAGCATAGGCTCAGTGCTTCGTCCGTTTACCCAAACCTCGATTCCCGCCGCGAATGGACTAACCGCGCGTCACGTTTTGTGCAATGCACAATGACCCGATCCGATCCCGGCGCCTTTTCGAATAGGCCATTTACTAGCTCTCACCACAATCACATCAGGAACTGTCTGTAGCCGCCGCCCATCAGGTAGCGGCCACGTTGGATGGCGCGACGCACCTGGTCGCGTAGATGGTTGCCTGGATGAGACCAATCTTCTTCGACACGCCGTCTCCCGAACAGGGCAATGGCGATCTCCTGATGGGATGCGCCAGCAAGCGAGCCATCCAAAGCCTGGAGCACGATACGAAGACGCCCTCCGCGAGGTTCTGGCGGAAGGCAAGCAGCTGCCAGGCGGCCGCAACCATTGATGTCATTCAGGAACTGAAGGGCGGCGACATGGAACTTCAGGTGCCGCGGCGGCACGATTGCGTCGACATATAACCGCAACGGGCAGAGAACGGAGGCACCGGAAACGGCGATCTGCAGAGTCCGACAGTCCTCCCTAAGCAGCACGTGCTGCATGCCGGCAGGTGTCAGCAGGACGTCCTTGCCGCATGAGAGCGAAGAAAGATCAAGCGGTTCAAAATTGTGGTCGAGCCCAACCGGCTCCGCGGCCGCTCGCAGGACGCGGGCGCAATCGCGAGGATCCCAAAAGACCTTTGCCGACGTGGCGTCCAATTGTGGCGCATCCGCGAAAAAGGAGGCTCCATTCCCTGAGGCAAGATGATCTTGTCGTCAGCTCGATTATCTTCGTATCGGCGTGTCCTGGGACGATGCACGCTGCCGGCGCCATTTCGGCGTGGTCGCGCTGGAATTGGGGATTGCGCCGAAGAAATTCCCAGGCCCAGGCAGTGCGCGGCAATCGTCTGGCGTAGTGGTAAGCTTCGTGGCGACGCCAGTCCGGCCAGCATACAAGACCGACCGTCGCATCCTTGGGCAGACCAGCATCCGTCACGGCTCAGTTGTCCACAAAAGCGCTATGCCGAAGGGCCTAAAACCGGTTGCCACAGTACCGGTCCGCTCAGCCGCCCCCTGCTGCGGACGCGCAAAAGGCTCACGTGGGAAATCTCGAGGAACCCGGCCACCGCCTCCGTTTTGCCGACGGGCATCGCCTGTCCGATGCGCGACAATGGCCACGTTGCGAGGCGAAGGATCCGTTCCATGCGCGTATCGGTCACCGTTACTATCCGGGTGAGATCATTGGCCAAGCCGAACTCGATCATACCGGCGAACAGCTCGTAGGTAGCCTGCGCCAGCCCGCCCGCCGCCTTGGGCGCTGACGGAGGGAGATCGAGCGCGAAACGACTGCTCTCCCATATGTCGGCGGTCGAGGGCACAACGTCAGCACCCAGCAGCACCGGGAACGTGTCGCGCAACATTGTGGGCCCGGTGCTGGGCAAAAGACGCACGCAACCGCGAATTCGCCAATCGGATCCCTTGAGAAGCAGATAGACAGGCTTGAAGCCATCAAATGTGTCGGTTTCCATTTCGTCTTTGGTCTGAACTTCCCAATCGAGCCTTGCCTTGAACACCCGATATCTGAGCCCGTGCATCTCTTTGAGCTCGCTTGCGAACTCGCCGTAAAGGTCCGGTGTTATCAGCTGCATCATGGTCGCCTCCGTGCGGGATGTGTTCCCGCCATCGAAGGGCAAAGCTGACGGTGATGCAGCCTGTAGACGTTTACAGCTATCTTGGCGGAAGGATCACGATCTCGCCTGACCGGACGCAGCCAGGCGCGCGACGGCCTGGTTGACCGTCCGCACGCCAAGCTTTGCCTTGGCGTTTTCCAGATGGAAGGTCACCGTGCGCTTCGAGACGCCGAGGATCTGGCTGACGTCCCAGGCCGACTTGCCGCGCGCCGTCCATTTCAGGCATTCGAACTCTCGCGGAGTGAGCGTTACACCATCCACCACGCGATCGTCGGCGAGCCTGCGCCGGACATGGATGTGAAAGTTGATCGCCACCAGCTGCAACGCTTTTTCATAACGTGTCAGTGACCGCAAAAGGCGCGGATGGGATTCGTCGGAAGCAAAGGTCAGCGCAGCAAACCGGCCGCGATGATCATGCATGGACATCGTCAATCCGCCGCGGATGCCATACTCAGCTGCATTATCCAGAATTTGTTGCTGTGCCGTCGGCAGGCACTGCCGAGCGCGATCCACGCCCCAATCAAAAGTATCCCAGCCTTGCAACCCGCGCAGGATCACCGGATCAAGGCTGTGGTACCGCTGTTGCAGATAACGTGATGTCCAGGATGAAGGATAGTTGGAGATCAGGCGCGGCGCATCGCCGGGGACCGACGGGTAAGTAAAATAGGCGAAGAGCGGAAAGTCGAAGCCGGCGGCGGCGAACGCTATTGCCTCACTGAGATCGGCAGCATCAACGCTTGCATAGAGTTGCTCGACGAAATTTTCAAACACGCGATGCATCTGCGCTTTGCATAACCTCCGTGAATGTCGCTCGATGCCAGGCAGAGCACGGGTTTAAACGATCACGCACCGATACAGCGCGTACGATCTCGTCCCTTCATCGCCGCCATTGCTTTCCTGCTTCTGCTTGCGGAGCGTGACCCACAGCCGAGAACCTCGTTAATTTGTTAAGCCAAACGGTGATGTTCTGACGTTGTCGATGAGCCGTGTGTCGCCGAGCCAAGCCGCGACAAGCAAGCGTGCCGGTCGGTGAACGCTTGTCATCGGTTGCAGATCCACCTCGCCGCGAAGCTCCAGGTATTCGACCTCGCGGTAGCCCGCAGACAAAATTGCTGCGCGCGCCTCAGCAAGTGTTTCCAGGAGGGGACCGCCGCGTGCAAGCCGATCAGCCGTCTCGAACAGGACCGATGGTAGCTTCGGGGCAATGGTGCGCTCGGCTGGCGAGAGCCGGGCATTGCGCGAGGATAGAGCGAGACCATCGCCTTCGCGGACTGTCGGACAGTGAACGATGGTGATTGGAATATCCAGATCCTGGACCAGCCGCTTGACAAGCCGAAGCTGCTGAAAGTCTTTTTCGCCGAAAAAGGCGAAATCAGCGCCGGTTTGCAAGAAGAGTTTGGCAACGACGGTCGCCACGCCATCGAAATGGCCCGGCCGAAACGCGCCGCACAGGCCTTCACTGACGCCGGAGACTGAAACGGTCGTGGCGAAGCCCGGCGGATACATCTCCTCTGCATCCGGCACATAGAGCAGATGCGCGCCCAGCGACGCGAGCTTTGCCGCATCTTGGCTTTCCGTCTGGGGATAGGCGGCAAGGTCGGCGGCACTGTTGAACTGCTTGGGGTTGACGAACAACGTCACGATGACCCGCTCGGCCTTCTGAAGGGCTGCACGCACGAGGCTCAGATGTCCTTCATGCAAGGCCCCCATGGTCGGCACCACTGCGACACTTGCGCCCGAGCGGCGCCATCCCGCCACAACAGTGCGAAGCTCGGCAACGGTTCGAACGATCGGCACGCTCATGCGACGTCTCCGGGCCTCGACGCGGCGGCGTAGACATGTTCGGCCGCCGGAAAGCGCCGGTCCCTCACATCGGCGGCGTAAGTGCCGATTGCCGCCTCGGCCTCTGAGCCTAGTTCGGCATAGCGCTTGACGAATTTCGGCCGAAAGTCGGTGAACATGCCCAGAATGTCGTCAACCACCAGAATCTGGCCGTCGCAGGCTGGCGAGGCGCCGATCCCGATCGTTGGGATGGCGATCTGCGCAGTGATGGCCTTTGCAAGCGGCTCGGGCACTTTCTCCAGCACCACTGAAAAAGCGCCGGCCTCCGTGACCGCACCGGCGTCGCGCCTGATCCGCTCAGCATCGTCTCCCAGCCCCTGCACGCAATAGCCGCCGAATGTGTTGACCGCCTGCGGCGTTAGTCCGACATGGGCCATCACCGGGACGCCGCGGGCCGTCAGGAAGCGGATGGTTGCTGCCATGCTCTCGCCGCCCTCGAGCTTCACCGCTGCACAGCCGGCCTCTGCCATCAGGCGCGCAGCGTTGCGGAATGCCTGCTCTGGCCCCTCTTCGTACGAACCGAACGGCAGGTCGACGACCAGGAGGGCCCGCTCGAGCCCGCGCCGCACTGCCTTGCCGTGCATGATCATCATGTCGAGGGTGACTCCCAGCGTCGAGGACAGGCCGTGCAGCACCATGCCTACGCTGTCGCCGACGAGGACGATGTCGCAGTGTCGATCAACCAGCTTCGCTATCGGCGTGGTATATGCCGTCAGGCATACGAGTGGAGTCTGGCCCTTCCGCAAGCGAATATCCGGCGGTGTAACAGCGTTTGTATCTCCAGCTGCGCTCACCCCGTGCCTCCTTCCCTTGCGTTACCCCCGACGGGCGTCGCGTTTGGCACATTTTTGTGCAAGTGCGAAGAGCTAAAAAAGGCCGTGCAGCACTGCGGTGTTGACGTGCGGGCAGCCACGCTTACATTAAATCGATTAAGGCGCCCGAGACTGGGCTAACCACTTTCGCGAACATGGACCATCAGGCAACAGGAACCGGGAAAGACAGAGGCGCCATCAAGGCTGACGAAGTCAAAGTGGACCTGATCGCCGTTGTCGTCTCGGTAAACGACAGTGAACCCTGTGTCCTCACCATCGGGCAGGCGGACACCCTGCCCTCCGGACCATTTGCGCTTGAGCACCGATCGCCGCAATCCGGTTTGAGGGGGTGGGTGGAGCAGCAAACCGGCCATCCGCTGGGGTACATTGAGCAACTCTACACCTTCGCCGACCGGGACCGCATCGGCGCGGCGCGCCAGCAGCGGGTCATCGCCATCAGCTATCTCGCATTGACCCGCAAGGAACAGGCCGCGGGTTCGCCCAAATGTGGCTGGCAAAGTTGGTATGAATATTTTCCATGGGAGGATCACCGCTCCGGCACGCCGCCGGTGCTGGATGTTCTGCGACCGCACCTGATTGAATGGGCAGACGGCGCCAGCGACACCGCCACGCGACGCGAACGCCGGCAGCGGGCGGCGATCGCCTTCGGCTTCGACGACCGCCATTGGAACGAGGAACTCACGCTTCAACGCTATGAGTTGGTCTACGAAGCAGGCCTGGTCCAAGAGGCCGCAAGCCGACGGGACGCGACGCCGCCTCCGCTGGTGGCCGGCAAGTTCATGGTCGCCGATCACCGCCGCATCGTGGCGACCGCTATCGCGCGGCTGCGCTCCAAGATCAAATACCGGCCCGTCGTCTTCGAGCTGATGCCGCCGGTTTTCACACTTTTGCAGCTGCAGCGAACCGTGGAGGCGCTCTCCGGCAGGCTCATCAACAAGCCGAACTTTCGACGGCTTATCGAGCAGCAAGAGCTGGTTGAGAAGACTGGGGAGACTACCGCCGAAACCGGTGGCCGGCCGGCGCAGCTCTACCGCTTCCGCCACGCCATCCTCGACGAGAGGCCTGTGGCCGGGACAAAATTGCCGCTCACCCGGGGTTGACACGGCTTATAGTCACAACGAATATATAGGTCTTATAATCATGTAGACTATAACTGGAGGCTCGATGAGCGCCGTCTTGCCTTCGGGCGCGTCCCTGTACGACCGCGTTCGGCGCGTCATCCCCCCGATCGAATGGCCGATCTTTCTGGACGATATCGAGGCAATTCTGGCGCTGAAGCGGGAGCGCAACGCCGTTATCCTGGCGCACAACTACCAGACGCCGGAGATCTTCCACTGTGTCGCAGATATCGTCGGCGACAGCCTGGCGCTTGCCCGCAAGGCGATGTCGACCGAAGCGGACGTGATCGTGCTTGCCGGCGTGCATTTCATGGCCGAGACGGCAAAGCTGCTCAATCCGCAAAAGACGGTGCTCATTCCTGATTTGCACGCAGGCTGTTCCCTGGCCGACTCGATTACCGCCGAGGACGTGCGCCTAATGCGTCAGCGCATTCCGAATGTGCCGATTGTCACCTATGTCAACACGTCGGCGGAAGTGAAAGCCGAGTCCGACATCTGCTGCACATCGGGCAATGCGCGGGCTGTGGTGGAGTCCCTGGGTGTTCCTCGGGTGATCATGCTGCCGGATGAATATCTGGCCAAGAACGTCGCTGCCGAGACGGATGTCGAGATCCTTGCCTGGAAGGGCCATTGTGAGGTGCACGAGCGCTTCACTGCCTGCGACGTTCGTGAATTGCGTCAGGCACATCCTGGCGTCGTCGTGCTAGCTCACCCCGAGTGCCCGCCCGAAGTGGTGGCCGAGGCCGACTTTTCCGGCTCGACCGCAGCCATGTCCGACTATGTCGGGCTGCAAAAGCCGCCACGCGTCGTGCTGCTGACGGAATGTTCGATGAGCGACAATGTCGCGCTCCAGCATCCGGAGCTCGAGTTCATCCGGCCCTGCAATTTGTGCCCGCACATGAAGCGGATAACACTCGCCAACATCCGTGCGGCGCTGGAGCAGAACCGCCATATCGTGACAATCGAGCCGGAAATCGCCCAGCGCGCGCGGCTTGCGGTCGAACGGATGCTGGCACTTTGAGCGCCGATGTCCGCAGCTTCTTCGGGCGGCCCATTATCATTGGCGGCGGCATCGCCGGGCTCATGACCGCGCTTCATCTGGCGCCGGAGCCAGTGCTTCTTCTGTCCAGGACCCTGCTGGGGGCCGACACGTCGAGCACCTGGGCACAGGGCGGTCTGGCCGCGAGCCTCGGTAATGACGATGATACGGCGCTGCACCTTGCCGACACGCTCACCGCAGGGGACGGGCTCTGCGACAGAGACATGGCGGACCGCGTCCTAAAGGCAGCGCCTGCTGCGATCGAGGGGCTTGCGGGCCTCGGGGTCCCCTTCGACCGGACGCTGAAAGGGTGTCTGCGCCTCGGATTGGAGGCCGCGCATAGCCGGCGTCGCATCGTTCATGCGCATGGCGACGGAAGCGGGCGTGAGATCATGCGTGCCCTGATCGCGGCCGTGCGTTCCACTCCATCGATTGTTGTCCTGGAGGGCGTGGAAGCGCGCCGGCTGGCGGTGAGCGACAATGCGATCCGCGGCGTCTGGGCGAGCTGTTCACTAGGATCCGTTTTCTTCGGCTCACGGCGCGTCGTCCTCGCCAGCGGTGGGATCGGCGGGCTATTTCTAGACACCACCAATCCATCCGGCAGTTGCGGACAGGGCCTGGCGCTTGCGGCCCGCGCGGGAGCTGTCCTTGCCGACCTCGAGTTCATCCAGTTCCACCCGACCGCGCTTGACGGGCCCGAACGCCCGATGACGCTGATCAGCGAGGCTGTTCGCGGCGAAGGTGCCGCCCTCATCGACGAAACCGGCCGACCCTTTCTCCGGGGCGTGCCAGGGGCGGAACTTGCGTCTCGCGATGTCCTGGCGCGCGCCGTATGGAACCATCTGGCCAACGGCCACCGCGTTTTCCTCGACGCGCGGCGACGGCCGGGTTCGGAATTCGCGCGACAGTTCCCCACAATCGCATCTGCCTGCCGTGGAGCCGGCATCAATCCGGCGCGGGACCTTATTCCCGTTCGCCCCGCCCAACACTACCACATGGGTGGAGTGGCGGTTGACGGATCCGGCCGCACCTCCGTCAAGGGGCTCTGGGCCTGCGGCGAAGTCGCCTCGACCGGACTGCATGGCGCCAACAGGCTCGCCAGCAATTCCCTGACTGAGGCGGTCGTGTGCGCGCGCTGGGTCGCGGAAAGCGTGGCCGGAACCCCTGCCCGCAGGACAAAGCCTGCGTTTGGAGGCGATTACCTATCGCCTGATCCCATACCCGTGCGTCCTTCCGTGTCGCCCGCACTCGGCATCGTCCGGAATGGTGCAGGTTTGAAAGCAGCTATACGGGCCTTGCTGCCGATAGCCGAAAGCAAGCACGCAGCAGCGGATCCGGCGGCCGTTGGGCTGATGATCGCGATTGCAGCGTTGCGGCGCGAGGAAAGCCGAGGCGCCCACTACCGGACGGATTTTCCCCATCAGGCACCCGTTGCCAGACGCTCCGAAATCACACTCGAAGCGGCCTTAGGGGCAGCGCGGGAACTCGCAAATTCTCCAGCGCTGGCAGGCCTCACGTAATGAACCTCAGCCCCCTTCCCGTCATTATGCTCGAACCACTGGTGCGGGCAGCCCTTCTCGAAGACCTCGGCAGAGCCGGTGACTTAACTACGGACGCCATTGTAACACCCTACCACTATGCAAGAACCGTGCTGGCGGCGCGCCAGCGCGGGGTTGTTGTGGGGCTCGATCTGGCCATTCTGGCCTTCCGCCTGATCAGTCCCGATGTTGAAATCTCGGTGGAGCGGCCAGACGGCAGTAGTGTCGTGGAAGGGGAGGTCATCGCATCGGTAAGTGGCCCGGCCAGGACCATTCTCACCGCAGAACGCACCGCGCTCAATTTTTTATGCCATCTGAGCGGCATTGCCACCGCAACCGCGTCGATTGTCGCAGCCGTTCGCGAACACCCTGCGAAGATCACCTGCACCCGCAAGACGACACCCGGCTTGCGCGCTATCGAAAAATACGCCGTGCGCGCCGGTGGTGGCGCCAATCACCGCTTCGGCCTCGATGACGCCATCCTGATCAAGGACAACCACATCGCCATCGCCGGCGGGATCCGTGCGGCCATCAAGCGCGCGCGAGCAAGTGCAGGTCATCTCGTCAAGATCGAAGTCGAGGTCGATACACTGACCCAGTTGGAAGAGGCCCTGACGCTCGCCCCCGACGCCATCCTGCTTGACAACATGTCGGTTGACCAATTGCGAGAGGCGGTGCTGATGGTCGCCGGTCGAGCCATCACCGAAGCATCGGGCAGGATCACCGCCGCGTCAGCGCCAGCCATCGCCGCCACCGGCATCGATCTTATTTCCATCGGCTGGCTGACCCATAGTGCGCCGATCCTCGATATCGGACTTGATTTTCGAGCGCCCTGACGGCCCACGAGCAATGGTCAGGATCGACACACATTCAACCGGCCTGAATCGGACGACGAAGATACGGCAAGCCAAGAACTGAGAACAGGACGACATGCACGACACCAATCCGACTAAGACGATGCCACGGGCGCAATGCGCTGATGGCGGGATGTGGACCTTGGAGAAGGCTCGCGCACTTCACGATGCACCTTTCAACAATCTGCTTTTCCTTGCGCAAACCGTTCACCGCCAGAATTTCGATCCCAACAAGGTCCAGCTC
>NZ_JHQR01000334.1 GCF_014843825.1 Mesorhizobium silamurunense
AGCGCTCCGTCGCCAGCGCGCAGCGGTCGGCGAAGGCGCAGCCGACGATATTGGCGCCGATGCCGGGCAGGAAGCCGGGGATGGTGTCGAGGCGGCCCTGGTCCTTGCGCTGGCCGCCGCGCGGGAGGCAACGTAGCAGCGCCACCGTGTAGGGATGGCGCGGATCGTTGAAGACGTCCTTCGTCGAGCCTTCCTCGACCAGCATGCCGGCATAGAGCACGCCGACGCGGTCGCACATGTTGGAGACGACAGCGAGGTTGTGGCTGATGAACAGGATCGAGGCCGACAGTTCTCTTCTCAGCTGAGCGATCAGGTCGAGCACTTCGGCTTCGACCGTGGCATCGAGGCCCGTCGTCGGCTCGTCGAGGATCAGCATCGACGGGTCGTTGGCCAGCGCCATGGCAATCGCCACGCGCTGCTGCATGCCGCCGGAAAGCTGGTGCGGATAGCGCTGCATGACGCTGGCCGGATCCGAGATCCGCACAAGGTTCAGCATCGCGATCGCCTTGTCGCTCGCCGCCTGTCCCGAGATGCCGGCAAGCTCGAAAATCTCGGTCAGTTGGCGGCCGATGCGCAGCGACGGATTCAGCGCCTTGCCGGGGTCCTGATAGACCATCGACACGCTTTCCGCGCGGGCGCGCCTGAGCGCCTCGGCGTCGAGCTTCATCACGTCCTGCCCATCGAGCGCGATCGAGCCGCCGGTGATCGAGCCGTTGCGCGGCAGGTAGCGCACCACCGACAGCGCCGCGGTAGACTTGCCGCAGCCGGATTCGCCGACCAGCCCGTAGGCCTCGCCGCGGCCGATGGTGAGGCTGACATTGCGCAGCACCGCTCGGTTGCGGCCGCCAACGCGATAGGCGACCGAGAGGTCGTTGAGTTCGAGCGCATTCTTCTCAGTCATTGAACGCTCCATGGACGCCGTCGGCCACCAGGTTGACGCCGATCACCAGCGAGGCGATCGCCAGCGCATCGAACAGCACCGTCCACCAGAAACCGCCGCCGATCATGCCGTAATTGCTGGAGATGGAGAGCCCCCAGTCGGGCGAGGGCGGCTGGATGCCGAAGCCCATGAAGGAGAGCGTTGCGACGGCGAAGATCGCATAGCCGAGGCGCACCGTCGTCTCGACCAGGATCGGCGGTATGACGTTGGGCAGGATCTCGACGAACATCGTGTGCAGCGCGCCCTCGTGGCGCAGCTTTGCCGCCGCGACATAGTCGAGCTCGCGTTCGGCCAGCACCGCCGAGCGCACCGTGCGGGCGATGATCGGCGCGAAGCTCAAGCCGATGACGACGATGACGGTTGCCTTCGACGTGCCGAGCGCGACGATGGCGAGCAGCGCGATGATGACCACCGGGATCGCCATGAAAGCTTCCAGCACACGGCTGACGATGTCGTCTACGATGCCGCGGAAATAGCCGATCAGGAGCCCGAGCGCGGTGCCGGCGACGGTCGCGAGCAGGGTAGCGAGCGGCGCCACCGTCAGGATGTCGCGTGAGCCGACGATGACGCGCGAGAAGACGTCGCGGCCGATCTGGTCGGTGCCGAACAAGTGCTCGGCCGACGGCGGCGCCAGCGCGTTGATGATGTCGTCGGCAAGCGGGTCGTAGGGCACGAAGTGCTCGCCGAACAGCGCGCAAATGATCCAGAACAGGACGATGCCGAAGCCGGTCAGGAAGGTGCCTGACCGCAGCAGCGAATGCAGCACCTCGCCCCACGGGCTGCGCCGCGCGGTGTCCGGCACCGGGATAGTGGCGGGGCTGTCGGTTGCGCTCATTGCTCTGCCCCCAGCCGGATACGCGGATTGAGCACGGAATAGAGGAAATCGGCGACAAGCGTTGCCACCGCGTAGACGATGCCGATGGTGAGGATGCCGGCCTCCAGCATCGGGAAATCCTTGCCGCGCGCCGCGGTGAAGATCAGCGAGCCGATGCCCTGGTAGCGGAACAGCGTCTCGATCACGACCAGGCCGCCGATGAGGTAGCCGGTCTGCGTGGCGATGACGGTGATGGTCGGCAACAGCGCGTTGCGCAGCACGTGCCGCCAGATCACCGTGCGCCACGGCAAGCCCTTGAGCACGGCGGTGCGCGTATAGTCGGAATCCAGCGCCTCGATCATGCCGGATCGCGCCATGCGGGCGATGTAGCCGAACAGAACCAGAAACAGCGGCAGCGACGGCAGGATCAGATAGTAGATCTGGGTGAAGAAGCCGGCGCCTTTCGGCCAGGCTGCAGCGATCGGCAGCCAGCGCAGCCACACCCCGAAGATCAGGATCAGGATGATGCCGGTGACGAATTCCGGCAGCACCGTCACCGACAGGCCGCCTAGGCTGATGATGCGGTCGAGCGGCCGGTTGAGGTTGAGCGCGGCGATGACGCCGCCGAGGATGCCGATCGGCACCACGAGCACGAAGGCGATCGATGCCAGCTTCAGCGAATTGCCGAGCGCGTCGATGACGAAGGGCGCCACCGGCGCACGGAAGATGTAGGACGTGCCCATGTCGCCCCGGATGAAATTCCAAATCCAGGTTCCGTACTGGACGAGCAGCGGGCGGTCGACGCCGAGCGAGTGGTTGAGCGCGTCGACGGCGCGCTGGTCTGCAAACGGTCCCAATATGGCGCGGCCGACATTGCCGGGCAGCACCTGGCCGCCGAGGAACACCATGACGCTGAGCAGGAACAGCGTGACGAGCGACAGAGCCAGGCGCCGGACGAGGAAGGCGAGGATGGCGAATACTCCTATTGGAGCCGGCTCTCCGTGGAGAGCCGGCTGTCAGGGATAAGCTTTGTTCGCTCTCGTCAGCCCTTCGAGGCCTTCTCGAGGAACAGCTGCGACATGGCGGTGGGCTGAACGCCCGCCACGCCCTTCGCCGTCGCAGTCAGGTAGTCGTAGAAATAGCCGAAGATCACCGGCGTTTCCTCGAGCAGCAGCTTCTGGATCTTGCCGGCGGTGGCCTTCTGCGCCTCGAGGTCGAGGGCTGCGATATAGCTGGTCGCTAGTTGGTCGTAGTCCTTGTTCTTGAAGTGGGCGGCATTCCAGGTGCCGTCGCTCTTCAGCGGCGCCGCAAGGTAGACATTCGGCACGCCGCGGTGGCCGTAGTCGGTGATGCCCATCACCGAATCCAGCCAGTTCGATTTGCCGAACACCGCATCGCCGTAATAGGCGCCCTGGTCGAGGATGTTGAGCTCGAGCTCGATGCCGATCTCCTTGACCCAGTTCTGGATGAGCTGCGCGTATTCCGGGATTTCCAGATAGCGCTCGGTGGTGAGCGTCACCTTGAAGCCCTTGCCGGCGCCCGCTGCCTCCATCAGCTGCTTGGCCTGCGCAATGTCCTGTTCGCGCTGCGGCACGCTGGTGTCGGTCGACGGATAGACGCCCGCGAACGGACTGTCGTTGCCTTCCTGCGCGCGGCCCTTCATCAGGCCGGCGACGAGCTCCTTGCGGTCGATGCTGAGCGCGATGGCGCGACGCACGCGCGGGTCCTTCATCGGGCCGTCGTCGCAGCGCAGGTGCAGTTGCTGGTGCGCCACCGACTTCAGACTGATGATGTCGACGTTCGGATCGTTGAGCAGGCCGACGCCGGCCAGAACAGGCATCTGGTTGATGATGTCGATCTGGCCGCCCTGCAAGGCAAGGATCTGGGCCTGCATGTCGGAGAAGAAGGTGAACTCGGTGCGTTCCGGCAAAGCCTTCTCGCCCCAATAATCCTCGTTGCGCACGAAGGAGGCGCCGACCTTGGCCGTGTATTTTTCGAGCTTGAACGGACCGGTGCCGTCGAAGCTCTGTTCGTAGCCACCCTTGTAGCTCGCGGGGATGATGACGGCGTTGTAGTTGTCGGACGAAACCATGTAGGGGAAGTTGCCGTTCGGCGCGTCGAGATGGAACTCGACGGTATAGTCGTCGACCTTCTTGGTGGCGCCCTTTTGCAGGATGCCGTTGAACACCGACAGCGCGTTGGACGAGTTGGCGGGGTCGGCGAGACGGTCGATGCTGGCCACCACGTCGTCGGCCTTCATCTCGCCGCCCGAGTGGAATTTGACGCCCTTGCGCAGTGTGAAGGTCCACACCGTGCCGTCGGCGTTCGGCTTCCAGCTTTCGGCGAGCGCCGGCTTGAGCACCAGGTCCGGGCCGTCGATGCAGAGGAATTCAGCGACTTGCTGCAGCACCAGCAGACCGCCGGCGTCGGCGATGGTGACCGGGTCGATCGCGGCGGACGGCACGTTGCTGCCGACGCGGATGGTGGCGCCGGGCGCCCCTTGAGCGCGGGCAAGCGAGGGC
>NZ_JHQR01000330.1 GCF_014843825.1 Mesorhizobium silamurunense
GTGTGGGGTCCTTACTTCTCCGCGATGGTGCCGGGTCTGTGGCTGAACGAAGGCGGCCAGTCGGCCGCGGGCGCCGCCATCGATCGCCTGGTCGGCATGCACCCCGCCGCCGTCGAGCTTGCCGGGGTCGCAGCGCGAAGCGGCAAGAGCCTCAGCCAATGGCTGGCGCAGGAGGCGGAGCGGCATGGCGGCGCGGCCAAGGCGGACAGGCTGATCGGCGCCCTGCACGTCGTTCCCGAATTTCTCGGCAACCGTGCCCCCTTGGCCAATCCCGACGCGCGCGGGCTGATCGCCGGATTGGACATGACGACCGGCCCCGACGACAGCCTCGTCGCGCTCTATCTCGCCGGCCTCTGCGGCCTCGGCTACGGCGCCCGGCAGATCCTGGAGGCCATGCGCGCCTGCGGCATCAACATCGACACGATCGCCATCAGCGGCGGCGCGGGGCAGAGCCCGCTGGTGCGGCAGCTCATCGCCGACACCACGGGGAAGGTGGTCTATGCCCCGACATCCCCCGAGCCCGTGCTGCTCGGCTCGGCGATGCTCGGCGCCGTGGCCGCCGGCCGCCACGCGGACCTTCCCGCAGCCATGTCGGCGATGTCGGAGGTGGGTGAGGTCTATTCGCCCAACCCCTCGCTTGTCGCCTGGCACGACAGGCGCTTCGCGGCGTTCGAGCGCCTGCAGGCCGCGGCGCTGTCGGTGCTGACCATCTGATCCCCATTTGGCCGTGAATGGCGGAGCTGAACGGCCGACCTTCGCCGCCAACTTGCCGCTCTTCGCCGGGAACCATCGCTCGGCGGAGGGGTTGTGTCGTCAAACTTCGAGACATGGAGGAAAGACGATGCGGACGTTGACGATGGTGCTCGCTCTTTCGACCTTTGCCTTGGCGCAGCCGGTTTCCGCCCAGCGTGCCGATCCGCAGCCGCCGCAGGCCTTGCCTCCGGCACAGGAACCCTCACCCGGCCAGGCGCAACCCGATCCGGAAAATCCCGGCCAGCGCTTCACCAACGTTGTGGTGGTGGCGATGGAGGATCTGTCCGCTGAAGTGAAGACACAGGCGGAAGCCGTGGTCACCAGGACGACCGCGAAGGACTTGGCGAAGCTGCAGAAGTCGGTCGACGACTCGCCCGAGGCGGTATCGGTCCTGCGCGCGAACGGCTTGAATTCATCGCAGGTTGTCGCTGCCAATATCGATGGCGACGGTACCCTCACGCTGATCATCCAGACGACGACGTGATCGGCGCCGCCCAGAGCGGTTCAGCGTTTGATAGGATCGCCGGCCCGCTCTAAGCGTTTGTTTTTACGCAATTCCGGACGGAAAACCACTGCGCACTTTTCCTGGAATTGCTCTAGCGCGCTTGACCGGACGGGGCCGGCAAAACAAACCAGAGTCCGCGAAGGGGCCGCCATGACCGAAACCGCAGTCCGCAACTTCACGCTCAACTTCGGGCCGCAGCACCCGTCGGCGCACGGCGTGCTCCGGCTGGTGCTGGAACTCGACGGCGAAATCGTCGACCGCGCCGATCCGCATATCGGCTTGCTCCACCGCGGCACCGAGAAGCTGATCGAACACAAGAACTACCTGCAGGCCCTGCCCTATTTCGACCGGCTCGACTATGTGGCGCCGATGAACCAGGAGCATGCCTTCTGCCTCGCCGCCGAGAAGCTGCTCGAAATATCCGTTCCCCGGCGTGGGCAACTCATCCGCGTCCTGTTTTGCGAGATCGGCCGGCTGCTGTCGCATCTGCTCAACGTCACCACGCAGGCCATGGATATCGGCGCGCTGACGCCGCCGCTCTGGGGCTTCGCCGAGCGCGAGAAGCTGATGGTGTTCTATGAGCGCGCATCCGGCGCCCGCATGCATGCCAACTATTTCAGGGTCGGCGGCGTGCATCAGGATCTGCCGGGAGAGTTGCTCGACGACATCTGGGATTTCTGTGATCCGTTCCTGAAAGTATTGAGAAATCTCGATGAACTCTTGACCGAAAACCGCATCTTCAAGCAGCGCAATGCGGATATCGGTGTCATCTCTCTCGATGACGCCTGGGCGTGGGGTTTCTCCGGCCCCATGGTGCGCGGCTCGGGCGCCGCCTGGGACCTGCGCAAGGCGCAACCCTATGAATGCTATCCGGAGATGGATTTCGACATTCCCATCGGCAAGAACGGCGACTGCTACGACCGCTATCTCGTGCGCATGGAGGAGATGCGGCAGTCCGTGCGGATCATGAGGCAGTGCCTGGAGAAATTGCGCTCGACCGGCGGCGCGGGGCCGGTCGCCGTGGCGAACCAGAAGATCACGCCGCCGCCGCGCGCCACCATGAAGCGTTCAATGGAAGCCACGATCCACCATTTCAAGCTCTACACCGAAGGCCACCGCGTACCGCCCGGCGAGGTCTACGCGGCGGTGGAAGCGCCGAAAGGGGAGTTTGGCGTCTATCTGGTCTCGGACGGCAGCAATGTTCCGTATCGCTGCAAGATCCGCGCGCCGTCTTTCGCCCACCTCCAGGCGATGGATTATCTGTCGCGCGGACACATGATCGCCGACGTTGCGGCCATCATAGGATCGCTGGATATCGTGTTCGGCGAGATCGATCGCTGACTGGGCTTTCCGTCCGAAGTTGCGTGAAAACAAAGAGATAGAGCGGTTCGGCGTTTCCGTGAAACGGTGAACCGCTCTAGCTGCCGGCCGGCGGGGAGAGAAGAAAACTCCCCTCCGTCTTCGGCAAAGTCCCGATATTGAACGATGCCGCGGTTCTTGGAACCGCGGCAATCGCTTCAGTGCATGAACACCCCTCTCAGCCAGGCAAGGATGCCTGAGCCAGGAGAGATGGCCGCGCGAACGCGGGACGCCGCCCAGCGTGCCGGCAGATTGGCGCCGACATGGCAATGGCAGACGACCTCATGCAACTGCCAGTCGCTGAGCTCGAAGAAGCGCTTCGCTTCGCCGTACGTGTCATCCTTCAGGCCCTGAGCACGAAAGATCGGGTCTTCGAAGGCGACAGTGATCGGCGATCCGGTGGAACGCATCTTTTCGCGCACGTCTGGAGTGGCGTATTCGGTGCCCGCAAGCGCCATGAGGCGCCGGCCTGGGTCCTGCTCGAGAAGTTGCGCCCAGCGTTCGAGGCGTTGGCCTCGACTGGCGATGAGAACCGCTGCTTCAGCATGAACGTCGGCAACGGCATTGAGTTGGTCTACGGTTTGGTGCTTCAAGGCCGCCTCCTATGTCGGCAGATGATCACCCGCCCCGCAACGGAACTAAGGCGCTGCATGGCTCCGGCAAGGGCGAAATGGACGACGGGAAATCATTTGATCGTCATTCATGCCCGGCGCCGCCCAAACGCGGCGCGATCATGTGGAACCATCCCCGGTCGTGACCGTTCTGCCAAGCGTCAGCCGCCGGCCAATCAGGTTTCGATGAAGCGCCAGATGCGGCGGCCAATCCATCATGTTCTGGTCGGGCAGATATCCGGTTGCCGGAAACCGCATCACGCCGACGGCTCGCCAGCGCAACGAGGGAAATCACTTTATGGCCATTCTCCCCAATCCCGACCCGACGCCAACGCCGGTCCCCACGCCGCCGCCGTTTCCCGACCCGAAGCCGATGCGCGAACCGGATCCGGAGAGGCTGCCGGACGAGGAACCCATCCCCAATCCGGATGAGAACGACGTGCCGCCCAAGCACTCGGCACGGGCAGGTATCCGGCGCCGGCTCTGACGGCTCGGGAGGCGCTGGCACGCCTCCCGAGCCGTCATTCACTCCCCGCGCATGGTCGCCTGGAAGGTCGGCAGGTGCTTCTTCTGTGCCTCGATCATGCGCTCGCGGTAGACCCCGTAGATCACATCGGTGTCGTGCAGCGTCACGCCGGCAATGGTTGGCGAAGCGAAGACCGGCAGTTCGATGCCGCGCTTCGAGAGCTGCTCGGCGGTGCGCGCGAGCAGCTCATGCGCCATGACCATGGCGAGCACCGTCGAGGAGCCCGACACCGGACGGCTCCAGCCTTCGATCGGCACCACCGCATCCTCGATCGGCGAGCAGGTGTCGATGACGAGGTCGGCGGCATCCGCCAGCCGCTTGCCGGACGAATGCGTGACCGGCTTGTCGAGATTGTTCTTGCTGGTGACCGCCACGACGAAGATGCCGCGCTTCTTGGCATAGAGCGCGGTGTTGATGCCGGAGGAATTGCGGCCGCTGTGGCCGAAGATGATGATGGAATCGCCTTTGTTCAGCGGCTGATGGTCGAGGAACTTCTCGGCATATTTCGGCATCTTCCTGATGCGCCAGTTCATCGCCGGCGTGCCGGACGACCTGATCGACGCCGCGCGCATGGACGGCGCCTCCGAGCTGCTCATCCTGTTCAAGATCGTGGCGCCGAGCGTCGCGCCCGCGATCGCGGCCCTTGCGCTGTTCGCCTTCGTCTACCACTGGAACAGCTGCCTCTGGCCGCTCACCGTGCTGCAGGGGAACGCCGACGCCTATCCGATCGTGATCAGCCTGAGCCGACTGCTCAGCTACAATCGCGGCGCCGTCAACACCGGCCTGGTGATGGCCGGCGCGACGCTCGCCGTGCTGCCGCCGCTGGTGCTCTTCGTCTTCCTGCAGCGCTTCTTCGTCGACTCGATCGTGGGCTCGGCGATCAAGGGTTAGGTCGCTCGCCATGGTCACGTCGGATATCTGCGCCGCCATCGGCGTGACCGTAATCGTCACACCCTGACGGCGCGCAGGTAATGCAGGCCGAGCCAGTTGAGCGGGCCGCCTTCGATACGCTCGAACCCGGCTGCCGCCAGCGGTTCGCGGAGGCGGTGCAGGTCGAACTGGCCATGCAGGCCGTGCTTTGCCGACATGTGTCCGCGCTCGCTGACGGGGCCCGCATAGTCGACCAGCAACAGCCGCCCGCCCGGGGGCAGAACGCGCGCGGCCTCTCGCAGGCAAAGCCCGCGCCTTGCTTCCGGCACCATGTGCAGCACCGTCGTGAACGTGACGGCATCGAAGCGCCCATCCGCGAACGGCAGTTCGGCCGCATCGGCATGATGAAATGGGATATCGAGGCCGGCCCGGTTCGCCTTGCGGCGAGCCGCGGCAAGCATCTTTTCGGAGACGTCGACGCCTACAACCGATCCTCCGGGCTGCACGCGGCACCAGGCAGAAATCGCCTGGGTGCCGGTGCCGCATCCGACGTCCAGCAGCTGGAAGCCGGCCGCCAGACCGGCCAGATCGAGCAGAGCCTCGCGGTAAGCCCGGTCCCGCCCACGCGTCAGCATGAGGACCAACAGGTCATAGAGGCGCGGAAAACCGATCCCCTTGTTGGCGTCCGGGCCGATTGTGGTTCCAGCCGAATGCATGTCGCTTCGCAGATGGTGCATGTTCATCACGTCCTTCGTTCAACAGCGCGAGAGCGAATGCCGGGGCATCTGCCGCTAGTGAAGCTTCGAAACAATCCGTATGATAATGGACACTATGTTCGGAATTTTCGACGGACGATGCAGGCGAAACGTCTGTTAGTGGACAATCCCAGTCTGACGTCCTGGAAAAGGGTGTCGGGATAGGCGCTTCGTGGGCTGGCGAAGAAGGAGCGATCGATGGCGCGCGAGATCGATCGGCGAGCCGCCCGTACCCGCAAAGCCCTCCATCAGGCGCTGATGACGCTCATGCTGCGCAAGGGCTACGAGGCCCTCTCCGTGCAGGACATCGTCGATGAGGCCGACATCGGCCGCTCGACATTCTATGCGCATTACACCGGCAAGGAGGATCTGCTCCGAAGCGGGTTCCAGATGCTTCGGGAGGAACTCAAAGAGGCGCAATCGGCGGTGCGCGCAGCCGCCGGAACGTCGCACGACGATCCGCTTGGCTTCAGCACGGCGATGTTCGAACATGCGGCCCGGTATGCCGACCACTACCGGACGATGATCGGCGCACGAGACGGCGCCGTGGCGGAAAACGAAATCCGCCTGATCCTGTCGGAGATGGTGCGGCGGGAGATGCCCCGTACTCTCCACGGCGATAGGATGCCGCGCGACTTCGTCGTGCAATTTATCGTCGGCGCTTTCCTTACGACCCTGAACTGGTGGTTCGAACGGAAGCCTGGGCTGCTGCCGTCTGAGGTCGACGTCATGTTCCGGAGCCTGGTGCTCGATGGACTTTCACCTCTGGTCGACGACCGGCACCGCTGATGCCCCAGGCACTTGTGACATCGCAAGGCCTTGGGATTGACGTGCATGCCCCACTCGCTGCAATCTACATTAACCAGCTGTTAACCTTGCGGCTGAGATCAGGGGGGCGATTTGGAACCGTTTTTGGACGCGAACCTCCTGAATTGGGATGATCGGGCCGAACTACACGCGACCGACAGAACAGGCAGCTACCGCATCGAGAATGTGCTGGCGGGTGGATCCAATCTCTATGAGTTGGAAACGCGCGAGGTCGGTGACATTTTCGGCAAGGACATCGTCCATCTGCAATGTCACATCGGGCTCGACACGATCAGCCTGAGGAATCTTGGCGCAGGCAGCGCTACAGGCCTGGACTTTTCACCAAGGGCGATCGCTGCGGCGCGGGATTTCGCCGCCAAGGCAGGCAGTGACGTTCGCTTCGTGGAAGCGCCGCTGTACGAGGCAGTCGAAGCGCTCGACCGGACGTATGACATCGTCTATGTCACCTGGGGGTCGGTGAACTGGCTTGACGACGTCTTCCGTTGGGCGCGGGTGGTCGCCGATCTTCTTCGGCCCGGCGGCCGGCTCTATATGGCCGAGGGCCATCCCTTGATGTTCCAGTGCAATCGCAAGGCTGCCGCCCTCGAATTGAAGGACGACTGGAGAACGCCGATAACGCGACCGCTCGTCTGGAACGAGGAGCAAACCTATACCGGCGATGAGCGAACCTTGAAGCATCCTCGATATTATGAGTGGATCCATCCGATCAGCGACGTGGTGAACGCGCTGATCGCTGCGGGGCTGACGCTCGATTTTCTGAACGAGCACGACACGGTTTCCTGGAAGCACTTTTCATTCGCAGTGAGGGCCGGCAAGGATATGTACGGCCTGCCCGAAAACGCTCCCAAGATTCCGATGGCCTATTCAATTGGGGCAACCAAGCGTGGCGTGGGGACATATCGGATCGTCCAGAAAAAGGTCGATAGCCACTAGTTCCGCCAGGTGGCGAGTTCTGGGGCGATTACCCGCACACCAGCGTCCGAAGGCACAAAAAATTTTAAAGACTGTGAAGGCTAAAATTAAGTTATTGCGAACTATTATTCCCTTGATGAGGCTCGCCCAGAGAGCTGACAAGCACAGGGAATCTCGCTCTATTGGCTTTTTTCGCCAACAGGCTCGGCCGCGTGAAGGGGGCCGTCTTTTCACCGGCAAGAATTCCGGCGGCGATAGCGATTGTGGTTATTGCCGTTTGCGCCGTATTCGCGGACCATCAGAATAGGATCGTCTCGGACCAAGCCGCCCGCGCGGATGTGCTGGCCAAGGTCAATGTCGTTCGCGCCAAGCTCGAAGGGAACATCAACGGCAACCTTCAGCTGGCGCGAGGTCTGGTCGCAGCAGTTACGACCGAACCCTATATGGGAGAGCAACGCTTCGCGGAGCTTGCCAGCAGACTGTTCAACGAAGAGTCCCAACTTCGCAACATTGCCGGCGCGCCCGACCTCGTCATTTCCTTGATGTATCCGATGGCCGGCAACGAAAAGGCCATCGGCCTCGACTACCGAAAGAACGACCAGCAGCGCGCGGCCGCCTTGCGTGCGCGCGACGAGCGCAGACTCATCCTTGCCGGCCCGGTCGATCTGCAGCAAGGTGGACAGGCCTTCATCGGCCGATTTCCGGTCTTCGTAAAAAGCGCGGGCAACACCGACCGGTTCTGGGGCATCGTTTCCGCAGTCGTCGACGTGCAGCGCCTCTACCAGGCTAGCGGTCTTCTCGACAAGGATCTCGGGATTGACGTCGCGCTCATCGGCAATGACGCCCTTGGCGCGAGGGGAGTCCGGTTCTTCGGCGACGAACGGGTCGTCAAGAGCGATCCGGTAACCGCCGACGTTCTAATCCCGTCAGGTTCCTGGCAGATCGCGGCAGTTCCCAAGGGCGGATGGCCAGCCACACCGACCAACGCCTGGCAACTCCGGGCGATCATGGCGGCAGCGGCGGCGCTGATCTTGATCCCCTTTCTGACAGCAGGCCGCCTGATCAATGAAAGGCAGCGAAACTACTGGGAGCTGCATCGGCTGTCGCGACGGTTGGAACTTGCTCTGGAGGCGTCGGCCATCGGAGTGTGGGAGCACGACCTCGAAACCAATCATCTTGCGTGGGACGATCGCGTCAACGAAATATACGGTAGAGAGGCTGACGGCGGGCCGCGCGGATATTCGGACTGGGCCGGGGCCATTCATCCTGCAGATCTGCCTCGCGCGCTTACAGACTTCGACAATGCCGCGGCCGGACGGAGCACTTATTCATCGGAATACCGGATCGTTCGTCCGGACGGCGAAATTCGTCACGTCCGGTCCAGGGCGATCTTCTACCAGACCGCCAACAATTCGCCTCGAATGGTCGGTGCCGAGTGGGACGTGACGGCAGACGTTTTGCTGAACACCGATTTGGTTCGTGCAAAACAGTTGGCCGAGTCGAAAAATACGGAACTTGAATCTGCCAAGGCCCGCATCGAACACGTCGCGCTGCACGATTCGCTGACGGATTTGCCCAATCGGCGTTACCTGGACCAAGTGCTGGAAGACTATGCGGCAAAGGCCAGGCTCAATGGCGGCTATGCAGCACTGCTTCACGTCGATCTGGACCGCTTCAAGCACATCAACGATACACTCGGCCACGCGGCGGGCGATGCAATGCTGGTGCATGCGTCATCTGTTCTCAAGTCCAATGTCGGTGACCGTGGTTTCGTCGCGCGCGTTGGAGGAGACGAATTCATCGTGCTCTGCACGGTGCATGATGATATCAGCCAAGCGGCCTTGCTCGCGGACCGTATTATCGAACAAATGCGCAGGCCTGTTTACTACCATGGTCATCAATGCCGTTTTGGCGTCAGTGTCGGAATCGCCATCGACAATGATAAAGACCCGGATGCCAGGCAGTTGCTGGTGAACGCCGATATCGCCCTCTACCGGGCAAAGAAGCGGGGCCGCAACCGGCACGAATTCTTTAGTGGAGAGCTGCAAAGCGAGATCGTCAATACGAAGAGAATTGCCGACGAGATTCTGGCCGGTCTCGAGCGAAACGAATTCGTCGTATTTTACCAGCCTCAATTTAACGCGAACACGCTGGAGATCGTCGGCGTTGAAGCGCTGGTGCGGTGGCGGCATCCAGAGAAGGGCATTCTGGCACCTGACGTTTTCCTGAAGACCGCCGAAGAGCTGAACGTCGTCTCGACGATAGACTGCAAAATCCTCCAGCAATCGCTTTTGGATTTCGAGGCGTGGTCGGCCGAAAAGATTGGCATTCCCCGCGTGTCGGTCAACGTTTCGGCGCGGCGCCTTCAGGATGAGGACCTCCTGAAGAGCTTGCGGGACCTCAACATCAGGAAGGGAGCCTTTTCCTTTGAGCTCGTCGAGTCAATCTTTCTCGACGACAACGACGATCTGGTCACATGGAACCTCGAGCAGATCAAGCAGCTCGGCATCGACATCGAAATCGACGATTTCGGCACCGGCTATGCTTCCATTGTCAGTTTGCTGAAACTGCAGCCTCGCCGCCTGAAGATAGATCGCCAGCTGGTGGATCCCATCGTGAACTCACCCCAGCAAAGGCAGGTTGTCTCCTCGATCATCGAAATCGGCAAATCCCTGGGCATCGAGATCATTGCTGAAGGCGTAGAGACGATGAAGCACGCACGTCTGCTCAAAGGCCTTGGCTGCGACATACTGCAAGGCTACGCATTCGGGCATGCGATGGATCCCGACGCGCTGAGAAGCTTCGTTCGATCTCGTCGGTTGCGCGTCGCAAGCTAATCCTGTTCTCCAATATGCATTTCGTCCCGGCAAGATTTCGCGTGCCTCACCCAAACCTTGCCGGCGTCCACGCACCGCCGGCGGCGTTCGACTCCACCGCCGCCGCCACGAACTTCACGCCGCGCGCGCCGTCGACCACGTCGGGCACCTGCGCCA
>NZ_JHQR01000332.1 GCF_014843825.1 Mesorhizobium silamurunense
GCCCAGCGTCACGTCCCACAGCCGAACGGAGCCGACGACCGCGCCCGACGGATCGCGCGCAACGAAGGCCAGGCCTTCCGACGGCCGGCGGCCGCGCCGCAGCTTTTCGGACGACTTCTTCCTGCGCTTCGGCCCCATCGCCCGGTCGAGCAACGCTTCGCGCGCCTGCATGTCACCCATGCTTTCGGCGACGATCGCAAACGCGCGGGCCATCTCCCCCCTCGAGGGGGAGATGTCGCCGAAGGCGACAGAGGGGGTCGCCGCGCGTGAAGCGCCGGCCCCTTCCGCCACGAGTGACGACGCAGGCGATCTATGCGAGACCACCCCCTCTGGCCGCTGCGCGGCCATCTCCCCCTCAAGGGGGGAGATTACCCGGCGCGCGGCGCCCTCAACGATGAAGTCTGCAATGTCCATTTCCGCGATCCTTCACGAGCGGAGATCTGTTCCACAAGCGAGCCCGGGCGGGCGACAGGCGCCCACCTGGGATGATCTGAGCGGTCCTTGCGAACCGGTCAGATCACGTAGGATCGGAGAGGCTCGAAGCCGTTGAAGGCGACCGCCGAATAGGTGGTCGTGTAGGCGCCGGTGCCTTCGATCAGCACCTCGTCGCCGATGGTCAGCGACAAGGGCAGCGGATAAGGCGTCTTCTCGTACAGCACGTCGGCCGAATCGCAGGTCGGGCCGGCGAGCACGCAAGGCGCGGTCTCCGAGCCGTCATGACGAGTGACGATCGGATAGCGGATCGCCTCGTCCATGGTCTCGGCGAGGCCGCCGAACTTGCCGATGTCGAGGAACACCCAGCGCACATTGTCGTTGTCGGCCTTCTTCGAAATCAGCACGACTTCCGACTTGATGACGCCGGCATTGCCGACCATGCCGCGGCCCGGCTCGATGATCGTCTCGGGCAGCGCGTTGCCGAAATGCCTGCGCAGCGCCGAGAAGATCGCCTGGCCATAGGCCTGCGCCGCCGGCACGTCCTTCAGGTAACGGGTCGGGAAGCCGCCGCCCATGTTGACCATCTTCAAGACGATGCCTTCCTCGGCGAGCGTCGCGAACACCTTCTTGGCATCGCCCAGCGCGCGGTCCCAGGCCGTGAGGTCCGTCTGCTGCGAGCCGACATGGAAAGACACGCCATAGGCATCGAGCCCGAGACCCTTGGCATGGCGCAGCACGTCGACGGCCATCGCCGGCACGCAGCCGAACTTGCGCGACAGCGGCCATTCGGCGCCCTCGCCGTCGGTGAGCACGCGGCAGAACACGCGCGAGCCGGGGGCAGCGCGGGCGATCTTCTCGACCTCCTCGACGCAGTCCACCGCATAGAGGCGGATGCCGAGCTGGTAGGCGCGCTGGATGTCGCGCTCCTTCTTGATGGTGTTGCCGAAGGAGATGCGGTCGGCCGGCGCGCCGGCGTCCATCGCCATCTCAACCTCGGCAACGGATGCGGTGTCGAAGGACGAGCCCATCGCAGCAAGCAGGCGCAGGATCTCCGGCGCCGGATTTGCTTTCACCGCATAGTAGATCTTGGAATCGGGCAACGCCTTCTCGAAGGCGCGGAAATTATCGCGCACGACATCGAGGTCGACGACGAGGCAAGGGCCGTTCGGACGTCGCGTGGCGAGAAAGTCAAGGATGCGCTGGGTGGCCATCGAGGTCTCTCCATCTGCGCCTTGCGGCGCGCACAAAGGCTGCGGGACGCGGGCGTTCAGCCCCGCGAACTCGCGGTGGACAAAGGCGGGACGAAAAATCCATGGAACCAGCCGGTGGAGACCCCGGAACCATGAATCGCCGTCTCGCGGCGGTGAACCTGGCCTTGCCCGGCCTCGGTTCGCTTTGTCTGCCTTGGCTTGGATGGGAGGACCCCGTCCGCACTGCCGGCAATGAAGGTGTGCCTCTTCAGTAACCCCGGTCTTTGGACGACCGGCAGACACCAGAAAGGCCCGCACCGTCGTTGCTTCAAGGTGTCCTCGGTCTGGCGGTTGGCCACGAGACCGACTGGAGGGGTTGGCTCCAGTTACCTTACCGGTTGCCCTCACCATTCGAGGATCGGCGGACACCCACAGGCACGTGCGACTTTGGGCAAGCGCGATATAAGAGCGAAGGGTTTCACAATCAATAAAAATCGTAAGCGCCGGTTGTAAAAAATTCGGCATCGAACAATGTTTGTGGACCGTATCCGGAAATCGAACGATGCCAGGCACCCACGGCCCGCTCAACGCCTTCCTCGATCTGCGCCAAATGCCCGTGGCCAATGCGCAATTAGGCCCGCTTGCCGGCCTGCGCCTGGCCGTCAAGGACATTTACGACGTCGCCGGCTACCGCACCGGCTGCGGCAACCCGCGCAAGTTCGAGCAAGCCCACGCCGTCTCTCAGACGGCCAAGGCCGTGCAGATGATCCTCGACGCCGGCGCGCAATTCGTCGGCAAGACGCAGACCGACGAGCTTGCCTTCTCGCTGTTCGGCCAGAATTCGCATTTCGCGTTTCCGGTGAATGCGGCCGCCCCGGACCGCGTGACCGGCGGCTCTTCCTCCGGTTCGGCGGCGGCAGTCGCCGGCGGGCTTGCCGACATCGCCGTCGGTTCCGACACCGGCGGCTCGATCCGCGCGCCGGCGAGCTTCTGCGGTCTGATCGGGCTGCGCACCACGCATGGCCGCATCTCGCTCGACGGCGCCATGAAGCTCGCGCCGAGCTTCGACACCTTCGGCTGGTTCGCCGACAACATCGAGACCTATGAGACGGTCGGCAAGCTGCTTCTCGGCCGCGATCCGCATCTGCACCCGCTCAACCGCCCGCTGTCGATCCGCTGGCTGGACGCTTTCGTAGCAGGCCCGGCCGAGGCCGCTGAGCTGGACCGGATGAAGAAGCTTGCCGCCACCGTGATCGGCGCGCCGACCGAAGCCGAATACGCCTCTGCCTCTTTCCCGGACGATCTCTATTGGTGCTTCCGCCGACTGCAGGCCTTTGAGGCCTGGCAGGTGCATGGCGGCTGGATCTCGGCAGGCAACCATGGCCTCGGCCCGGGTGTCGACGAGCGTTTCGGCTTCGGCCGCACGATCGATGCCGGCACGGTTGCCGCCGAGCGGGAACGCCGGCAGGCCTTCCGTTCCGAGCTGGGCGCGCTGCTCGGCAACAACGGCTTTCTCGTTCTGCCGACCGTTCCTGGCGCGGCGCCGCTGAAGACCAGCACGCCGGAACAGTTCCAGGCCTATCGCGAAAGGGCGCTGCATCTTTTGTGCCTGGCCGGCCTATCGGGCTTCCCGCAGATCACCTTGCCACTCGGCTCCGTCGACGGCGCCCCATTCGGCCTTTCGCTGCTGGGCCCTTCCGGCAGCGACGTCGCCCTGATACGGCTCGGCCGCAGGATTCTCGACGCGGCACGAAAGGTCTGACCATGGATACATTGACCCGCATGCGCGCCTTCATCGACGTGGTCGAGGCCGAAGGCTTTTCGGCCGCCGCGCGCAAGATCGGCCGCTCGAAGGCGCTGCTGTCGAAATATGTGCGCGAGCTGGAGGACGAGCTCGGCGCGCTGTTGTTGAACCGCACGACGCGGCAGTTCTCGCTGACCGAAGCCGGCCACACTTATTATCAGCGCGCCTCTGAAATCGTGCGCGAGGTCGACAGCCTAGCCGATGCCGTACGCGAATCTTCCGGCGACGTGCGCGGCCGGATCAAGCTCTCGGCGGCGCGCACCTTCGCCGACGCGCCGATCGGCCAGTCGCTGATCGACTTTGCCAAGCAGCATCCCGACATCGTGCTCGACATCCATCTCGACGACCGCTTCGTCGACCTGGTCGAGGAAGGCTTCGATGTCGCCGTGCGCATTTCGCGGCTGGAGAACTCGTCGCTGATCGCCAGGCGCCTTGGGCCGTTTTCAGTGCGGCTTTGCGCGTCGCCGGAGCTGCTTGCAAAGCATGGCCTGCCGACGCGCCCGCAGGACCTTTCCAACATGCCCTGCATCGTCGACACCAATGGCCGCTCTTTAGCCAACTGGCGCTTCAAGGGCGACGGCGAGGATTCGGTCAGCGTCACCGTGTCGGGTCCGATCGAGGTGAACAGTCCGATGGCGGCCAGAGCCGCCGCCGTCTCGGGCCTGGGTTTCACCATCCTGCCCGATTTCATCGCCGCGCCCGACCTCGCGAGCGGCCAACTGGTAAGCGTGCTAGACGATCGAATTCTCTCGGGCAGCGGCATCTTCGCCGTCTACCCGCACCGTCGCTATTTGCCCGCCAAGGTCCGCGTCTTCGTCGATTTCCTGGTGCACTGGTTCAGGACGCGCGACGCTGCGTGATCTATGTCGCCCGGAAGTGTCCGGCGGTTCCGGGACAACGACATCAGAACAGACCTGTAGCGAGCGTCCCAATTTCGCCCCCTTTCTGATAACTCTCGGGGTCCACTCCCGAAGTCGATGGAATCGCGGCCCAGAATGCACTTGAAACGGCAAGCAACCATGCTGGCTTCGGCCCTTGCGGCGACATTTGCGGGGATCGAGCCGGCCGAGGTGCATCCGCATGTTTTTGCCGAAGCCCGCCTCGACGTGATTCTCTCCCCGGATCACCAAAGTGTGAAAGCGCTGCGCCATCTGTGGCGTTTCGACGACCTTTTTTCGAGTACGGTGATGATGGAGTTCGACAAGAACTCCGATCTGAAGCTTGACGACAACGAACTCAAGGAAGTGGCCGACACCGTCCATTCCTCGCTGGCCGAGTTCAACTACTTCCAGCTGGTCACGCAGGACGGCAAGGACGTGCTCATGGTCCCGCCGCCGCATCTGATGGCCAATTTCGACAACGACCAGTTGATCATCCTGTTCGAATCCGAACCGAAGGCTCCGATCAAGCTCGCCGGCAAGATCGACATCGGCGTCTACGATCCGACCTTCTACACCGCGATCGACTTCACCGACGACGCCAACCTCACCGTCGAGGGCCTGCCCTCGAACTGCACAAAGCAGGTGATCCGTCCCGATCCGGACGAAGCGATCAAGGAAAACCAGAAGACCCTGACGGAAGCGTTCTTCAACGATCCGACGGGCACCGACATGAGCAAGATCTTCGCCACCAAGCTCGAACTGAACTGTCCGCCAGAAGGATAACCAGTGATGAAACCGTCGCTGCGCTTGGCGCTCGGCCTTGCGGCCGCCACCCTGGTGATCACGCATCTCCCCGGCGTCGCCCATGCCCAGAGCTCGCTCGGCATCGGCACCAATGACGGCATGGCCCCAACTGCCTCCGGTCCGTTCGCTCACATCCTGATGTGGATCAACGCCCGACAGCAGGAATTCTACCATTCCCTGGCAGCCGCGATGAAGGCGATGCGTCAGGACGGCAGCAAGCTCTGGCTGCTGGTCGGCCTCTCCTTCGCCTACGGCATCTTCCACGCCGCTGGCCCCGGCCACGGCAAGGCGGTGATCTCCTCCTACATGGTCGCCAACGAGGTTGCGCTGAAGCGCGGCATCATGCTGTCCTTCGTCTCGGCGCTGCTGCAGGGCCTCACCGCCGTCGTCGTCATGATGCTCGCCTATTTCGTGCTGCGCGGCACCGCGGTGTCGATGACCGAGGCGGCATGGTTCCTCGAAATCTCGAGCTTTGTGCTGGTGACCCTGTTTGGCGGCTGGCTGCTTTGGCGCAAGGCTGGCCCGGCCGTGCTGCGCCTATTCGGCGCCGGTCCGGCCTACAGTCTTTCGGCCGCGCATGCCGGCCATTCGCATGGCGGGCACTCGCATGCGGGACACTCACACGCTCACGCGCATTCCCACGCATTGCGCGCGCATCACGACCATGATCATGCGGCGCATGCGTACAGCCACGAGTCACACGATCACAGCGCGCACCATCACGACCACGCGGCGCACGACCATGATCACGCTGGGCATCATCACCATGCCCCAGGCGAAGTCTGCGAGACCTGCGGCCATTCGCACGCGCCGGATCCGGCGCTGCTTTCAGGCGACCGCTTCGACTGGAAGACCGCCTGGTCGGCGGTTGCCGCCGTCGGCATCCGTCCCTGCTCCGGCGCGCTGATCGTCTTGAGCTTCGCGCTGCTTAACGGGCTTTGGCTCGGCGGCCTGCTGTCAGTGCTGGCGATGTCGATCGGCACCGCGATCACCGTCTCGGCGCTCGCGACGATCGCGGTGACGGCCAAGAACTGGGCCGTCTATTTCGCCGGCGATGGACGCATCGGCAACCGCATCCACTCGATCGTCGAGATCGGCGGCGCGGCCTTCATCTTCCTGGTCGGGCTTCTGCTTTTGTCGGCCAGCCTGACGGGCGGCGTCTGAAGCCGACCGAACTTTCAGGAAATCTTGCCGCCCAGTTCGTCCTCGACATGGGCGCGGATGATCTCGTCGAAATTCTTCTCGGCGACAAAACCCAGTTCCCTCGCGCGTCTTGCCTCGAAGCGCGTCGGCCAGCCCTTGACGATCGCCCAGATCGTCTCGTCGGGCTGCTCGCGGATCCGTTTCACGACCTCGGTGCCAGCTATACGCTCCAGCGCCTCGATCTGCTCGCCGACGGTGACGGCAACGCCCGGCATGGTGAGGTTGCGGCGCGGCCCGACCGCGTCGCCGTCGATCCCGGCGGCGTGGATCAGGAAATTCACCGCCGAACGCGGGCTGGCATGTGTGTGCAGCACGGAGCGCGGCACGGGCAGTATCGCCTCCTGGCCGCTGAGCGGCTCGCGGATGATGCCGGAGAAGAAGCTCGACGCCGCCTTGTTCGGCTTGCCCGGGCGCACGCAGATGGTCGGCAGCCGGATGCCGACGCCGTCGAAGAAGCCGCGTCGCGAGTAGTCGGCGAGCAGCGCCTCGCTGATCAGCTTTTGCGTGCCATAGGAGGTAAGCGGCGTCGGGTGGAACTCGTCCGGGATAACCTCGGGAAATGGCGCCCCGAACACGGCGATCGACGAGGTGAAGACGAGGCGCGGCGCAAAGCCCGCCAGCCGCACGGCGTCGAACAGCGCGCGCGTGCCGTCGAGATTGACGCGGTAGCCGAGATCGAAATTGGCTTCCGCCTCGCCGGAAACGATGCCGGCAAGGTGGAAGATCACGTTCGGACGGGAAGCGACGAGCGTAGCCGCTGCGCCGGGCGCGGAAAGGTCGCCGGTGTGGATCGAGACATCGACGCCTGCAAGCACCGGCGCCTGCGGCGGCACGATGTCGTGCAAGTCGAGCGCAGTTATCATCTTCCGCCCGCGCAGGGCGCCATCCTTGGCCAGCCGCGCGATCAGCTTGCGGCCCACCATGCCGGCGGCGCCCGTAATCAGAATTCTCATCTCTACAGACCCTTCTTGCGCTGGCTGCGCCCGCGCAGCCATAGGACGACGAACAGTCCCACCATGAAAATTGCGGCGATGATAGCTGCCAGGACCGTCGAGATCTTGCCGACGGCCAGCATGACGGTGGGCAGGAAATAGGCGGCGAGGCCAAACAGGAGCAGTATCCAGGCGGCGGCGATCGCCGCGTTACGCGTCTCGCGATCCATCACTCACCCTTCGGTCCGAGGCAGTTCAAAAGTCATCGCCCAGCTCAGTGATAGAGACGGCGATCGCGGGGCGCGTCATGCGCATGATCGTGATCATGGTGATGGTCGTGCTCATCACGGCTGTCGGCGCACAGGCCGAACTCAGGCTCGACCGTTACGTGGTCGATGCCGTGCTCTGCGGCAAGCCGCTTCTTGATGGCGCTCACCACCATATGCGGATCGACGCCGTCATTCAGGCAGACATGCAGCGTCGCCATGTTGCTGGTGCCGTCGAGCGACCAGACATGCATGTGATGCACCTCGCGCACGCCTTTGACCGTGGCTTCCAGATCCTTAGCGATCAGGTCGCGGTCGAGGCTTGCCGGCACGCCTTCGAGCAGCACATGCGCGGCCTCGCGCATCAGCGACCACGCCGTCGAGAGGATGAGCAGCGACACCAGCACGGAGAGGATTGGATCGATCGGCGTCCACCCAGTCGCCAGGATGATGACGGCAGCGACGATGGCCGCGGCGGAGCCCAGCAGATCGCCCAGCACATGCAGGATGGCGCCGCGCATGTTGAGGCTCTCGCGGTCGCCGCCATGCAGCACGAAGAAGGAGGTGATGTTGACCAGCAGGCCTGCCACCGCCACCGCAAGCATTGGCCCGCCCAGCACCGGCGTCGGGTGCATCAGCCGTCCCCAGGCCTCGTAGACGATCCAGAGTGCAATGACGAAAATGGCGATGCCGTTGGTGTAGGCGACCAGCGTTTTCACGCGCGCGAAACCATAGGTGAGACGGCCGGTGGCCGGACGTCCTGCGAGATGGAAGGCATACCAGGCGAGGCCAAGCGCGATCGAATCGGCGAGCATGTGGCCGGCATCCGCGAGCAGCGCCAGCGAGCCGGTGAGCAGGCCGCCGAGCGCCTCTGCGACCATGAAGCCGCCGGTCAGGCAGGCCGCGATCAGCACCCGTTTCTTGTCGGTCGAGCCATGCACGTGGCCGGCGCCTTGGCTATGCCCATGCGCAGCGTGATCGTGCGCCATCCTGGAAACTCCTATTCACTGACCATGATCTTGTTTCCGCTTTTCGGGATCATGGTCTAGGCGCCCAACTCGGCGCGGAAATCCTCGAGCCGCCGCTTCTGGCGGCCTTCGCCATCGAAATTCGTCGGATCGAGCCAGGCCTCATAGGCTTTGCGCAACGCCGGCCACTCCTTGTCGATAATCGAATACCACGCCGTATCGCGGTTTTCGCCTTTTACCACAAGATGCTGGCGGAAAATGCCTTCGAACTTGAAGCCGAAACGTTCCGCCGCCCGCTTCGACGGCTCGTTTCGGTTGTTGCACTTCCATTCGTAGCGGCGATAGCCGAGCTCGTCGAAGGCATATTTCGTGAACAGGAACTGCGCCTCGGTCGCCTGCGGCTTGCGCGAGATCAGCGGCCCCCAATAGATGTTGCCGATCTCGATGACGCCGTTGGCGGCATCGATGCGCATCAGCGTCTGGCGACCGGCGACCTTGCCACTCGCCTTGTCGATGACGGCGAAGAACAGCGGATCCTCGCTCGCCTCGACCTTGTCCAGCCATGGCTGGAAAGCGGCGCGGGTTTCTGGCGGATAGTCGGGCAGCCAGGCGAAGCGGCCGCCGGCATCCGAAACCGACGACGCCTCGTAGAGCCCATCGCCATGTTTTGCCGCGCTCAACGGTTCGAGCCTGACGGTGCGGCCTTCGAGCACTTTGCGTTCCGGACGCGGGCGTGGCCGCCACTCTTTGAGATTTTCCGACACCCCAATATTTTCTGACACGGGGAACTCCAATCCGTTTGACATTTGCCGACGGACGCTCACAAAAACGCTCGCCAACAGAAAGAACCACAGGGACGGGAAAAATGCTCCACACGATCGCGGCCTTCGACCGTCTCGGCGAGGAAAATGCGTTTGCGGTGCTCGCGCGGGCAACCGCGCTTGCCCATCAGGGCCGCGACATCATCAATCTCGGCATCGGCCAGCCCGACTTCAAGACGCCCCAGCACATCGTCGAGGCGGCGATCAAGGCGCTGCGCGACGGCCATCATGGCTATACGCCCGCCAACGGGCTGCTTGCCACCCGCGAGGCGGTGGTGCGCCGCACGCTGACCACCACCGGCGTCGAGGTATCGCCCGAAAACGTGATGATCCTGCCAGGCGGCAAGCCGACCATGTTCGCCGCGATCCTGATGTTCGGCGAACCGGGCGCGGAAATCCTTTATCCGGACCCCGGCTTTCCCATCTATCGCTCGATGATCGAGTTCACGGGAGCGGCCCCAATTCCGGTGCCGATCCGCGAGGAGAACGGCTTTGCCTTCTCGGCGGAAGAGACGCTGGCGCTGATCACGCCGAAGACCAGGCTCCTGATCCTCAACTCGCCGGCCAACCCGACCGGCGGCGTCACCCCGCGCGCCGAGATCGAGAAGCTGGTCAAGGGACTGGAGAAGCACCCTGGGATCGCGATCCTCTCCGACGAGATCTACGATGTCATGACGTATGACGGCGAGACGCATTGCTCGCTGCTCAATTTCCCGGAAATCCGCGACAGGCTGATCGTGCTCAACGGCTGGTCGAAGACCTGGGCGATGACCGGCTGGCGCATGGGCTGGTCGATCTGGCCGAACGGCGAAAAGGGCGCTCACCTCTACGACAAGGTGCGCAAGCTGGCTGTCAATTGCTGGTCCTGCGTCAACGCGCCGAGCCAATACGCCGGCATCGCGGCGATAGACGGCCCGCAGGACGACGTCGAAAAGATGATGCGTGCCTTCGACAACCGCCGGAAGATCGTGGTCGAGGGGCTGAATGCGCTCCCCGGCATTTCCTGCATCACGCCGAAGGGCGCCTTCTATGCCTTCCCCAACGTGTCGAAGACCGGCTGGAAGGCGAAGAAGCTTGCCTCGGCGCTGCTCGAGGATGCGGGCGTCGCGTTGATCGGCGGTCCCGATTTCGGCGTGCTCGGCGAAGGCTATGTCAGGCTTTCCTACGCCAATTCCGAGGAGAACATCCTGCGCGCGCTGGAGCGGATCGAGGCATTCTTGAAGAAGTAGAGCTTCAGCCCCTTACCCGCGGCCGACGAACGGCATCTTCGTCGCCATCACGGTCATGAACAGCACGTTGGCGTCGAGCGGCAGGCTGGCCATGTGGAGCACCGCGTCGGCGACGCGCTGGACATCCATCACCGCTTCGGCGGCGATCGAGCCGTTGGCCTGCGGCACGCCGACCGTCATCGGCTGCGCCATCTCGGTCAGCGCGTTGCCGATGTCGATCTGGCCGCAGGCGATGTCGAAGGGCCGGCCGTCGAGCGCCAGCGTCTTGGTCAGGCCGGTGATGGCATGCTTGGTCGCCGTATAGGGCACCGAGCCCGGGCGCGGCGCATAGGCCGACACCGAGCCGTTGTTGATGATGCGGCCGCCCGTCGGCTTTTGCCGGCGCATCGCTCCGAAGGCAGCGCGGGCGCACAGGAACGAGCCGGTGAGGTTGACGCCGACGACATCGTTCCAGACCTCGACCGGGATCTCGTCGATCAGCGTCGACTTGTAGCCCATGCCGGCATTGTTGAAGAGCAGGTCGACGCGCCCGAACGCCTCCACCACCGTCTCGAACATATCGTCGACCTCGCCGGCCTTGCTGATATCGCAGGCAACCGCGAGCGCCTTGGCGCTCGTCTTTCCAGCGTCGGCGATCGCCTCTTCCAGCACCTTCTTGCGCCGGCCGCAGAAGACGGTGTTCCAACCGGCCTTGAGGAGCGCGGTGGCGACGCTCTTGCCGATGCCGGTGCCGGCGCCGGTAACGATGGCGGTTTTCTCTGTCATGGCGGTCATCGTCGTCCCTCCCCGGTCACTGCTGGAAGAAGACGTGGCATCGCAAATGATCGGGGTCGTGGCAAGCGGCTCTTGCCGACAAAAAGAGCGAACCGACAAAAGGGCTGGCCGACAAAAAGGGCGGTCATTGGCGACCGCCCTCATCTGAACCGCGCTTGGGAGGAGGATAAGCCGGTCCGACTGCTTAGAATGATGCGCTTGCTGGGTTAACCAAAGATTAACGATCAGCAGGATGCCACAGGCGCGTTTACCAACCCGGATTTACCAGCGCGGATTGGGCGCGGTTCAAGCCGGGGCCTTTGCCGCCGAAACCGTCGCCTCGACATGATCGACCAAGGCGTCCGGCAGGCCGAGGCGGCCGGCAAGCAGGTCGAGATAGCCGCGCTCGGTGCGGGTGTCGGGATCGATGGTGAGGCGCGAGGCTGTGTAGAGTTCGAGCTTCTGCGCATCGGTCTTGGCGCCCGCGACCAGCGTGTCGAGATCGAGCGGACGTTCGAGCTCGGCCATCAGGAACTTTTCCGCTTCCGCACCGATGCCGGCAAGCTTGAGCTTGTCGGCTATCTTCTGTCGCTCCTCGTCATCGACATGGCCGTCCGCCTTGGCGGCCGAGATCATCGCCCGCACCAGCGTCAGCGTGAATTCGGCCTCGCCTTGCGGCGCCTGCGAGGGATGGAAGGCAGTGTCGGCCGGCGGCGGCAGCAGTTCCGGCTCGCTTGCGGCCGGCGCCTGCGCCGGCTCGGCGCCGTTCTTG
>NZ_JHQR01000333.1 GCF_014843825.1 Mesorhizobium silamurunense
GCGTCGCCAGGCTGCTTTCCGGAGCGCCGGTCATCGAAAGCGAGGGCCGCGCCTTCCCGGTCGACATCCGCTACGACGAGCGTCCGGCCGGCGTGGCCGTCGAGGACGCGATGGCCAAGGCGGTCCGTTCCGCTCTCGCCGCCGAGCAGGGCAGCGTGCTCGCCTTCCTGCCCGGACAGCGTGAGATCGAGCGCACGGCCGAGCGGCTTCAGGGCAATGTCGCCGCCGATACCGATGTCGTTCCGCTCTACATTGGACAACAGGACGCAGGACGCGGCAATCAGGCCGGCGCCGCCCGGCCGCCGCAAGGTGGTGCTGGCGACGTCGATCGCCGAGACCTCGATCACCATCGACGGTGTGCGCGTCGTCATCGATTCCGGCCTGTCGCGGCTGCCGCGCTACGAGCCGGCAAGCGGCCTGACAAGGCTGGAGACGGTGCGCGTCAGCAAGGCTTCCGCCGATCAGCGCGCCGGCCGTGCCGGGCGCAC
>NZ_JHQR01000335.1 GCF_014843825.1 Mesorhizobium silamurunense
TGCCGCCGATGGCCTGGCCGACCAGCGCGCCGCCGGCGCCGCCGATCAGCGCACCGGTCGTGGCCCGCTGCTGGCCCTCGGTTTGAGTCTCGCATCCGGCAAGCGCCGCGGTCATCAGCACCGCTACAAGAACCTTCTTGATCATCATCTCCAGAACTCCTTCGAAGCCCCAAAGACCAAAAGAAACAGGGGCGTACCCGGCCGCAGTGGGCTCGCATTACGGCGGAACGGCGGCGGAGCCCGCTCACGAAATGAGTCAGGGTTTCCCGGTGGTTGAAGGCCATGGTTGCTAAACGGCAAAGGTGCCTTCGCGGCAGTAACATCCGCTCCAAGATCGTGAGTACAATTGCACGTGCGGTTGTCCGCCTTTGCCATGCAGGGGCATGTTTCTGGCGCCGAATGCGAAATTCTAAGCCGCTTGAGGTACAACAAATCTGACGACTGAGTCACTTTACGCGCGCGGCTCCCCCGAAATGCTGATGCGCGTCAATGCCGCGATTACGCCCGCTCTGCCCAGGCACCTATGGGACGAGGTAGCCGGCGAGACGGGTGCTAACGTTAAGAGTAAGTGGTTGTTTTAATTGAGACCGTTACCGGGAGCGTCCTGTTCCGCGTCACCTGCATGCAACAGACGACCATGGTGTATCTGCCGGGACGCAAGGCGCGGTCCCAATACTTTAAATGCATTGCATTTGAATATTAGTTATGTCTAATCTTAACGTTCGGCGTGGCATTGGGAGGCCGTGCCGCGTTCCAATGATGCGGCGTGCGTAGCATGTCAGGAGGAACGAAATGAAAACGATCCTTATCGTCACGACAGCGCTTGCATTCGCAGTCTCCGCTCCCGCGTTTGCGGATCCTAAAGGCACTACGACGACAACCACCAGTGAACAGGGACATAGCGGAAACCCACCCAACAACGATAATGGGACGACAACGACTACCACAACGACCGGACCGAGCGGGCAGATCAATAACGGCAAGACCGACTGCAACAATTGCTCAACGTCGACAACAACGACCGGCCCGGGGAACAAGTAAACCAAAGATGATTATGACCTTGTTATGCGGGAAAACCGCGGGCATGCGATGAACACCATCTGCTAAAGGGAGAGGGTGCGGATATTTTCGTTGGGATACCGCCCCCTCTTAATTCAAAAACGCCCTTAAGCCGAACCCTGATGCTCGCCAGCGCGGTCAGGCGCTACCGGCAGCGGAATATGGTAGGCATGGCGGCAAGCCTGCTGATGGCCGCCTTATGCGCTTATGCATTGATGCTTTCACCAGCTCGGTCGGAGCCGGCGCAGACGCCAATCGCTCGCTGTGAGTTCTTCCTACTACTGATGATGTCGCCCAAGGATCGCGGGCTGACTTACAGGCGGCTCAGCGCAACTGAGCGGTCCGATCCTCCGAAGGTGACGATTGAGTTCGAGACCCGCAACAAGGCCCATGCTCCTGGCCGCACGACCGGGTCTTGCGAATTCGATCGAGATCGGCGCCACATCACCTTCTTCACCTTGCACGGACTGCGTAGCCAGATCGTCCAGTGACTTTCCGGCTTCGTCCTTATGGAGGGTTCGTGCTGCTCACGATGTGAGTCATGGTTTCCCAGCTGTTGAACAGCATGGTCGCCAAAACGGAAAGACGGTGCGGTCACCGAGGGAGACCAGCTACCTCACGCAGGGCCAGTGTGACGGCCTTCACAGCGGTGGCCGGCTCGGCCGAATATTGTTTTTTAGAAAAGCCTAATTGGTGTATGGCAATTTCGGCAGACGGTTGGTGGGCGCCAGCCGAAGTTCGCGTTTGGGGCTAGCGGCATTGCCAGGCAATGTCGACGGGGTGGGTGAAATGGAACTAGAGTTATTCGAAAGCGAGTGCCAAGGCTGCGGCGGCACCGGCACGATGTTCGAATGCCCGAGATGGCGAAGCTCTAATGGCCATTGCTGCCCGGCGGGGACGCACCAACATAAATGTCCTGGCGTGAGCGTGCGCTGCGTAGAGTGCGAAGGGACAGGCTCTGGGGCGCAGAGAGACACGCGGCGTTCAACTCAGCCGACCTGCTAACTGGTGCTGCAGCCTTCAGACGCACCTGGATAGTGGCTAGCGAGTCTTCTCGGTCACTACATAGCTTGTCAGCTACGCCAGCGGGCCTATTTCAGACATCGGCACGACGGCGCAAGGGAATGGACAAGGTTGCAACGGCCCGCATCGGGTCTCGAGAGAGGCGGCGGATTCGCGCGGCTCAGTATCTGCGAATGTCCACCGACCGACAGACTTACTCCATTGAAAATCAGGGATGCGATCCGCGACTATGCGGCTCTCATGGGTTACGACATCGTCGCCACATATGAGATCCCATGAGGCGACGGGCGGCGGAA
>NZ_JHQR01000343.1 GCF_014843825.1 Mesorhizobium silamurunense
CCGCGCGGAGGACGAGGCAGCCTTGCGTGACGCCTGGTACCTGCGCCAGGCCGGAACCGATCCCGGTCCTGCCGGCGCCATCTTCGGCGCCTGGCGGCAGCTCGTCCTCGTGCCGCCAGCCGCCAGCGCCGATCGACTCGAAAAGGTCGTCGACCAGCTGGGGCTTCATTGGAACGGCGCGCCTCTCGCCGAGCTCTGCACGGAGATCGAAAAACTGGCACGCTCGGGGCGGCCGGCACCGTTCGCCGCGGCGGCCGCCACTCACGTCGTCGCCATGCGGTCTGACTCTGAGCTTTTGGCCTGGTGGCTCGCCGACCTGGTGTTGGCGCAAAATCTGCGCTGGCCGCGGCCGCTGCCGCTGCTGATGGCACACGCTTTTGGCTCGGCGTTTCGGTCCGAGCCTGGCGGCGGCAAACGGATCCGGCCAGGCGAAAAAGGGTTTGAGCGGGCGGTGTGCCTGGCGCTGGCGCAGGCGGCGGCGGACGCCTGCCGGTTGGCCGCCGAGCTGTCGCGGCGCGCAGAGCGGCTCATCGCCGTCGCACCGAAGCTCAGGGCAAAGGGGGCGGGCGATGTGATCCAAAGACTGCTCGACGACGACGCCGTCCTCGGATCGCTGAGCACAAAAAACCTGTCGCGTTTTGCGGCGCGGCGCCTGTTCGAGCGGCTGAAACAGCTCGAGGCCGTGCGCGAGCTCTCCGGCCGCACCAGCTTTCGGCTGTTTGGGTTGTAGGGATGAGCGAAGCGTCTGCCCGCTGGAAGCCAAACGTTCGGCCGGCTTTGCTGGATACCGAGCTGGAACATCTGCCGGCCGAGCTGCGCTGGCGCGAATGGATGGGCCGCGTCGAAGCGGTGATCTTTGCCGCAAATGAACCGGTGACACGTAGTGTGCTGGCGCGGGTGGTGGGAAGAAATTGCAATATCGAGCTGATCATCGACGACATTCGCGCCGAGCTCGCCGGCCGCCCCTACGAGCTGGTCGCGGTCGCCGGCGGCTGGCAGCACCGCACCAAAAAAGTTTTTGGCGACGTCATCCACGCCGCCTTCGGTATGGCCGCAGGGGAGGGGACAAAAGAGCTGTCGCAGTCGGAGGCTTTCGTCCTCATGTGCATTGCCTACTTCCAGCCGATCACCCGTGGCGAGCTGTCGTCCTTCTTCGGCAAGGAGGTGTCGCGCGACCTGATCGGCGTGCTGCGCGCTGAGCAGCTGATCGCCTCGGGGCCGCGCAGCCCGCAGCCGGGGGCGCCCTACACCTACGTGACGACAAAAAACTTTCTGTCGCAGTTCGGGCTCGACACGCTGCGCCAGCTGCCGGATTTCGAGGCGCTCGAGGACGCCGGGCTGCTGTCGAAGGAAAAGCTACTGGCCGGTGATATTCCGGTTGGGCTGGCAAGCAGGGAAGCGGACGGCGAAGGGGAAGAAGAAAGGGTCGATGTCGCTGGAGACGAGACGGCCTAAATGGATTGGCGTGTTGCGACGCTCCGGTCGGAGGTTTACGGCCAGGACGACTGGTCGTGCGGCAGCCGCCGATCGGGATCATGGACCGCGACGTGATCGCCTTCGACAAGGTTGGCCGGAAAGATCACCAGATTAGTGCCGCCGGCGTGGCGCAGCGACGGAAACAGGATACCGCGGAGCCCGGCCGTGATGATCAGGTCCGCGAGCTTCCATGATGGCGGAATCTTCTTGTCGATGCGAGCGATCTGGCGCCAGGCACAGTCCCATTCTCTCCAGGCGCCGTTCCAGCTGTCCGGGTCGAACCCCTGCGAAAGGTCGGCCACCTCGGCGAGCGTGATCTTGTATGCCGCAAGGGTGGCGGGCGGGGTGATGCTGGCGCCCTGCTTGTATTCATCAAGCGCCGTCTTTGTCGAACGCGACAGATAAAGTGCTTCGACCCCTGGCCGGTTGAAACGACCGCCGTCCATCGCCGCGCCTGCACCGCTAGTGGGCAGGAAAGCCCATTTGGGTGTCAGATAGCGATGGAAGATCTCGTCCGGGCCGACGCGGATGACCTTCACCCGCGCGCCCCATTCTCGAGATCCCGGATGAACGCCAGAACCGCTTCGACCTGACCGTCGGCGACGAGTTCGGCCGCCGTGCGATGGCTATAGTCAGCGATAGGTTCGTTGCGATACCAGTAGATCGCCTTGTCGACGTCGCCAGTGAGCTCCGTCGCAGCCGAGATCACCTTCACCATTTCGCGCATCCGACCCTGCAAGCGCTCCGATGACGGGTTACGAAGCGTGTTGCGGTGGACGCCGGTCAACTGGGCCAAATTGGCAACCTTCACGCCCAGCGCCTGCGACAGGCGCTTCGGCGAGATATAGGGTGTGCGCGGCTCCTGCAGGCTATCGACAAAGCCCGAGATCACCGTGGAATGTGCTAGCTGTGCGTGGGCCATGACAATTCTCCGACCTCTCATACGCACAATATATGCACATTTTAACGCATAGCAAGTGAACGGAGGCCTGACCCCTTCCAGCGCACTGCCTGTCCTTCCTCATTCTCGGCAGCGACGCGCCATCTCAGTCACTTTATTGGCGTTTTCCGCCTACCAGACGCGGACATGGCTGCGTCAACACCTAGGCCCGTGCGACATGCTATGCTCATAGCGTCGATGATTCTGCACAGGAGGAGATGTGCGGATTCATTGTTTTGAGGGAAGTTTCAGTAGAGAAGAAACATGACTAAGCCCATTCGGATCCTCGTACCGGTCGATAGCCAAGAGGCTGAAGCGCTTCGACTTGCGCTCGGTTACGCCCGGAAGATCTGTGAGAAAGTCGGACCGGATGTACAGGATGTCATCCTACTCGTGCATACCAAGCACCAGTTGGACCACACCAGCCTTGCTCGGTCCTTGGGTGCGGCTAATGTTAAGGCTCTTGCCAAAGGACCGATTAAACTGTCCGGGGTCGGCCGCTTGCATGTCGAGACAATGAAGACTTGGCGCTACCCGCCGCGTAAGTCTGTAGTTGTCGTCTACTATGCTGAGCCGAAAAGGCACCGTAATGTTAACCGACGGCTGATGAAGATGTGCGAACATGGGCCATGTCAGAAGTTGCTCGTGATCCGCTCTATCGTCGCCACCGCTTTCCCGCCGAGATCATTGCGCACGCGGTATGGCTCTACTTTCGCTTTCCGCTCAGCCTGCGCATGGTTGAGGACATGCTGGCGGCCCGCGGCATCATCGTCACGCATCAGACCATTCGAAGCTGGGCGGAGAAATTCGGACGGCATTTCGCCCGGGAGATCAAGCGACGGTCAGCCGGCTGCCTGGGCGACAAATGGCATCTCGACGAATGTGTGATGGCCATCAATGGCAAGAAGCAGTGGCTCTGGCGTGCCGTCGATCAGGACGGCTTCGTCCTCGAAGTGCTGGTGCAAAGCCGCCGAAATGCCAAGGCGGCAAAGCGTCTGATGCGCAAGTTGCTGAAGGCTCAAGGGCGGACACCACGGGTCATGATCACCGACAAGCTCCGGTCCTATGATGCCGCCAGGCGCGACCTCATGCCCGGTGTCGAACACCGGTCGCACAAAGGCCTCAATAATCGAGCGGAAAATTCGC
>NZ_JHQR01000336.1 GCF_014843825.1 Mesorhizobium silamurunense
CGCGCCCGCGGCACGCCGCGCATCGCCGGCAGGCTCTTGCGCCGGGTGCGCGATTTCGCCTCCGTCGCCGGAGACGGCCATGTCGACAAGCGCATTGCCGACGAGGCTCTGACGAGGCTCGAAGTCGACGGGCTCGGCCTGGACGCGCTCGACCGCCGGTATCTCTCGATGATCGCCCGCAATTTCGGCGGCGGGCCGGTCGGCATCGAGACGATCGCGGCTGGGCTGTCGGAACCGCGCGACGCCATCGAGGACATTATCGAGCCCTATCTCATCCAGCAGGGCTTCATCCAGCGCACGCCGCGCGGCCGCGTGCTGACCGCCAATGCCTGGCGGCATCTCGGCCTCGACGCGCCGAAGGACCTCGCGCAGCAGCAGATTAGCCTGTTTCAGGAAGAGTAACGGACATTTGTTCGTCGGGCGCGCGTGGAACGGCCTGTCTGCGCAAATCTCCGTCGCTCCGCCAAGGTGAAGGCACAATTGCCGCGTCTAAGACAAGCTGGTTGATGGAATCCCAAGGGGCTTGGGCCAGCTGATGATCACCAGACGTGGCTTCCTGCGCCTCATCGGCGGCTCGTTCCTGTCGATGGTGTCGCTCAGCGCCTATGCGGTCGGTGTCGAGCCGATGCTTTTGACGCATGTGAAGCGCTACACCCTGACGCCGCCGCACTGGCCGCCCGGGCTAAAGCTCCGTATGGTCGCACTTGCCGACATCCACGCCTGCCATCCCTGGATGACGCCGGAGCGGATCGCCTCGCTGGTCGAAAAGACAAATGCCTTGCAGCCGGACCTGATCGTGCTCCTTGGCGACTATGTCGACGGAATGCGCCTGGTGACGGCCGACGTGTCCGCACCGGATTGGGCCTCCGCTCTTTCAGGGCTGAAGGCACCGCTCGGCGTGATCTCGATCCTCGGCAATCACGACTGGTGGCACGACCACGCAGCGCAGCGGGCCGAAGCCGGGCCGACGGCCGCGCGCAAGGCACTGGAGAGCGTCGGCATCCCGGTGCTGGAAAACGACGTCGTGCGGCTGGAGAAAGACGGGCACGGCTTCTGGATCGCCGGACTTGCCGACCAGCTGGCGATCCGGCCAAGCAAAGCCCTGGGCCGTCATGGCTTCAAGGGCCTGGACGATCTCGGCGGCACGCTCGCCAAGGTCAGCGACAGCGCGCCCGTCATCCTGCTCGCGCATGAGCCGGACATCTTCCCGAAAGTCCCGTGGCGGGTTTCCCTGACGCTGTCCGGCCACACCCATGGCGGGCAGGTGCGGGTGTTCGGCTATTCGCCGGTGGTGCCGTCCGAGTTCGGCAACCGCTACGCCTATGGCCATGTTGTCGAGAACGACCGCAACCTGATCGTTTCCGGCGGGCTCGGCTTCAGCATCGTGCCGGTGCGCTTTGGTGTGCGGCCCGAAATCCTGCAGATCGATTTGGGCTAGGCCGCCTAGCGAAGCGATCTGATCGCGTCCATCACGTTGGGCTCGGCCTTGTCGCCGTCGAAGGCACCGACGATGCCGAAGGCGCCGCCATAGCCCCATACCGACCAGGAGAAGCCATGCGCCTCGGCGCGCGCGATCATGTCCCTGACATAGGCGGCGCGGTATTCGGCAGGCATCACATAGGCATTGCCATATTCCTGGCGGATCATGCCGAATTCACCCAGCGTGATGTCTTGCGGCTTGATGCCGTTGGCTTTCGCCCAGTCCTCGACGGTCTTGAACGGCGCATCCATCTGGCCAACGAGCTTGTCGGGGCTGTCCATGCTGGCGACCTGCTCGTCGAGATAGGCAAGCATGCTGCTGCGGCGCGTCCATGGCGCCTCGGCCTTGATCCGGTCGCGGATCGTCTCCAGCGCCACATCGAGCCGAGCGCGCGGCACCGCGGTCAAAGGATAGGGAAGGCCGGTGACGTAGCGGATGAAGTCACCGGCCCAGGTCGCGCCCTGATGCGTCAGAAGGAACGGGTCGTAGGAGTGGAAAGTCCAGATGATGTTGTCGTCGGGTATCGCCTTCGGGTCGATCTTCGCCAGCGAGGCCGCGTTCGAATAGCAGCCGCCGGTGAGGATGAGTGTCAACCAGGTGGCGGAAGATCGCGCCGCCGCGAACAATTTCTTCTGGCGGTCCGGCCAGAGGTTCGTGCCGTTCTCGCCGCAATCGACGATCGGCTCGTTCATCAGCTCGAAGGCGACCCGGCCTGGGTCTTCTTGCGACAGCGTATGCGCCATCTTGCGCACGACCTCGACATAGGCGTCGAAGGTTGCGGGATCGTCCATCACCTCGCCCATGCCGATCTTGCGGCTGCCGCCGGCCGGGATGAGATGCAGGTCGACGATCACTTTCAGCCCGGCGCGGTTGATCATGCGCGCCGAGTCCAGCACACTGGCGTAGAGGTCGTCGCGCAGCGCAAGCGTCTCGCCGGACAGGAAGGGCGAGGGATCGACCGGCATGCGCAGGAAATCGAAACCGACATCCTTCAGCGCCTTGAGGTCATCCTCCTTCAGGAATTTGCGCCATTCCGGATAGGGCAGGATGGCGTCCGGGTCGTTCCATTTCTCCTCGCCGGTCCAGGTCGTCCACTGGTCGAGATTGAGGCCGCGCTTCATCGAGAACGTCGCCGCCTGGCACGGCAATGCCAGGGCGGCGAGCGCGAGCAGCGCCGCGATCGAGGTCTTGATCATCGAGCCCAACAGTGCCATCCGGTTCCCGCGCAGTGCGTGTCGCCCAAAAGCATGCAGCGGTTTTGGGATAACGACATGCACGAAAGAAATTGCCTAAAGTCCATCGGGCTTTAGGTGCCCGTTCGGGCCAGAAAAGGAAAGCGCAATGGACGATCGTGGTGAATCCGCGGCACTCAGCGCCGGGCTTTCCGGAGCGCTGACGGAATTCGGCCATCGCCTGATGGCCCGGGTCTACTATGCCGACACCGATTTCTCCGGCGTCGTCTATCACGCGCGCTATCTGGAATTCCTCGAGCGCGGCCGCTCGGATTACCTGCGGTTAGCCGGTGTCCATCACACTGAGCTTCTGGATGGCAAGCATGGCGAGCGCATCGTCTGGGTAGTCAGACGCATGGAGATCGACTTCCGCACACCGGCGCGCATGGACGACATCCTCACCATCGATACGCGCACCGAGGACATTTCGGGCGCCCGCATCTTCATGGCGCAGCAATTGAAGCGCGGCGGCGAAGTGCTGGTCGAGGCGAAGGTCGAAGCCGCGATCATCGGCGAGAACGGCCGGCCGAGGCGGTTTCCCAAGGAATGGATCGCCGCCTTTATGCCGAAGGCAAGCGATTGATCTCGGGACACTAACCGGACGGCTGCAGGCATAGGGCTTGCCGGCGGGGCGCGGCAATGCGCCGCGCTTCATATCCTAACCCATCCTTAACCATAACGGTTCATGAAGGAATTGGTGAAGATCGGCGCAATTCGTGCGCCTTCCTTTCACCAATATTTGCCCTGAAAAGGCCGCGAAATGGTGCATTCGGGGCTTATCCCGCAAGCTTCAAGCTTCGCGCGATCGGACCAAAGGGATGCCCATGGGCCAGCCGCCAGCGATGCCCGGAAAATCTTAAGGACGTAGTCATGGAAAACATTGCACTCGCCGACCCGGGCGCGCATTTGTCGATATGGGCCTTGTTCATGCAGGCCGGCTGGGTGGTCAAGCTGGTCATGATCGGCCTGCTTTGCGCCTCGATCTGGACCTGGGCGATCATCATCGACAAGCTCGTCGCCTATAGCCGCATGCGGCTGGCGCTCAACCGCTTCGAGCAGGTGTTCTGGTCGGGGCAGTCGCTCGAAGACCTCTATCGCACGCTGTCAGACCGCAAGACCACCGGCATGGGCGCGATCTTCGTCGCCGCCATGCGCGAATGGAAAAAGAGTTTTGAAAAGGGCGCAAAATCGGCGCTGGCGCTGCAGACGCGCATCGACAAGGCGATGGACCTGGCGCTGACGCGCGAGATGGAAAGGCTGGAAGGACGCCTCGGCTTCCTCGCCACCACGGGCTCGGCCGCACCCTTCATCGGCCTTTTCGGCACCGTCATCGGCATCATGACATCTTTCCAGGCGATTGCCGCCTCGAAGAACACCAGCCTGTCGGTCGTGGCGCCCGGCATTGCGGAAGCGCTGCTCGCGACGGCCATCGGCCTGCTCGCGGCCATTCCCGCGGTCATCGCCTACAACAAGCTGTCGTCGGATGCGAACAAGATCGCGGTGCGCATGGAAGGGTTCGCGGACGAGTTCTCCGCCATACTCTCGCGCCAAATCGATGAAAAAGTCGCGCAGAAGGCCTGAGGTACGATCATGGGGATGTCTGCTGCTAGCGCAGGTGGCATAGGGCGAGGCGGACGCGGCCACAGGCGCCGTGGCCGCCATCATGGCCTGATGTCGGAAATAAACGTCACGCCGATGGTCGACGTGATGCTGGTGCTTTTGATCATCTTCATGGTCGCGGCGCCGCTGCTCACCGTCGGCGTGCCGATCGACCTGCCGGACACACAGGCCAAGGCGATGAATGTCGACACGCAGCCGATCACCGTGTCGATCAACGCGACCGGCCAGATCTACCTGCAGGAAACCGAGATCCCGATCGAGGAGCTGGTGGCGAAGCTGCAGGCGATCTCGAAGACGGGTTACGACGAGCGCATCTTTATCCGCGGCGACAAGTCGACGGACTACGGCACCGCAATGAAGGTCATGGCCCGCATTTCGGCGGCTGGCTACAAGAACATCGGCCTGGTTTCGCTGCAGGAACAGGACCAGTAGACGAAAAATGAGGACCGGCCTCACCACATCGGTCATCTTGCATGCGGTGGCGTTGGCCTTCGGGCTGTTCACGCTGTCCTCGCCGCCTGCGATGCCGGCCAGCGACGTGGAGTCGGTGGCGGTCGACATCGTGCCGATGGAGGCCATCGCGCAGACGCTGCAGGGCGACAAGAAAGCGGTCATGCATGAGAAGCCGGCGCCGCTGCCGACCAAACGCCCGGATATCGTTCCCGATGCCCAGAAGGTCGGCGAGAACAGCGTCGACACCGACAAGCCGGTGACGGACGAGGCAAAGCCGAAGCCGGTCGAGAAGACGTCCGCGCCGCCGCCGGCGCCGACGCCGACCGAAAAGCCCGCCGCCGAGGACGTGCCGAAGCCGCAGGAAAAACCGAAGCCGGTGCCTGCGACCGAAGTGGCGCCGACGCCGGCGCCGAAGGAAGAGGTCAAGCCCGAGCCGGTCAAGCAGACGGATCCCAAGCCGACGCCGGCCAAGGAGCCGACCCCCGCGCCGCCGAAGGACACGACCGCCGCCATCCAGAAGGAAGAGGTGAAGCCGGACGCCGTCGCCGAGGCGATCGCCAAGGAACAGCCGACCGACGAGGCCAAGCTTCCGGACTCCGCTCCGGCACCCGAGGCGCGGCCGAAGCCGCAGCCGGCTCCGGCCGAGAGCGCCAAGGCGCCGGAACGCAAGGACGCGGAAAAGCCGGTCAAGGAGGCCTCCTCGAAGCCGAAGTCGGATGAGAAGCAGTTCAACGCCGACGAGATTTCCGCGCTGCTCGACAAGCAGAAGCCGTCCGGCGGCGGCGCCAAGCGCTCGACGCAGCAGTCGTCGCTCGGCGGCGAGAAGGACCAGGGTCAGAAGCTTTCCAAGTCCGAGCAAGGCGCGCTGGAAAATCAGCTCAGCGGTTGCTGGACCTTGCCTGTCGGATTGGAAGGTTCGGAGAACTTCGTCGTCGTGGTCCGGTTCAATCTCGATACCAACGGCAAGCTCGACGGCCGTCCGTCGGTCGAGCAGTCGAGCGGCAATCGGCAGTTCGACGAAAGCGCCGTGCGCGCGGTTCAAAAATGCGATGTGGCCGGCCTGCAGGTTCCTGCCGGCAAGCAGGACATCTGGAACGACATCCGGGTCACCTTCGACCCAAGGGAGATGCTTGGCCTCTGGGGCCGGGCATCCGAGCCATCAAAGAAGAGAAGCGAGAAGACATGAGATCTTTCCTCAAGCCGCTCCTGACGATTGCAGCCATGGCGCTGGGTATGACGGCCGGCGCCACCTTGCCGGCCTGGGCGCTCGTCGAGCTCAACGTCAACAAGGGCAATGTCGAGCCGCTGCCGATCGCTATCACGGATTTCCAGTCCGGCGATGCGCTCGGCGCGCAGATCACGGAGATCGTCACCGCCGACCTGAAGCGCTCCGGCCTGTTCGCGCCGATCGACAAGAGCGCTTTCATCGAGAAGATCTCGGGCCCGGACGCCACGCCGCGCTTCGACGACTGGAAGGTGATCAATGCGCAGGCGCTGGTGACGGGCAGCGTCGGCAAGGAGGCCGACGGCCGTATCCGCGCCCAATACCGGCTGTGGGACACGTTTGCCGGCCAGCAGATGGCGGGCGAGCAGTTCTTCGCCAATGATGCCAACACCAGGCGCGTCGCCCATATCATCGCCGATGCGATCTATGAACGGCTCACGGGCGAGAAGGGCTACTTCGACACGCGCGTCGTCTTCGTCGATGAATCCGGCGCCAAGAACGCGCGCAAGAAGCGGCTCGCCATCATGGACCAGGACGGCGCCAATGTGCGCTACCTGTCGGACGGCCGCTCCATCGTGCTGACGCCGCGCTTCTCGCCGAACCGGCAGGAAATCACCTACATGTCCTATGAGAGCGGACAGCCGAAGGTCTATCTGCTGCAGATCGAGACCGGACAGCGCGAGTTGGTCGGCAACTTTCCCGGCATGACGTTTGCGCCACGCTTCTCGCCCGACGGCCAGAAGGTGATCATGAGCCTGCTGCGCGACGACGGCAACTCCAACATCTTCGCCATGGATCTGAGAAGCCGCACGACCACGCGGCTCACCAATTCGGTCGCCATCGACACCTCGCCGTCCTATTCGCCGGACGGCTCGCAGGTCGTCTTCACCTCCGACCGCGGCGGCGGCAGCGGCCGTTCGCAGATCTACGTCATGGGCGCCGACGGCTCCAACCCGCACCGCATCTCCTTCGGCGACGGCGTCTATTCGACGCCGGTATGGTCGCCGCGCGGCGACCTCATCGCCTTCACCAAGCAGAGCGGCGGCGAATTCCAGATCGGCGTCATGAAGACCGACGGTTCGGGCGAGCGCATCCTGTCCTCCGGCTTCCAGCAGGAGGGGCCGACCTGGGCGCCGAACGGCCGCGTGCTGATGTTCTTCCGCGACTCCGCCGGCGGGCCGAAGCTGGTCACGGTCGATCTCACCGGCCGCAACGAGCAGCAGATCCCGACGTCGAACTTCGCCTCGGATCCGGCCTGGTCGCCGTTGCTGGAGTGAGGGGAAGTGGGGAATTGAAGAACTGAGGAATTGAAGAACTGAAGAAGCGGGCCGAAATCCCGCTTTTTCACGTCTTGGTCGCGTTTTGGCCGCATTTCCGCCTACGGTCCGCGCATCTTGGGCGCCTGGCGGGATGGCCGAGGACGGCGGCCGAAACCAAATATTAACTGTGTTTCTTGAACCGCGGTTAACCCAAACGTGGTTACTGGGTGATCAACGAAATCACTCGAATGCGAAGGAGAGGCGGCATGGGCCGTATCGCAGCACTTACCAGAAACCCGGCAATGATCGCGCTGGTGGCGGCCCTCGCCATCACCGGTTGCGCCTCGAAGAAGACCCCGAACAGCGCGGCCGATCTCGGCCTGAATGGCGCCGGCGCCGCCACGCCCGGCTCGGCGCAGGACTTCACCGTCAACATCGGCGACCGCATCTTCTTCGACACCGACTCTTCGTCGATCCGCGCCGACGCGCAGACGACGCTGGGGCGCCAGGCGCAGTGGCTCAACCAGTACAGGCAATATGCCATCGTCATCGAAGGCCATGCCGACGAGCGCGGCACGCGCGAGTACAATCTGGCGCTGGGCGCCCGCCGCGCCGCCGCCACCCGCGACTTCCTGGTTTCCAAGGGCGTCGGGGCCAATCGTCTGAAGACGATCTCCTACGGCAAGGAACGCCCGGTCGCCGTCTGCGACGACATCTCGTGCTGGTCGCAGAACCGCCGCGCCGTCACCACGCTCTCCGGCGCCGGCTCCTGACGTTTCGTCAGGCGGCAAAAATACAACATCGCGGCATGAAAGGCGGCCTCAGGGCTGCCTTTTTCATATGCGACCGCTTGAAACAAAATTTGGCCGAAGTCTCGCGTCCTGCTAAGAGCGCGAGGGCGCTTCCTCCCATTCCGATTTGGAAAGGCGCATCAAGGCCAACAGGTTTCACGGCGAGAGATAGAATGCATTTCAGAACGGTCCTGAGCGGCACGCTTGCGCTGCTGCTCGTATCAAGCATCGCAGGCGTCGCCGCCCCGGTGGACAGCGGGCAATCTTCCGACAGCGGGTTCACCTTCCACCTGCCGACGCTCGGCATCTTCGGCGACAAGAAGAAGGCCGAGCCGGCGCAGCTGGCGCAGCAGGACGGCGCCGGCATGACCGGTCTGGAAGATCAACTGCGCCAGATGAACGGCAAGATCGAGGAGCTCAATTTCCAGATCCTGCAAATGCAGGAGCAGATGCGCAAGCAGCAGGAAGACAACGAGTTCCGCTTCCAGCAGCTCGAAGGCGGCTCGCAGGGCGCCAAGCCCGCCGGGCAGAAGAAATCCGAGACCGCGCCGCAGGATGGCAATACCAGCAACGGCAACACGAGTATGGGCGATGCGGGCACCGGCGACAGCGGTACCGAGACCGGCGCCCAAGCCCCGGCGACGCAAGCTCCGGCCGGCGCGGCTGCGCAGGACGGCGGCGGCAAGAGCGTCGGCGACGTCATCGTCGAGTCGCAGGCCGGCGACCC
>NZ_JHQR01000338.1 GCF_014843825.1 Mesorhizobium silamurunense
AGGATGGTCGCGTCGCGCCCGACCCGCGCCGCCGCCCTGGTGAAGGAGCGCGCCTCGGCGACGGCCGCGAAGGCCGCCATTTCGGCAAGGGCGGAGGGTTCATGGAATTGCTGCATGATTTGCAATGCTCAAATGCAAAGTCCAACAATTATCGAGGAATAGCGCAGCAGCTAGGTTCGCTCAACCCGTCAATCGACCACCCACGGAGTGAACCCATGAAAGCCATCGAACTCAGCCAGCCCAGGCTGGACGGCTTCCGCGCCGCCAGCGTCGCCACGCCCGAACTGCAGCGCGGCGAGGTGCTGATCCGCCAGCGCGCGGCGAGCCTGAATTTCGTCGATGTCGCTGTGGCGAGCGGCAACTATCCCGGACCGGTCTTCCCGCTCATTCCGGTTGCCGACGGCGCGGGCGAGATCGTCGCGCTCGGCGAGGGCGTGACAAGGTTCAGCACGGGCGACCGCGTCGTCGCCCATGCCAAGCCGCGCTGGATCGGCGGCCGGCCGCGGCCTTACGAGATGACGCAGATGCGCGGCATCTCGCTGCCCGGGTCGCTGGCCGAATATGTCGCCCTGCCGGCCAATTCGGTCGTGCCGGTTCCGGCGCATCTCTCCTTCGAGGCGGCCTCGACCCTGCCCATCGCCGGCACCACCGCCTGGAACGCGATCCGCGCCGCCGATGTCGGGCCGGGCTCGGTGGTCGTGCTGCTTGGCACCGGCGGCGTCTCGATCTTCACGCTGCAGCTCGCTAAGGCGGCCGGCGCCACCGTCATCATCACCTCCTCGTCGGACGAGAAGCTGGAGCGGGCGCATGGGCTCGGCGCCGATCATCTCATCAACTACCGCGCGACGCCCGACTGGGACGGCAAGGTGCTGGAACTGACCGATGGACTCGGCGCCGACCTCGTCGTCGAGACCGGCGGCACCGCAACCTTCGCCCGCGCCGTCAACGCCACCGCGCCCGGCGGCACGCTCTTCACCATCGGCTTCGTCACCGGCGCCGAGGCGACCGTCAACCTGCTGCCGATCATCATCAAGGCGCTGAAGGTGGTGGGCAACAACACCGGATCGGTCTCAGACCTGCGCGACGCCGCCCGCGCCATCGCCGCCGCCGGCATCGAGCCGGTCGTCGACAAGGTGTTTTCACAGAACGAGGCGACCGAAGCCTACACCCACATGGCCGCCGGCGGCCTGCATTTCGGCAAGCTGGTGTTCGGGTTGGACTGGTAGGCTGCTGATGGAGATTGGCGAAGGCGGCGGAGCGCGCAATCTTCCCCTAAGCGGGTGAGATTCAATCAGCCTCGCCGCCCGAACCCTTGCCGCACTCGGCCAGCACCTTGCCGATCGCCGCGCTCGATCCGGTCAGCGGAAAGCTCGCCTCGCCATACTTATCCGCGCTGATTTTCACCTCACCCTTGCCGCGCAAAAGCGCCAGCAGCGGGTCGGATGGGCCGGAAAGCTCCGCCGTGAAATAATTGTACATCGCCTCGAGAACCAGCTTTTTGGTCACGCTCTTGCCGCCGGCCCTGAAGGTGAAGGAGCCGCTGATGCCGGGCTCGAGCTGCCCGCCCGCGGCGCCCAGATCATAGCTCAGCACCGGCTTGTCGAAGCAGGCCAGCATTAACTGCGCGTCGCCCTTCGGCCCGCCGCAGACCGAGGCCATTATCACGCTGCCGCCCTCGTCCTCCTCCATTTTGGCGGACCAGGCGCAGGATGCGGCATGGGCGGACTGGGTGGCCAGCGCCAGGATGATGGTTGCCAATACGCTTTTCATGATGCCTCCCGTTAAGATGCGGGAGGATCATACCGAGCAATTGAAACCAGGACAGCGGGGAGATTGGCGAACCGGGGTGGGATTCCTTTGAGAGGTTCTTTGAGACGCCGTCGGGACAGGGTCGCATTGCCCGGCCAGGTCACGGATGCGACGAAGTAAGGCTTGTCTGCAACAAGCGACTGCAAGCGCCACAAGTTGCGATCCCGAATGCCCAAGGCCTCCAATTGCGAGATTGTGTTGTGAAGATATTCGGCGCACGATCCTCCGTGGCCACATGCTCTGGCCAAAATGCCCGCCGTCTCATCCAGGGTAAGGCCTCCCATATAGTTGCCTCCCTTTCGGTTGACGACGAAGGCAAGGGCTCGAACGAGCCCTTGATCTGTCCGAACCTGCACCCAACGGTGAGCGTGGGTTAACGGCTTGCTGGACGGCCGCACCGGCATTTCGCGTCGGACAAGTTTTCCGAGTTGGGCTTCAATCGTGTCTTCCGCCAGCCGTAGGGCCCTTCCCCTGCATTGGCCTCCCCGGTCGAGCCCCATCGTCAAGCCTGGCTGGTCGACAGTTCCGCGCCAATCCCGCATGCGAATACAGAACGAACGGTGCCACCCCGGCACTACGCCTGCACGCTCCTCCACGTGTTCCACGGCCGGATTCCAGAGAAGTGAGCCATAGGCGAAAATCCACACATCCGGTCCATCAGGACGCGTTGCCAACATGTCCCGAACGATGGCGTTCCACTCGGTTTTTCGGTGTTTCGAACCATATCCGGGGCCGGACCGGTATTCTCAATCGCGCGAATTGTACGCGCGACCAAATCAGCAGTCAGCGCCATCTGGCGTCGCGCTCGCGGCATATCTCTCGAATCCCCCGTGGAGTCGAACAACCCGTGCAGCAATATTACTGCTGCAGCCCATGTCGGAAAACCACTCTTTGGCGAGTCGTCGCGAGGCTACTGCGGCCAACCATTGTTGGGCAAAGTCGGCCCGTCACGGCTCCCAAGCCAATCGGTGACCCAGCGTCGGCGCTCCCGCAGGCGCATATTGCCAGCGGCGACGTTTGCCCCACCTATTCACCGACGAATCCGCCCGCCGCACGATTGCAAGGAGACAACCCAATGACCGAAGACGAAGCCGCGATCCGGCAGGTGGTCGATACGTGGATGGCGGCAAGCCGCAAGGGCGATTTGGATACGGTGCTTGGCCTGATGACGGACGACGTCGTCTTCATGGTCCCCGGCAAGGAGCCGTTCGGTAAGGAGGAATTCGCAGCCGCCTCCAGGGGCATGGGGGAAACGAAGATGGACGGCGTGAGCGAGATCATCGAGCTGAAGCTGCTCGGCGACTGGGCTTATATCCGCAACCGCATCGACATGACGGCGACACCGCCGGGCGGCGAGCCGGTGCGGCGGTCGGGCTACACGCTAACGTTGTTGCGCAAGGAGAGCGACGGGCGCTGGCGGCTGGTAAGGGATGCGAATTTGCTGGGGTAGGGTGGCGTCGTTGGAGCTGCGATCTCCCCCCGCAAGGGAGGGAGATTACGCGCCCTAAGGCCATCGCTAAATCAACTTCTCCAAGGTAATCGGCAAATCCCGCACCCGCTTCCCCGTCGCGTGGAACACCGCATTGGCAATCGCCGGCGCCACGCCGACAATGCCGAGTTCCCCCACGCCCTTGCCGCCGAGCGCGGACGAATGCGGGTCGGGGATGCCGACAGAAATCGTCTGGATATCCGGAATGTCGGCGTTGGTCGGCAGCATGTAGTCGGCGAGGTTGCCGTTGACGATGCGGCCGTGCCTTCGGTCGACGATGCCTTCTTCGAGCAGCGCCTGGCCGATGCCCATGATGATGCCGCCCTTCCACTGGCTTTCCGCCAGCTTCGGGTTGTAGAGCCGGCCGGAATCCAGCGCCGAGACCACGCGCGAGACGCGCACCGTGCCGAAATCCTCGTCCACCCGCACCTCGACGAAATGCGCGCACCAGGAATGGCGCGAATAGTCGCCTTCGGTGTGCGGGATCGCCATGGCGATGGTGGTGTAGTTCTTGTAGCGCGCCTCCGGCGTCGAGTTCGCCGGCATGGTGTCGCCCTTGGCCTCGATCCGCTCGCGGCCAAGCGCGCTCATCAGCTCGGCGATCGACAGCTCCGGCCCTTCGCCACGCGGCGAGGCGATGCGGCCGTCTCTCACTTGCAGCGTGTTCGCCTGCAGCTTCTGGAAGGGCGAGCGCGGATCGGAGAGCGCCAGCCCGATCAGGTCGTCCAGCGCCTGGCCGGCCGCCTTGTAGACGGCGCCGGTCATGACGCCGGCCAGCCGCGAGCCGCCGGT
>NZ_JHQR01000340.1 GCF_014843825.1 Mesorhizobium silamurunense
CCGACACCGGCATCGCACAGGCGTCGCCGGCGGTCGGCACGGTCGAGGTGATGCAGCTTGCCATGTTCGCCGGCGTCATGGGAGCGGCACTCGTCTCCGCCATCTTCCTGATCCGCGAGCGGGCACGGACGGCCTCGCAAAACGTCCAGCTCAGGGCGCGCATCGCCGACGTGAACGCGGCCCTGCAGCGCTCCGAAGCGCTGCTCAATTTGCGCGACCAGCGCGTCGTCGTGTGGAGTTCCGAGACCAAGAAGCCGGAACTGATCGGCAGCCTGCCGCTCGAAAGCGGCGCGCCGGACGAACGGTCGGCCTTCCTCGCCTTCGGCCGCTGGCTGATGCCGCGCTCCGCGGCGGCGCTGGAGAACGCCATCGCAGCGCTCCGCGACCAGGCGAAGGCTTTCGACCTGATCATCGAAACGCAGGCGGGCATGCCGCTCGAGGTGCATGGCCGCAAGAGCGCCATGCATGTGCTGGTCCGCTTCGTCTCGCTGTCGGAAACCCTGCGCAGCCAGGCCCGGCTGAAGATCGAGAACCAGCGGCTCAGCGCCGACTACGACACCATGCTCGGCCTGCTCGACGCGCTGAAGATGCCGACATGGCTGCGCGCGGCCGACGGGCGGCTGAAATGGGTCAACCGCGCCTATGCCGAGGCGGTGGAAGCGGAAGGCGCGGAGGCGGCCGTGCGCGAGGCCAAGGAGTTCCTTGGCGGACAGGCGCGCGAGCAGATCGCCGAGCAGCACAAGTCGCGCCCTGTCTTCGAGCAGACCTTGTCGACGGTGATCGAGGGCGATCGCCACATGTTCTCGGTCACCGACTTCGCCAGCGCCGACGGCTCGGCGGGGCTCGCCTGCGACATCAGCGCCATCGAGACGATCCGCGCCGAATATGAGCGCACCGTGCGCAGCCATGCCGACACGCTGGACCAGCTCAACACGGCTGTGGCGATCTTCGATACGGACGAAAACCTGCGCTTCTTCAACCAGGCATTCCAAAAATTGTGGGGCCTGGACGGCGGCTTCCTGCACAGCGCCCCCTCCAATGCGCTGCTGCTCGACCGGCTGCGCAGCGAAGGCAAGATCGCCGAGCAGCCGGAATGGCGGCGCTGGAAGGAGAACCTGCTCGGCGCCTATCGCGCCGTCGAATCACAGGAGCATTGGTGGCACCTGCCGGACGGCAAGACGATCCGCGTGGTGGCCAACCCGCAGCCCAAGGGCGGCGTCACTTGGGTGTTCGAGAACCTGACCGAGAAGATGGACCTCGAAAGCCGCTACCAGACCGCGGTGCGCGTGCAGGGCGAGACGCTGGACAACCTGGCGGAAGGCGTGGCGGTGTTCGGCCCTGACGGACGGCTTCGCCTGTCCAATCCCGCCTTCATCGCGCTGTGGGGGCTGACGCCGGACGCGATCAAGCCGAACGTGCATGTCTCGACGATCCGCGATCTTTGCGACCGGCGCGCTGCCGACAGTCCGTGGGGCGGCTTCGTCGCCGCCATCACCGGCTTCGACGACGAGCGCCGCGACCGCCACGGCCAGACCGAGCTCGTCAATGGCACGGTGCTGAGCTATGCGGTGATCCACCTGCCCAACGGGCAAGTGATGATGACCTTCGTCGACGTCACCGACACCGTCAATGTCGAACGGGCGCTGAAGGACAGGAACGAGGCGCTGGAGAAATCCGACCAGTTGAAGAACGAGTTCGTGCAGCATGTTTCCTACGAACTGCGCTCGCCGCTGACCAACATCATCGGCTTCACCGAGCTGTTGTCGCTGCCCACCACCGGACCGCTGACGCCGAAGCAGCGCGAATATGTCGAGCATGTCGGCTCGTCGTCCTCGGTGCTGCTCACCATCGTCAACGACATACTGGACCTGGCGACGGTTGACGCCGGCATCATGCAGCTCGACATTTCCGAGATGAGCATCGACAGGACGATCGCGGCGGCGGCCGAGCTGGTCGCCGACCGCCTGGAGGAGCACTCGATCAAGCTCCAGGTCGACGCCGCGGCAGCGCCAAAGAGCTTCCATGGCGACGAGATCCGTGTCCGCCAGATCCTCTACAATCTCCTGAGCAATGCCGCCAACTACGCGCCGGAGGCGAGCACGATCACGCTCACCTGCCGTCAGCTCGCGGGAGGGGTCGAATTCTCCGTCCATGACGACGGGCCCGGGATGCCGCCGGACGTGCTGGAATCGGTCTTCCGCCGCTTCGAGCCGCGCGCCAATGGCGGCCGCCGGCGCGGCGCCGGGTTGGGGCTGTCGATCGTCAAGAGCTTCGTCGAATTGCATGGCGGAACGGTGCGCATCGAGACCGGCATTGACAAAGGCACCACGGTCATCTGCACCTTCCCAGACACGCCTTCGGGCGGCATCCGCGAAGCGGCCGAGTAAACGCGCTTTGGCAGAGACGGTATTGGAACGTTTTCTCGCCGACGAGGCGGCGACGGCAAGGCTAGGCGAAGACTTTGCCATGGCGTTGCGGGCAGGCGACGCGATCGCGCTCAAAGGCGATCTCGGCGCCGGCAAGTCGACGCTGGCCCGTGCCCTGATCCGGACGCTTGCCGATGACAGCAACCTCGAAGTGCCGAGCCCGACTTTCACGCTGGTGCAGAGTTACGAGACGCGGATACCGGTCCATCATTTCGATCTCTACCGCCTGTCCTCGCCGGACGAGCTCGACGAGCTCGGCCTCGACGACGCGCTGGCGCAGGGCGCGGCGCTGATCGAATGGCCGGAACGGGCCGGGAACCAGCTGCCGGCAGATGCGCTCGAAGTCGAGCTTGCCGAGAAGGGCGAGGGCCGGTCGGCAAGAATCTCCGGACAGGGAACCGCGCTCGAGCGCGTCGCGCGCTCGCTGGCGATGCGCGATTTCCTGGCCTTGGCGGGCTGGGGGGAGGCGAGCCGCCGCCATTTCGTCGGCGATGCGTCCGCCCGCTCCTATGAGATCGTCTCGCTACCCGGCCAGGCGCCGCGCGTGCTGATGAACTCGCCCCGCCTCGTGCTCGGTCCGCCCGTGCGCGACGGCAAGCCCTATGCGGTAATCGCCCACACGGCCCAATCGGTCACCGCCTTCGCCGCCATCGACCGCGCGCTTCTTGCCGCCGGCGTCAGCGTGCCGGTGATCCATGCGCAAGACCTGGACCAGGGCTTTTTGCTGCTCGAACATCTCGGCTCGGAGGGATTTTTGGGCAGCGACGGTGAGCCCATCGCCGAACGCTACGAGGCAGCGGCGGAGCTGCTCGCCATGATGCATGGCAAGGCGTGGCCGAACCGCATGGAGGCCGCGCCGGGCGTGTTCCACGACGTGCCACCCTTCGATCGCGACGCCATGCTGATCGAGGCAGACCTTTTGGTCGACTGGTATGTGCCGTGGATTTCAGGCAAGCCGGCAAGCGATGCATTGCGGGCCGACTACCACAAGGAATGGAATGCCTTGCTCGACCGGCTCGAAGCCCGCGAATACACGCTGATGCTGCGCGACTTCCATTCGCCCAACATCATCTGGCGCGCAGAGCGTTCCGGCCTCGACCGGCTCGGCATCGTCGACGTGCAGGACGCGCTGATCGGGCCGGCTGCCTATGATGTCGCCTCGCTCGCCATGGATGCGCGCGTCACCGTCCCGCCCGAGATCGAGCGGCGAGCGGTCGAGGCCTACATGGCCGCACGGCGTGGCGCGGGCGCCTTCGACGACGCCGGTTTTGCCGAGGCCTATGCGATCATGGCGGCGCAACGCAATTCGAAGATCCTCGGCATCTTCGTGCGGCTCGAAAAGCGCGACGGCAAGCCTTACTATCTGAAACACCTGCCGCGCATCCGCGACTATCTGAGGCGGGCGCTGGCGCATCCGGCGCTTGGCGGCCTGAAGGAATTTTACATGGCCCACGGCCTCCTGGAGGAACGCTCGCCATGAAGCCGAAGACCGCGATGGTGCTTGCGGCCGGCCTCGGCAAGCGCATGCGGCCGATCACCGACACGATACCGAAGCCGCTGGTGAAGATCGCCGGCAAGACCTTGCTCGACTGGGGGCTGGACAGCCTGGAAGCGGCCGGCGTCACCAGGGCGATCGTCAACGTGCATTACCTGCCGGAGCAGATCATCGCCCATGTCGCCGCTCGCCGGGCGCCGACGATCGTCATTTCCGACGAGCGCGAGGCCCTGCTGGAATCGGCTGGCGGCATCGTCAAGGCGCTGCCGCTCCTGGGCAGCGAGCCCTTCTACATCATCAATGCCGATACCTTCTGGATCGACAGCGGTAAACCCAGCCTTGAGCGTCTTGCCCTTGCATGGGACGCTGCCAGAATGGATATTCTGCTGATGCTCACCGATCTCGACTCAGCGACCGGACACTGCGTCGGCACCGACTTCCTGGTGGCTTCGGACGGTGCGTTGCGGCGCTCGAAGGGCGATCCGGCCGGCCTCATCTATGCCGGTGCCGCAATCGTCCATCCGCGCATTTTCAAGGACGCGCCGACGGGTTCACATTCGCTCAATGTCTATTTCGACAAGGCGATCGCCGCCGGCCGCCTATTCGGGATGGCGATGAGAGGCCGCTGGATCACTGTCGGCACGCCGGACGCCATTCCGGCGGCCGAAGCGGCGGTTACCGGCGCGCTAGCGAAGGCGGTATGAGCGGCTCGCGCCGCGTCTTTTCCATCCCGCCCGGAGCGCCGTTCCTGCCGACGCTGGCGGAGGCGTTGCTCGACGGCCGCCTGATCCCGGGCTTCCGCTTCGACGGCGATCCGCTGGCGCTCGCCGACGCCACGATCTATGTGCCGACGCGGCGCGCGACGCGCGCGCTACGCGGCGCTTTCGTCGACATGCTCGGCAAGCGTTCAGCCATTCTCCCGACGGTGCGGCCGCTCGGCGAGTTCGACGAGGACGAGGCGGCCTTCGACGCCCAGGCGGCACCGGCAATCGATCTTGCGCCGCCGATCGCCGCACAGGAGCGGCTGCTGCTGCTCGCGCCTTTGGTGCGCGCCTGGAAGGAAAGCCTGCCGGCGCATGTCAGGGCTCGATTCAACGAGGAATTCGTGGTGCCGGCCTCGGCCGCCGATGCCATCTGGCTGGCGCGCGACCTCGCGCGGCTGATGGACGAGATCGAGACCGAGGGCACGGATTGGGCGAAGCTCGCAACGCTGGTCACCGGCAACCTCGCCGGCTGGTGGCAGGTGACGCTCGATTTCCTCGGCATCGTCACCGACAACTGGCCGCAGCTGCTTGAAGAACGCAATCGCTCCAATCCGGCCGCGCACCGCAGCGCGCTGATCCGGCTCGAGGCGGCGCGGCTGAAGCGCAATCCGCCGACCGGGCCGGTGATCGCCGCCGGTTCGACCGGCTCTATCCCCGCGACCGCCGAATTGCTTGCCGTGATCGCCGGGTTGCCTAACGGCGCCGTTATACTGCCAGGCCTCGACCGCGAGCTGGACGATGCGTCCTTCGCGGCTATTACGGCGCCCGGCGCGCGGCCGGCCACGCTCGGCCATCCGCAATACGGTCTCGCCAAGCTGATCGGCAGTATCGGCGTTCCACGCCGCGATATCGAGGAGATCGGCGCCGCCGCCCCGCATCTTGCGCTGCGCGCCGCTCTTGTCGGCGAGGCGCTGCGGCCGGCCGAGACCACCGAGTACTGGACAGAGACGCGGCCACGTTTCGCGGCAAATGACGTCGAACAGGCACTGGCTGGCATGACGCTGGTGGAAGCGGCCAACGAACGCGACGAAGCGGTGGCGATCGCGATCGCGCTCAAGCGCGCGGTTGAAGCGCCGGGAAAGCGCGCGGCGCTCGTCACCGGCGACCGCGCCTTGGCGCGGCGGGTTTCGGCCGAGCTGTTGCGCTTTGGAGTCGTCGCCGACGATTCCGGCGGCGCACCGCTAAGCAATACGCCGGCAGCAAGCCTGCTCCGGCTGGCGCTGAACACCGCGTTCCGGCCCGGCGATCCGGTAGGCTTGGTGTCACTGCTCAAGCATCCACTGCTTGGCCTCGGCCTCGAACGCCAGATCGTTCGCAAGGCGGCAGAATTGATCGAGCTGGTGGCACTGCGCGGAGGCACCGGTCGGCCGGATATCGCCTCGCTGGGTGAGCTTTTCGAGACGCGGCTCGCCGGCCTCGGCAGCGATAGCCGTCCGCCTTTCTGGTTCCCGCGCCTTACCGTGCGGGGTATCGAGCACGCGCGGGACGTGCTTGGCCGTCTTACCGATGCGCTGTCGCCGCTCACGACTATGCGCGGCGAGCAGGACGACGAAATCGCGACGCTGACGCGGGCGAGCGTCGTCGCGCTGGAAGGCCTTGGCCGCGCGGCCGACGGCAGCCTGACCGAACTCTATGCCGGCGACGCCGGCGAGAAGCTCGCCGAGCTGCTGCGCGGGCTGGTCGCCGCATCCTCGTCCTTCACTTTCGCGGCGAGCGAATGGCCGGATGTGATGGAGGCGCTGATCGCGCCGGAAACGGTCAAGCCGGCGCAGGGCACCGACCGCAACATCGCCATCTGGGGCGCGCTGGAGGCCCGGCTGCAGAGCGTCGACACGCTCGTCATCGGCGGGCTCAATGAAGGCGTGTGGCCGCGCAAGCCGGAGAGCGACCGCTTCATGTCGCGGCTGATGAAGACCGGCATCGACCTCGAGCCGCCGGAGCGGCGCATCGGCCTTGCGGCACATGATTTCCAGATGGCGATGGGCACCGAAACGGTGGTGCTGACGCGTTCGGCGCGATCCGGCGACGCGCCGGCCGTACCTTCGCGCTGGCTGCAGCGCATCCTCACCTTCATCGGCAAGGACCAGGCGACGGTACTTAGCCGGCGCGGCGACACGCTGCTTGGCTGGGCGCGGGCGCTCGACGCCGGCGAAAGGAAGGATTTCGCGGCGCGCCCGCTGCCGAAGCCGCCGCTGCACCTGCGGCCACAGCATTTCTCGGTCACCGAGATCGAGACGCTGCGCCGCGACCCCTATGCGATCTATGCCCGGCGTATTCTCGGCCTGATGCCGCTCGACCCGGTGATCCGCGATCCTGGTGCTGCCGAACGCGGCACGCTGTTCCACGAAATCCTGCACCTGTTCTCGCGGCGGGTGGAGGATCCCAGGGCGCCGGGCGCACTGGCGAGCCTCATCGAAGCCGGGCGCATCTGCTTTGCCGGTGCAGCGCTTCCGCCCGACATCGAGGCGGTGTGGTGGCCGCGCTTCGAAAGGCTCGCCGAAAACATCATCGAATGGGAGCATGGCCGCGCCGAAGCCGTCGCCAGGCGCCATGCCGAGGAGCGCGCTGAGAAGACGGTCGTGGGTCGCACCGGCGTCACGCTCTCCGGCTATGCCGACCGCGTCGACCTGCTCGCAGGCGGCATGGCCGATATCCTTGATTACAAGACCGGCTCCTCGCCCTCGAAGGCGCAAGCGCACACGCTGTTGTCGCCGCAGCTGGCGCTCGAAGGCGCGCTGCTCAGACGCGGCGCCTTCAAGGATCTCGGCATTTGCGAACCTTCGCAGCTTGCCTTCGTGCGGCTGAAGCCGAATGGCGAGGTGTTCGAGGAATCGATCCTCGAATACAACCGCAAGCCGAAAACCGCCAACGAGCTTGCCGAGGAAGCCTGGGCGCGGCTGGAGCGATTGCTCTTGCACTATGTCGACCCGCAGACGGGCTATCTGTCTCGCGCGCTGCCTTTCCGCGAGGGCGAGGCCGACGGCGATTATGACCATCTCGCCCGTGTGCTGGAATGGTCGGCGGGCGGCGCAAGCGAAGACGAGGCGGAAGGATGAAATATCCGATCCCCTCCGATACCGCCGCCAGTCAGGCGCGGGCTTCCGACCCGCAAAATTCCGCTTGGGTGTCGGCCAATGCCGGGTCCGGCAAGACTCATGTGCTGGCGCAGCGCGTCATCCGGCTTCTGCTCAACGGCACCGATCCATCGAAGATCCTGTGCCTGACCTATACGCGCGCCGCCGCCGCCAACATGTCGAACCGGGTCTTTTCCACCCTGTCGGAATGGACGGCCTTGCCCGATGCCGAGCTTGCGGTGAGGATCGCCACGCTCGACGGGCGCGGCGCCGACCGCGACACCATGCGGCGCGCACGCCGATTGTTCGCCGAGGCGCTTGAGACGCCGGGCGGCCTAAAAATCCAGACCATCCACGCCTTCTGCGAATCGGTGCTGCACCAGTTCCCGCTCGAAGCCAACATTCCTGCCCATTTCGAGATGCTCGATCCGCAGATGGAGGCCTCGCTGTTCGCGGATGCGCGCCGCGACATGATCTCGGGGGCGGGCGCCGGCGTCGAAGGCCTGGCGGAAGCCTTTGCCACGGTGCTGGAGCGCGGCGGCGAATTCGGGCTCGACATGCTGCTCTCCGAGATCGTCGGCAAGCGCGACGAGTTGCGCGGCTTCATCGCCAAGATCGGCAAGGACCGGGATTTCCGGCCGCTCTTCGCCGAATTCGGTTTCAGGCCCGGTCAGACGGCCGAGGGCATCGCCGCTTCGGTATGGCCGCTGCCGGGCTTTGCGTCCGGTGAGTTCAACGAATTCGCGCGCGCCGCTGAAGCCGCCGAGGCGCGGCAGGTGCTGAACAATGTTCTGCCCTATGCGCGAGGCGCCTTTGCCGAGGCCGATCCGATCCGACGGCTGCGGCTGCTCGCCAAGGCTTTCCTGCGATCCGATGGCGACCCTTACGATCCGCCGAAGATCTTCAAGAAGGCGCTGGTCGATCGGCTGCCGGACCTGCCGGTGCGTTATCTTGCGGCGGCCAAGGCGATCCTCGACGTGTCGGACCGGCTGGCGCTGTTCCGCATGCTCGAGGGTACGGCCGCCGCGCTCACCGTCGCCGGCTGGCTGATAGCGCGCTACGAGCAACTGAAGCGAAGCCGCGGCTTCCTCGACTTCAACGACCTGATCACCCGCACCGTCAGCCTGTTGTCGCGGCCTGATGCCGGCCCCTGGGTGCAGTTCAAGCTCGACCAGGGCATCGACCACATCCTGCTCGACGAGGCGCAGGACACCAGCCCCGACCAGTGGGAGGTGGTGAAGAAGCTGACGGAAGAGTTCTTTGCCGGGCTCGGCCAGCGCGAAGCGGTCAAGCGCACGGTATTCGCCGTCGGCGACGAGAAGCAGTCGATCTATTCCTTTCAAGGGGCGGCACCCGATTCCTTTGCCGAAAGCCGGCTTTTGTTTGCCGGGCGGGTGCGCGATGCGGAAGCCTCCTTCGCCGACCTGAAGCTCACCTGGTCGTTCCGCTCCAGCGACGACGTGCTTGCCGCCGTCGACCGCGTCTTTGCGGAGCCGGGCGTGCGGCGCGGCATCAGCCACGATCCCGATCCGCTCAGCCACAAGGCGATCCGCATCGATGCGCCGGGCTATGTCGAGGTGTGGCCTTCGATCGGCGCCGAAATGGTCGAGGAGCCGGACGACTGGACCTTGCCGGTCAACCACGCCAGCGCGCCCGCGCTGCGGGTGGCCGAGCATGTCGCCACGACCATCCAGAGCTGGTTGCGCAATGGCGAGATCATCGAAGGCAAGGGCCGGAAGCTGACGGCCGGCGACATTCTTGTCCTGGTGCGCAAGCGCGACCGCTTTGTGCACGCGCTGTCGCGAAGCCTCAAGAACCGGCAGATTCCGGTCGCCGGCGCCGACAGGCTGAGCCTGCCCGGCCATATCGCCGTGCAGGACCTGATCGCGCTCGGCCATTTTTTGATCCAGCCGGAGGACGACCTGTCCTTGGCCGCCGTGCTGCGCAGCCCGATCTTCGAGGTTTCCGAGGAGACCTTGCTGGCGCTCGCCGGCGAGAGACCGAAAGGCCAGTCGCTGATTGCCTCGCTGAGGCAGCATGCTGTCGGAGACGAAGCCCTGGTCGCTATCGTTGGCCGGCTCGACGCCTGGGCGAACGAGGTCGCCTTCAAGCCGGTGTTCGAGTTCTACGCCGCCGCGCTGGCGCGCGACGGCCTGCGCCGCAAGATGACGGCGCGGCTCGGGCCGGAAGCCGGCGACATTCTCGACGAATTCCTGAGTTTTTGTCTGGCCGAGGAGCGCGCCGGCCTCCCGGGACTGGAATCCTTCCTCTCGACGCTCGAAAACAGCGGCCCCGAGATCAAGCGCGAGATGGACCAGACCCGCGACGAGGTGCGCGTCATGACCGTGCATGCCGCCAAGGGCCTGGAAGCGCCGGTCGTTTTCCTGGTCGATGGCGGCTCGGCGCCGTTTAGCGACCAGCATCTGCCGCGGCTGATGGCCTTCGAAGGCTCGGGCGGTGAGTGGAAGGGCAAGGGCTATCTCTGGCGCTCGGCCAGCGACGTCGCCAACGGCGTTTCGCGGGCGGCTTCGGCGCGGGCGCGCGAGCTGGCCGACGACGAATACCGGCGGCTGCTCTATGTCGGCATGACGCGCGCCGAGGATCGGCTGATCGTCTGCGGCTATCACGGCAAGCGGGCGCCGAGCACCGGAACCTGGCATTCGATCGTCAGCCGGGCGCTGTTGGGTGAGCCCGAAAGCGCGGAGCGCCGGCACCCGGCAACGGCCGAGGTGGCCGTGCATCGCTTCCACATGACCAAGCTGCCGCCGGTGGCTCTCGCGCGGGCCGACGAGACAACGCCATTCGATCACGCGGCGCCGTTGCCGGACAGCCTGTTCCAGCCGCTGCCGCCCTATGAGGATCTGCCGCGACCGCTGTCGCCCTCCGGCGCCTCGGCGCTGATCGACGAGACGACGGAAAGCTTGCCCGACATACGCTCGCCGGTGCTCGACGCCGTGGCCGAGCCCGGCTTCGCCGTGATGCGCGGGCTGGCCCTGCACAAATTGCTACAGATGCTGCCCGGCATCGTCGAGGAGGACAGGCCTGACGCGGCGGAACGCTATCTGGCGCGCGCCGGCGCCGATTGGCCGGCGGGCGAGCGCGACAAGTCGTTGGAAGCGGTGCTCTCCATCCTCTCCGATAGCCGGTTCGGCGCGCTGTTCTCGCCGTCCTCGCGGGCCGAGGTCGCGGTCATGGGCAGCCTGGAAGCGAAGGGCAAGCTGCGCTCCATCTCCGGCAAGATCGATCGGCTGGCCGTCACGCCGGAAAAAGTCTCGATCGTCGACTACAAGACCAACCGGCCGGCGCCGGCGAGCCTGACCGAAGTGCCGCCGGCCTATGTGCTGCAGCTCGCGCTCTACCGCGCGCTGCTTCAGCCGCTCTATCCGGGCCGCGAGGTGACGGCGGCGCTGCTCTTCACCGAGGCGCCCAGGCTGATTGAGCTGCCGGCAAAGGCCATGGACGATGCCCTTGCCCGACTCACACGAGCGTGACACAAGAACTGCTTGAACATCGCCGCCACAACCACCACATTTGGTGCAACCCGAGTTTTCGAAAGGATTTCAGCATGGCCACCGTCAAGGTCGACAAGGGCAATTTCCAGGCCGATGTGCTCAACGCCAAGGAGCCGGTCGTGGTGGATTTCTGGGCCGAGTGGTGCGGTCCCTGCAAGATGATCGCCCCGGCGCTGGAAGACATCGCCAAGGAGCTCGGTTCGAAGATCAAGGTCGCCAAGCTCAACATCGACGAGAATCCCGAGTTGGCCGCGCAGTACGGCGTGCGCTCGATCCCGACGCTGATGATCTTCAAGGGCGGCGAAGTGGCCGACATGAAGGTGGGCGCGGCGCCGAAGACCGCGCTGTCGCACTGGATCAACGGCAGCCTCGCCTGAGCCAATCCAAAGATTCGACTGATGAGCCCGGCCATCGTGCCGGGCTTTTTCTTGGCGCCATCGCTGACGGCGCTCTGGCCCTGACGCTGAGACCTGCCATCTCCTCTTCTACAGAAAAGGAGGAGTTCATGACCGGAACAGCCAAGGCCACCGTGTTCATCGACAATGAGCGGGTCATCGTCACCGAATACCGTTTCGCCCCGGGCGCCAACACCGGCTGGCACCGCCATGGCCATGACTATGTCGTGGTGCCGCTGATGGACGGCAAGGTGAAGCTGGTGACCAAGGACGGCGTATCCTTCGCCGAGATGAAAAAAGGCGCGCCCTATTTCCGCAGGGAAGGCGTCGAGCACGACGTCATCAACGCCAATGACGGCGAATACGCCTTCATCGAAATCGAGCTGAAGTAACCTTCAAGTCAGGCATCATCTCCAGTCGGCGACGCGATCGCCGCCGGCAAATTGCGCGCTTTTGGCCGTGTATTCGAACAGCTCGATCCTCACGCCGTTGGGGTCGGCGATCCATGCCTGCCAGGTGTCGTCGCAGGCGAGCTTTTTCGGCGTGACCGCGACGCCCTTCGAACGGATATGGGCGATGGCCGCATCGATGTCTTCCACCTCCAGGCAGAAGTGGTTGATCTGGTTGCGGTCGCTGTAATGGGCCTCGGCTCTCTCGAAGACCTCGACATGGCTGCGGCCGCCGCAATCGAGATAGAAGCCGAAGATTCTTCCATCGCGCAGGAAATTGAACCTTGTGTCCATGCCGAGCACGTCGCGGTAGAAGCCTCGCGTCGCCTCCAGGTCATGCGCGAAGATGCAGACATGGGCGAGCTGCTTCACCTTGATCATGCCGGTTCCTCGCGATTCCTCGGGGTGCCTCTATCAGGTCGGCGGCGTGCCGTTCTCGTCCAGCACCGCGCCGGCGAAATAGAGCGAGCCGCCGATGAGGATGCGCGGCGCAGGGCCATCCCATGAGTCGCGCAACAACATCAGCGCACTGGCGACGGAGCTGACCGGCTCGGCGGACAGGCCGGCCTCGGTGGCGCGCAGCGCCAGCTCGTCGTTCGGCACGCCGGCATCGCTCTTGCTGACCGGCACCGTGTAGACATGCCGGGCGAGCCCCTTGAAGGCGCTGAAATAGCCGCTCTGGTCCTTGGTGTTGATCATGCCGGAGATGAGGATCAGCGGGCGCGGGTTCTTTTCCTCCTGCTCGGCCAGCGCTTCGGCGATCACGACCCCGGCGCCCGGATTGTGACCGCCGTCGAGCCAGATCTCGGAGCCCTTGGGCGCCAGGTCCACCAGACGGCCTTGCGACAATTTCTGCATCCGGGCCGGCCAGGCGACTTGTGCCATCGCCTTTTCGGCAGCGCGGTGACCGATCTCGAAGCCGGCAGCCTTGACCGCGGCGATCGCAGCGGCGGCGTTGGCGAACTGGTGCCGCCCCGGCAGGCGCGGCAGCGGCAGGTCCATCAGGCCGTCCTCGTCCTGATAGACCATGCGGCCGTTTTCCTCGAAGGCCAGGAAATCCTGGCCGTAGACGACGGTCGGGCAGTCGAGCCTCTCGGCGGTCTCGATCAGCACCTCAAGCGCCGTCTCGCTTTCCTGCGCGCCGATCACCACCGGGCAACCTCGCTTCATGATGCCGGCCTTTTCAGCCGCGATCAGCTCGACGCGGTCGCCGAGATAGGCTTCGTGATCCATCGATATCGGCATGATCACCGACACGGCAGGCCGCTCGATGACATTGGTGGCGTCGAAACGGCCGCCGAGACCGACCTCGATGATCGCGGCTTCGGCCGGATGCTCGGAAAACAAAATGAAAGTAACGGCGGTCAGTATCTCGAAGACGGTGATCTTCTGGCCTCCATTGGCCTTCGCCACGCGTGCGATCGCCTCGGCAAAGACGTGATCGTCGACCAGCTTGCCGCCGCCCTCGGCGGCCAGCCGGTAGCGCTCGTGCCAGTTCACCAGGTGCGGCGAGGTGTGGACGTGGACGAGGTGACCAGCCGCCTCGAGCAGCGCCCGCGCGAAGGCAGCGCAGGAACCCTTGCCGTTGGTGCCGGCGATGTGGATGACCGGCGGGAGCCGGTCCTGCGGATTGCCGAGACGCTCGAGCAGGCGGGTGATGCGGTCGAGCGAAAGGTCGAAGCCCTTCGGGTGGAGCGTCATCAGATGTTCGATTGCGCGATCGGCGGCGAGCGTTGTCATGGTGGGAATCCTAGGCGCAGCGCAGCCGGCGCGCAATCGCGGTCAAGGCGAACGATGTCGCCTCAGGCCTGCGGCCGCACTTCGGCGTTGACAACCGCCGGCGGCAGGATTTCCGGCTCAAGCGGCTTCTCGGCTTCCGGCACCTTGAGCAGCATCCTCAACAGCCGCGCGATCGTCGGGCGCATCTCCAGACGCGAGACGACCATGTCGACCATGCCGTGCTCCATAAGATATTCGGCGCGCTGGAAGCCGTCCGGCAGCTTCTCGCGGATGGTCTGCTCGATGACGCGCGGCCCGGCAAAGCCGATCAGCGCGCCGGGCTCGGCAATGTGGACGTCGCCCAGCATGGCGTAGGACGCAGTGACGCCGCCGGTGGTCGGATTGGTGAGCACGACGATATAGGGCAGGCCGGCTTCCTTCAGCCGGTCGACCCCGACCGTGGTGCGCGGCAACTGCATCAGGGACAAAATGCCTTCCTGCATGCGTGCGCCGCCGGAGGCGGCAAACAGGATCAGCGGCCGCCTGCGTTGCAAGGCAACCTCGAAAGCGTGCACGATGGCATCGCCCGCCGCCATGCCAAGCGAACCGCCCATGAAGGCGAAATCCTGCACCGTGACGATGACCGGCAGGCCATCGATGGTGCCGGCGGCATTGAGGATCGCGTCCTCCAGGCCGGTCTTGGCTTTCGCCTCCTTGAGGCGATCGGTGTAGCGCTTCTCGTCGCGGAACTTCAGCGGGTCCAGGACGACCTTGGGGTTTTCCAGCGTCTCGTATTTGCCATCGTCGAAGAAGTATTTCAGCCGCTCCTTGGCCGAGATCTTCATGTGATGGCCCGAAGCCGGGATGACGAACTGGTTGGATTCGAGATCCTTGTGGAAGATCATCTCGCCGGTCTCGGGATCCTTGATCCAGAGGTTTTCCGGCATGTCGGTGCGCCGGCCGAGCATCGAATTGATCTTCGGACGGACGTAATTGGTGATCCAGTTCATGCGTCGGCTCCTGTCCTGACGAAGAGGTAGGATGACTATTCGGCGGCAGCAAGGCGGGCCGAACGGACGCCCTGGGCAAGGCCGCTGACCAAAGTGGCGACGGCCTCGGCCGGGTCGGCGGTCTTTTCGCCCTTGGGGCCGAGCACGTTGGCGACCGCGTTGACGATCGCGGTGCCGACGACGACGCCGTCGGCCGAGGCGCCGATGGTGCGAGCCTGCTCGGCGGTCTTGACGCCGAAGCCGACGCAGACCGGCAGCGCCGTATGGCCCTTGATGCGCTTGACCGCCGCCGCAACCTTTGCGGTGTCGGCGAGCGCGGAGCCGGTGATGCCGGTCATCGACACGTAATAGACGAAGCCTGACGTGTTCTGCAGCACCTTGGGCAGGCGCTTGTCGTCGGTGGTGGGCGTCGCCAGCCGGATGAAGTTGACGCCGGCCTTGAGCGCCGGGATGCAGAGCTCCTCGTCCATTTCCGGCGGCAGGTCGACGACGATCAGGCCGTCGATGCCGCTGGCCTTGGCGTCCACGAGGAAGCGATCGACGCCGTAGATGTAGATCGGGTTGTAGTATCCCATCAAAACGATCGGCGTTTCGTCGTCACTGGTTCGGAATTCGGACGCCATCTTCAGCGTCTTGACCAGCGTCTGGCCGCCTTTCAGCGCCCTGAGCCCCGCCGCCTGGATGGCTGGGCCGTCGGCCATCGGATCGGAAAAGGGCATACCGAGTTCGATGACGTCAGCGCCGGCCTCGGGAAGCCCCTTCATGATGGCTAAAGAGGTGTCGTAGTCCGGATCGCCGCCCATGATGTAGGTGACCAAGGCCGGACGGCCCTCGGATTTCAGCTTCGCCATGCGGCGGTCGATGCGGGTGGTCATTGTCAGATCTCCATGCCCAGCATCGAGGCCACCGTGTGCACGTCCTTGTCGCCGCGGCCGGACAGGTTGACGATGACGATCTGGTCCTTGTCCATGGTCGGCACGATCTTCATCGCATGCGCAATGGCGTGCGCGGATTCCAGCGCCGGGATGATGCCTTCGACGCGGGTCGTCAGCTGGAAGGCTTCCAGCGCCTCGTCGTCGAGGATCGGTTCATATTGGACGCGACCCGAATCGCGCAGCCATGAATGCTCGGGCCCGACACCCGGATAATCGAGGCCGGCCGAGATCGAATGACCGTCGAGGATCTGGCCGTCCGCATTCTGCAGGAGATAGGTGCGGTTGCCGTGCAGCACACCGGGCTTGCCGGCATTCATCGAGGCGCAGTGCTCAACGCCGTCGAGGCCGCGCCCGCCGGCCTCGATGCCGATGATGCGCACGTCCTTGTCGTCGAGGAAGGGATGGAACAGGCCAATGGCGTTGGAACCGCCGCCGACGGCGGCGATGATGACGTCCGGCAGGCGACCTTCCTGCTCCAGCATCTGGGCGCGCGCTTCCGTGCCGATCACCGACTGGAAATCGCGCACCAGCTCGGGATAGGGGTGCGGGCCGGCGGCGGTGCCGATCAGGTAATAGGTATCCTCAACATTGGTCACCCAGTCGCGCAGGGCTTCGTTCATGGCGTCCTTCAGCGTGCCGTGGCCGGCGGTGACCGGCCGCACTTCGGCGCCGAGCAGCTTCATGCGGAAGACGTTGGGGCTCTGGCGGGCGACGTCGGTGGCGCCCATGTAGACGACGCAAGGATAGCCGAAGCGCGCCGCAACGGTCGCCGAGGCGACGCCGTGCTGGCCGGCGCCGGTCTCGGCGATGATGCGCTTCTTGCCCATGCGCTTGGCGAGCAGGATCTGGCCGAGGCAGTTGTTGATCTTGTGCGAGCCGGTGTGGTTCAAGTCCTCGCGCTTGAAATAGACCTTGGCGCCGCCCCCGAGGCCCTTCGCCGAGGAAACCTCACGAAGATGTTTGGTGAGGCCTTCGGCGAAATAGAGTTTTGAGGGCCGCCCGGCATAGTGGGTCGAAAGGTTCTGCAGCTCGGCCTTGAACTCCGGATCGTTCTTGGCCTTGTTCCACTGCTCTTCGAGATCGAGGATCAGCGGCATCAGCGTCTCGGCGACAAAGCGGCCGCCAAAAATGCCGAACATGCCCTGCTCGTCGGGCCCGGTGCGGAAGGAATTGGGCATGGCCGGCTTGTTCATCGCCGATCTCCTAAGTCTTGGCTTTCGAGCATGTCCTTGTCGGAAAACCGGTTCCCACTTTTCCGGGACATGCTCGGGTTTGAAAAGTTCGTTCAGGCGGCGCGATCGTCGCGCGCGGCCCTGACGGCCCGGAAAAACTGCTCGATCAGCGCCGGATCCTTGACGCCCGGAGCGCTTTCCACGCCCGACGAGATGTCTATTCCGGGCGGATTGGCCAGTCTCAGGGCATCGCCGACATTGGCGGCGTTGAGCCCTCCGGAAAGCATGTAATCGAGGCCGGCGTCAAGGCCGGCAAGGATGCGCCAGTCGAAGGCGACGCCGTTGCCGCCGGGCAATTGCGACCCCTTTGGCGGCTTGGCGTCGAACATCAAGCGGTCGGCAATGCCAATATAGGGTTTTATCCGTTCGAGATCCGCCGCTTCGCTGACCGACAGCACCTTCATGACCGGCAGGCCGTAGCGAGCCTTCAGTTCCGCCACCCTCGCGGGCGTTTCGGCGCCATGAAGCTGCAGCATGTCGGGGCGCATCTTGGCGACGATCTCGTCCAGGAAGGCATCGTCGGCATCGACGGTGACGGCGACCGCCTTGGCCTTGCCGGCAGCCGCCTGGCGCAGGCGGCCAGCCTCGGCCGGATCGATGAAGCGCGGACTTTTGGCAAAGAAGATGAAGCCGACATGGCTGGCGCCACCGGCAAGGGCGGCGGCCATCGCGGCGTCGGTCTTCAACCCGCAGATCTTGGTGTCGAGCGTCATGGCGCGGGATTGGCACGAAACGGCCGAAGAGTCGAGAAAAAGCATGCTGTTGCCGGGCGAGCGGAAAACACTACCTTTCATATAGGGAACCAGGCGGGAGCAGGATAATGGCCGACCAGTCAGTCGCAGAACTCAGGCAGAAGATCGCGCAGGCGCGCGAGGTGATCGCACATCTGATGGACAAGGCCGCCTTCAACGGCGCCGAGGCGCACCGGGCGCTGGACTATTTCGGCAGCGACGCCTTCGACCGGAATTTCCTGCCGTGGCCGCACCAGGGCGAAGAAGGGCTGAAGCCGGAAGAACTCAACGCGGCGAATGACGATTGAGCGGCTCACGCCGGTACGATGCTAAATGTAAGATATTGCGGAAAGCCGGCGGGACAGCACCCCCCTCTGGCCTGGCACCCGCAAGGGGTCCGCAAGGGGGGAGATCAGCAGCTTCGGCGCTTAGCCCTTCCTGCAACGCTTGAGATTGGCGAAAGCCGTGGCGACATCCGATCTCCCCCCTTGCGGGGGAGATGGCCGGCAGGCCAGAGGGGGGTGGGAAGGATCGCGGCGTGGCAATTTTTGTTCCCTTTCCAGCCGCCGCCAGCCTTACTCAAACACAATCGCCTGCAACGCGCCGCCATTGCGCTTCAGCCAGTCCTTGCAGCGGTCGGTGTCGGGGCAGAGCTTTTCGCACAGCTTCCAGAATTTCGGGCCGTGGTTCATCTCTTTCAGATGCGCGACCTCATGCGCCACCAGGTAATTTATCACCGGCGGCGGAGCCATCATGATGCGCCATGAGAAGGAAAGATTGCCCTCCGAGGTGCATGACCCCCAGCGGCTGGAGGTATCCTTGTACCGGATCGCCTTGGCGCGCTTGCCGATCGCCTCGGTGTGCTTGATCACCAGCTTCTCGATCTCGCGCTTGGCCTCGCGTTTCAAATAGTCGGCGATGCGGCGCGGCAGGTGCACGCGCTCGCCATGGACGATCAGCAGCGGGCCGCGTTCGTCGCGCGCAATGGTGACGGTGCCGCGTTTTGCCGGCTCATGGACGATGCGGTGCGGCACGCCACGGATGGGGACCTTGATGCCGGGCCGCACCTGCGGGCGCGTCGGCACCTTGGCCAGGCGCTGCTCCAGCCAGTCCTGGTGGCGGTCGAGGAACTTCTCCACCTCGCCGCGGCGCAGGC
>NZ_JHQR01000337.1 GCF_014843825.1 Mesorhizobium silamurunense
CGCTCGACGGCTCGGGCGGGCCGGACGTCAAGCCCGAGATCGAGGCGCGTGTCGGCCGCCTCTTCCGCTGGCACATCGACCCGGCGCCGCTCGGCCTGTGGATCGACCGCATCGACGAGCGCGGCCGGTCACTGGCGACCGACGTGCCGGCGAGCATCTTCTACCACCTGGTCTATGCGCTGACGCAGTATCTGGACGGGACCGCGGAGAAGGGGTGAGGCGTCGAAGCTGCCAATCTCCCCCCTTGCGGGGGAGATGCCCGGCAGGGCAGAGGGGGGTGCTGTCCCGCCGACGTCCGTAATTTGTCAATCCTTCAGTAAGGCGCTGCCACGTCCCCGGTCTCGACATAGACCGCCTTGAGCTGCGAATAATGCGCCAGTGCTGCCAGCGAATTCTCCCGCCCGATCCCTGACTGCTTGACGCCGCCGAAGGGCATTTCCACCGGCGTCAGATTGTAGGCGTTGATCCAGCAGGTGCCGGCCTGCAACTCGGCGATCACCCGATGGGCGCGCGGCAGGTCGCGCGTGAACACGCCTGCCGCCAGGCCGAATTCGGTGTCGTTGGCGCGCTCGATCACTTCGTCCTCGCTGTCGAACTTCAGCACGCTCATCACCGGCCCGAATATTTCCTCGCGAGCGATACGCATGCCATCGGTGACATTGGTGAACACCGTCGGCTCGATGAAGAAGCCGCCCTCGAAGCCTTGCAGCGACGGCACGTTCCCGCCGCAGGCAAGCGTCGCCCCTTCCTGCTTGCCGGCGCCGATGTAGGAGACGACCTTGTCCTGCTGCGCCTTGTTGACCAACGGCCCCATATGCGTTTCCGGATCGAGCGGATCGCCGATGCGGATCTTCTTGGTGCGCTCGACCAATCGGTCGACGAAGCGGTCATGCAGGCCCTTCTGCACGAAGACCCGCGTGCCGTTGGAGCAGATCTGGCCGGTCGAATAGAAATTGCCGAGCATGGCGCCGCCGATGGCGTTTTCGAGATCGGCGTCGTCGAAGACGATCAGCGGCGACTTGCCGCCGAGCTCCATCGTCGCATGCTTCATCTTCGAGCCGGCAAGCGAGAGTACCTTGCGGCCTGTCGGCACCGAACCGGTCACCGAAACTTTTGCCACGACATCATGTCCGACGAGGCCGGCGCCGACATCGCCATAGCCTTGCACCACGTTGAACAGCCCGTCGGGCAGGCCCGCTTCGCTGTAGATCTCGGCCAGCGCCAGCGCTGAAAGCGGCGTGTTCTCCGATGGTTTGAACACCATGGCGTTGCCCATGGCCAGCGCCGGCGCCGACTTCCAGCCGGCGATCTGGATCGGATAGTTCCAGGCGCCGATGCCGACGCAAACACCGAGCGGCTCGCGCCTTGTATAGGCAAACGGTCCGCCGAGATCGATCATATCGCCGTTGAAGGCGGCGACCGCGCCTGCGAAATATTCGAGGCAATCGGCGGCCGAAGGCGCGTCTGCCACCAGCGTCTCCTGGATCGCCTTGCCGGTGTCGAGCGTCTCGATGCGGGCGAGATCGGTTTTGCGGGCGCGCAGGATGTCGGCGGCGCGGCGCAGGATGCGGCCGCGCTCGACCGGCTTCAGCCGCGCCCAGG
>NZ_JHQR01000040.1 GCF_014843825.1 Mesorhizobium silamurunense
TGACACAACTCGCCTCATATGAGGGGGGCGGCATCGTTCAGTGCCCCACGCACCGCCGCCTCCTCGCACTCGGAGCGTATGAAGGCATGCACCAGCGTGCGTATCCGTTCGAGCGGCGGTTTTCCGACGTCCTCGAGGATGCCGCACAAAAGCTCGGTCGTCTGCCGCCACTCGTCGCTCTGCAAGCGAAACAGCAACGCCGCCTTGTTCGGGAAATATTGATAGAGCGAGCCGACGCTGACGCCCGCCTTCTCGGCGACGCGCGTGGTGGTGAAACGCTGCGCGCCTTCGCTCGCCAAAACCTGAGCAGCCGCCTGCAGAATCGCCGCGACGAGCTCCGTCGCGCGCGCCTGTTTGGGCTGTTTTCGGGTGGAAATTGAAGGGCTTGGGCGTTGGATCATGGCAGCGCTTGGGAAATGCGAATTGGAAACCTGAAGGATTATTCGTATTTTTCGAAGCAACACAAGAACGCAACCAATCGGAGCCCACCATGACCACCCTGACCGAAACCCCGCTGGCGCCCCTGCTCGCCCGCCTGTTCAAGGAAGCCAATGCCGCGACCAGCCCGGCGATGGCCCGGTACTCGCGCGAGGAACGGGCGCGGCTGCTCGGCAGCAAGACCGAATACCTCGATTTCTACGGCAGCCTGAAGGATCTCTGGCTCGCGGTTTCGCCTGAGACCGGCACGCTGCTCTACATGCTGGCGCGCAGCACCGGCGCGCGTATCATCGTCGAGTTCGGCACTTCGTTCGGCATCTCGACGCTCTATCTTGCCGCGGCACTCAGGGACAATGGCGGCGGCCGCCTGATCACCACGGAATTCGAACCCTCCAAGGTGGTGCGCGCCAGGGCCAATCTCGCCGAAGGCGGCCTTCTCGACCTGGTCGATATCCGCGAGGGCGATGCGCTGGAGACGCTGAGCGCCGACCTGCCCGACCGCATAGACCTTCTGCTGCTCGACGGCGCGAAGGCGCTCTACCCGGAAATCCTCGGCCTGGTAGAGAGCCGGCTCAGGCCCGGCGCGCTAGTCATCGCCGACAATGCCGACTTCTCTCCGGAATATCTGGAGCGGGTGCGCTCGCCGGCGGGCGGCTATATGTCGACGCCGTTCGGCGACGACGTCGAACTGTCGATGCGGCTCGGCTGAAAAGCCCGGCACAAGCATATCAACACTCACGCCGCTCTTCGAGCGGCCGTAGGCGTTCACGTCAGCCAACGCGCCATCCCGGCCCTCGGGCCTCGAGCCCCGGGTCTTTGACGCTAGGTGACATCATGACCGCAATTTCATCCTCCTGGCGCGGGCTGCCGCGCCCGGCGCTGCTCGGCCTCTTCCTGTTCTTCTGCGCCGGCTTCGCCGACGGCGCGCTGGTGCCGTTCTTTCCGCTCTGGGCCAGCAGCGAAGCCGACATTCCCATAGGCGCGATCGGGCTGCTGTTCGGCTGCTATGCCGGCGGCGAATTGATCGCGGCGCCGCTGATCGGCGGCATCGCCGATCGGGTTGGCCGGCGGCCGGTGCTGATTTTCTCATCGCTCGGCGTGGGGTGCGGCTTCGTCGCCCTGTTCTTCATCCACGGCGTTGCAGCAACCGCGATCGTGCTCATTTTGACCGGCATGTGCGAGTCGGTGCTCCATCCGACCATCCTCACCGCGATCGCCGATGTGACCGAGCCGTCAGCGCATCCGCGCTGGTTCAGCATGGCGCGCGTCAGCTCGAGCGCGGGACAGATCCTCGGACCGCCCTGCGGCGCCCTGCTGGCGCTGCTGTCGCTCAGCACCGTGTTTCTCGCCGCCGGCGGCATGCTCATTCTGGGCGGTGTCGTGATGCTGGCGGCGCTTGGCGAGACGATCGGCAGCGGGCGCGCCGGCGGTCAGCACGAAGAGGAAGAGGAGGAAGGCCTGTCGGCGCTGCTGCCGGCCTTCCGCGACGGCCGCCTGGCGAAGCTGCTCCTCTGGGTCGTGCTATTCGAGATTTCCGGCAACTGGATCGAGGCCGTCATCCCGCTCTATGCGCAGGACGCCGGCACGCTTTCCCCATCCGGCATCGGCACGCTGTTCGCCTATGCGGCCGCTTTGACCGTGGGCTTGCAGATGCTGGTGAGCCGCTTTGCCGAGGCGCGAACAGCACTTTGGCTGACCGCCGGCGCCGGCCTCTCGACCATCGCCGCCTTTGTCCTGCTCATGGCGTCGCCGGCAACGCCCTCGCTGATTGCCGCCGTCAGCCTGTGCTCGGTGGCGCAGATGCTGGTCGGGCCGCTCGTGCCGACAGCGGTCAACGCGCTCGCGCCCGTGGCGCGACGCGCCTCCTATATGGCGGCCTCGTCGGTGGCGGTCGACCTCAAGGACTCGCTCGGACCCTCGATCGGCACAGCGCTCTATGCGCTTGCGCCCCGCCTGCCCTGGGTCGCCGGCATTCCGCTGGTGGCGATCGCTTCGCTCGGATTGGGCGTAGCGATCGGGAGGGCGCGGCACGTTTCTGGCATGGCGACTTGAGAGGCGAGTTTCGACGCAGAGGCCTCCAGGCCGGAGAAAGCCGCGGCCTAAAGCATGTCTCCCGAAAGTGGGAACCGGTTTCGGGGGCAAGACACGCGTAAAATCAATGACCTAAAGCGCACTGAGCGAATCTGAAAGATCGCGACGCGCTTTAGTCGTCAGGCCCGGCGATGGAGGAGCAGCCTTGACGCAAAAGGGCCAGCGATCAGCCCACTGGCTGCAGCGGGTCGCCGCCGATCTTGGAAAGCTGGATGACCGCCTGGGTGCGGCTGTCGACGCCGAGCTTTTGCAATATGGCCGAGACATGCGCCTTGATGGTGGCCTCGGAGACGCCAAGCTCATAGGCGATCTGCTTGTTGAGCAGCCCTTCGGCCAGCATGCCGAGCACCCGCGTCTGCTGCGGCGTCAGCGCCTGCAGCCGCTTGATCAGCTCCGAAATCTCGGGATCGCGCTCGACGCCGAGCTCGATCCCGGCGGGCGCGGCGATATCACCGGCAAGCACGGCCTGCACGGCGGCGCGAATTTCCTCCATGCTTGCCGATTTGGAGATGAAACCGGAAGCGCCGAGATCGAGCGCGCGGCGGATGGTGACTGGATCGTCATGGGCCGACACCACCACCAGCGGCACCGAGGAATGGATGCCGCGCAGAGAGATCAGGCCCGACAGGCCGCTGGCGCCCGGCATCGAGAGGTCGAGCAGCACCATGTCGATGTCTTCATTGGCAAGGACAAGCGCCTTGGCGCTTTCGAAATCGCCGGCCTCGTGGATGGCGGCGACATCGCCGATGCCGGCAAGCGCCTCCTTCAGCGCACCGCGAAACAGCGGATGGTCGTCGGCAATGACGAAGGTGTGGCCCGACGGCAAATATTCCTCCCCGTCCCATCACTGATTGTGTGCTTCTTGCGGGATCGGAACGATTATGCGGCGGCGCGGCGCGTTTTCAAGCAGCAAAGGCCGCGCGCAGGCTTTTTCCCAAGGGATCAGGTCTTTTGCGGAGTGGGCTTCGCGCCGCCGTCGCCTTCTTCCTTGTCCATATCCTTCACGATGTCCATGAAGCTGCGGAAGAAGCGCTCCATGTAGCTCATCGTCTTGTTGAAATCCTCCTCGCTCGGCAGGTTGGATTCGAGCCGGGCGGAGGGCGTGTTCTCGAGCTTGGCGACGCGCTCATCCAGCGCCTTCACCGAACTCTGCAGCCGGTCGATCTCGTCCTGGATGGCGGCGCGCTCGTCGGACGCCATCTTGCAGACGAGCTGGCCGGAGCGCTCTTCGCAGATCGACATCGCGCCGGTCTGGGTGTCCATGCGGACATAGCCGTTGGCCGACTTTTCGAGCCGATAGCGGTCGGTCTCCTCGGAATAGGCCGATGCGGCGACCAGCGAGCAAAGCGCCGCCGGGATCAGGATGTGCTGCAGACGCATGTTGTTTATCCTCCATGAGCCGTTGAGCCAAGAATATCACAGGTTTGCGCCTGAAATGGGGAAGAGATTCGCAAGCACCCTTTCCCCCATGGTTCGTTCGGACTATAGCGCGACAATGTCTCAGATTATCTACAAGATCGCGCCTGAAGCCACGTGGCGCGAAGCGGAGCGGAACGGCCGTTTCACCGGAGCGCCGATCGACATCGCCGACGGCTTCATCCACTTCTCCACCGCTGCCCAAGTGCGTGAGACGGCGGCCAAGCATTTCGCTGGCGAGACGGACCTGCTTCTGATTGCTGTCGATGGAGCGCGGCTGGGTGAGGCGCTGAAATACGAGGTGTCGCGCGGCGGCGCCTTGTTCCCGCATCTCTACGCCCCGCTCGACCTCGATGCCGTCCTCTGGGCAAGGCCACTGCCGCTGGGCAGCGATGGCCGGCATCAATTCCCTATGCTGGAGGGCGAATGAGCGTGCTCGACCGGATCGGCCAGAAGCTGCTTTTCTCCTTCGATCCGGAAACCGCGCACGGCCTTTCCATAGCGGCGCTGAGATGCGGCCTGCCGGTCGGCTCGCCATCCCCGCGCGACGCGCGGCTCAAGGTCAGCCTTTGCGGCCTCGATTTCCCCAACCCGCTCGGCATGGCCGCCGGCTACGACAAGAACGCCGAGGTGCCTGATGCGCTGCTCAGGCTCGGCTTCGGCTTCGCCGAGGTCGGCACGATCACACCGCTGCCGCAGCCAGGTAACCCGAAGCCGCGCATCTTCCGGCTGACTGCCGACGGGGCCGTGATCAACCGGCTCGGCTTCAACAATGAAGGCCATGACGTTGCCGAAAAGCGCCTTGCTGGGCGCAAGGGGCGTGGCGGCATCGTCGGCGTCAACATCGGCGCCAACAAGGACAGCGCCGACCGCGTCGGCGACTATGAGCGCGGCGTGACCCGCTTTGCGCCCTATGCCAGCTATCTGACCGTCAACATCTCCTCGCCCAACACGCCCGGCCTGCGCAACATGCAGGCGCGTGAGCAGCTCGGCGAGCTGTTGTCGCGCGTGATGGCGGCCCGTGCCGCGGCTTCGGCGCAGCCGCCTGTCTTTCTCAAGATCGCGCCGGATCTCGTCGAAGCGGAACTGGAAGACATCGCCGCCGAGGTCATCGAAAAAAAGATCGACGGAGTCATCGTTTCCAACACGACGCTTTCGCGGGCTGGGTTGCGGAGCGCAAGCCTCGCGGGCGAAGCCGGCGGGCTGTCGGGCAAGCCGCTTTTCGAGCGCTCGACGGCGGTGCTCGCCCGGATGCGCAAGCTGCTTGGCCCAAAAATGGCGATCATCGGCGTCGGCGGAGTCGACTCGGCGGAAACCGCACTGGAAAAAATCCGCGCCGGCGCCGATCTCGTCCAGCTCTATACCGGCATGATCTATGCGGGACCGGCGCTGCCCGCGCGCATCGTTGCCGGCATGGCGCGGTCCGCGGATCGGGAGCGTCTCAAATCCATCGGAGAACTGCGCGACACCGGCTGCGCAAACTGGTCCAAGCGACTCTGACGAGCTCCGACGAAACCGGGAAGACAGACAATGGCCGAGGTTCTGAACTCCGTCGTAGACTCGATCGGCGGCACTCCATTGGTCCGGCTCGACAGGCTGACGGCGCAGGCGGGCGTCAAGGGCGGGATCCTCGCCAAGCTGGAATATCTCAACCCGGGCTTTTCGAAGAAGGATCGCGCGGCGCTTGGAATAATCGAGGAAGCCGAAAGATCTGGCGCCATCAAACCGGGACAAACGGTGGTCGAGCTTACCTCCGGAAATATGGGCACGGGCCTCGCGATCATCTGTGCGGTCAGGGGCTACCCCTTCGTCGCGGTGATGTCGAAAGGCAATTCTGAAGAGCGCGCGCGAATGATGACGGCGCTCGGCGCGGAAGTGATTCTCGTGGACCAACTGCCGGGGTCGGTGCCGGGGCAGGTATCGGGTGGCGATTTGGCGCTCGTCGAGCAGACCGCCAAGGCGGTGGCGGCGGAACGAGGCGCGTTTCGCGCCGATCAGTTCCATCGCGACGGGAACTGGCTTGCGCACTATCACGGGACCGGGCCGGAAATCTGGGACGCCAGCCATGGCGCTGTCGACGCGTTCGTCGACTTCGTCGGCTCGGGCGGAACCTATACGGGGGTAGCGAGGGCGCTCAAGGAACGCAATCCCCTGATCAAGTGCTTCATCGTCGAGCCCAAGGGCGCCGCCGCCCTCGCGGGAGAGCCCATCACCCAATCCGAACATCCCATTCAAGGCGGCGGCTATGCCATGCCGGACCTGGCGTTCCTGAACAACGTGCCCGTCGATGGTTATCTTCAGGTTTCCGGCGATGAGGCACGCCAGGCCACGCGCCTGCTCGCGCGCAGCGAAGGCATCTTCGGCGGCTTCTCCTCCGGAGCGAATGTGGCTGCGGCGTTGCGACTTCTAGACGGCGATCAATCAGGCAAGACGATAGCCGTCGTCATTTGCGACTCCGGACTGAAGTACCTGTCGACCGACCTCTGGAGCTAAAGAATCAACACTGCCAGCCCTGCCCGCGACGAAGGCGCTAAAAAGCCGTTCGCACCCTGAGCCGCAGCACCGCAACTAGGCTCAAACCCCGCACCAGCAGAAAGACGTGCAGCGCCGCCCACAGGCCGTTGTTGCCGAAGGCGGGCGCCAGCGTGATGAGCGCGCCGCTGAAGGCGAGGAACGACACAAGCATCATGTTGCGCATGTCGCGCGACCAGGTGGCGCCGATGAAGACGCCGTCCATCTGGAAAGCGAGCACGCCGCTCAGCGCCGTGAAGGCGGCCCACGGCAGGTAGGCGTCGGCGGCCTGGCGGACATCCGCCGAGGTCGTCACCAGCGCCACCAGACTGGTGCCGGCCGTCAGCAGCACCAGCGTCGCAACGCCGGCGAGACCGAAACCCCAGATCAGCGTCAGCCGCACGGCCTGCCGGAACGGTGTTGCCGCATGCGCGCCGATAGCGCGGCCGACGAGTTGCTCGGCGGCGGTCGCAAAGCCGTCGAGGAAGTAGCCGGCGATGAGGAAGAAGTTCATCAGCACGGCGTTGGCGGCGAGCGTCACCGTGCCGAACTGCGCGCCCTGCCTGGTGAACAGCGCGAAAGCGGCAAGCAGCGAGAAGGAGCGGATCATGATGTCGCGGTTGAGCGACAGCATGCGCCGGTAGGCCGGCAGGTCGAGGATGCGCCGGCGCGACGGCCGCTCCAGCTTGCGGAAGCGGCTGAGCACGATGGCAAAGCCGAGCAGCATCGCCAGGAATTCACCGGTGACGGTCGCCGAGGCCACGCCGGCGACACCCCAGCCGAGCTCGAGGCCGAGCAGGAAACAGAGCAGGATGTTGATGCCGTTGAGCACCGCCTGCAGCATCAGCCCGAGCCCGCCCTCGCCGCGCCCCAGCACGTAGCCCAATATGGCGTAGTTGGTGAGCGAGAAGGGCGCGGCGAGCAGCCTGATGCGGATATAGACCGACATTGCCGCGCTGACGCGCGGCTCGGCGCCCATGAACCACTGGCCGGCCACGGCAAAGAGCGGGGCAAGTGCGGCAAGCACGACGCCGGCGACGACCGCGATCAGCACGGCCCGCCAGAGAACGGCCTGTTCCTCCAACGGATCGCCGCGCCCGAAAGCCTGGGCGACGAGGCCGGTGGTGCCGGAGCGCAGGAAGTTGAATGTGGTGAAGACGACGTCGAACACCAGCGCGCCTGCGGCCAGGCCGCCGAGCAGGGCCGCGTCGCCGAACTGTCCGACAACCGCCGTGTCGACGATGCCGAGCAGTGGCGTCGTCAGATAGGCAAGCGTCATCGGCACGGCAATCGCCAGCACCGAGCGGTTGCTGACGTTGAAGGATCTGGCGTTTATCTGGGTCGCACCCTTATCCAAGGATTGCTGCCTTGCTCGTTGCGGCTTGATCGAACAGCCGATGTGCCCCAGTTTGCCGCTGCCGCGCAATCGCCAACCCGTGGCGGCCAACTGAATTCCAGCTCTGGCGCAGGCTGCCCCATCATGCCCTTGCAGATCGTCCACCACCCCGACTACGACGCCGGCTTCGCCGTCAACCACCGCTTTCCGATGAGCAAATATCCGTTGCTGATGGAGGCCTTGCGCGCCCGCGGCTTGGCCGTTTCGGAGGCGCTTTCGATGCCGGGACCGGCGCCGGCCGCATGGCTGAAGCTCGCGCATGCGGCCGACTATGTCGACCAGGTGCTGGCCTGCGAGGTGCCAGCGAAGATCGAGCGCGAGATCGGTTTTCCGGTCGGCCAGCGCGTGTCGCTGAGGGCTCAGCTTGCCACCGCAGGTACGGTTCTGGCGGCGCGGCTGGCGCTGAAGCACGGCATCGCCTGCAACGCTGCCGGCGGCAGCCATCACGCCAGGCGCGAGCACGGCGCGGGCTTCTGCACCTTCAACGACGTGGCGGTAGCGTCGCTGGCGCTGCTTGCGGAGCGCGCCGTCGAAAACATCCTGGTCGTCGATCTCGATGTCCATCAGGGCGACGGCACGGCGGACATCCTGAAGGACGAACCCCGCGCCTTCACCTTTTCCATGCATGGCGAGCGCAACTATCCGGCGCGCAAGATCGCCTCCGATCTCGATATCGCCTTGCCCGACGGCACCGGCGATACCGCCTATGTCGACCGGCTCCGCGCCATTCTTCCGGAGCTTTCCGCAAGACGGCGCTGGGACATCGTCTTCTACAATGCCGGCGTCGATGTCCACGCCGAGGACCGGCTCGGCCGGCTATCGTTGACCGATGACGGCCTGCGCGCCCGCGACAGGACGGTGATCAGCCATTTCCGCGCCCGCGGCATCCCGCTGTGCGGCGTCATCGGCGGCGGCTATTCGACCGACGTGCCGGCACTTGCCGCGCGCCACGCCATCCTGTTCGAAACGGCAGCTGCCTATGCCTGACGGCTCGACAGGCTACTTCCTGTAACTGGCGATCCTGAGCAGGATAAAGGCCGGCACGACGATCGCGGCACCGAGCAGGATATAGCCCAGGAAGCGGTCGATGGCGTGGAAGCCGAGATTCCACAAATCGACGAAGAACTGGCGGATGCCATAGAACACATCCATCGGGCTCCAGCCGAAGGCGTGCATGACGAGGCCGACGAGGAAGGAAACCACCAGCAGCTTCACGAGCACCCTGAGTGGCGTATCGCCGAGGAAGCGTGTCAGTGCGGACAAGGCCGTTCTCCGGTTCGAGCTGCCCCGATTCGGCAGCGCGACTTCAGAAATACGCACTCGGCTGTTCGGCATCAAGCAGGCGCGCCATTGTCGGCCAGATAGCGCGTATGAACCTGACGGGGCGTCGAAACATATCCAAGGTTCGCGACGAGAGCCGATTGCTTGAGGCACTGCCATCATGGTAACGAGGCTGCTGCGCGGGTATGATGTAATGGTAGCCTGTCAGCTTCCCAAGCTGAACGCGCGGGTTCGATTCCCGCTACCCGCTCCACCTTGCAACGCAAGGGTTTGAGCCAGACTTCGCCAGCGGCCATTGCGCAGTTTTACATTGGGTTCTACGCGACCGATTCCCAGCCGGTCTGGTTCGACACTCAGGCCAAGCGGTATGCGCAATGGTGAAGTCGGTGGTTTGCAAGCAAAGCTTTGGGTCTTGCACACCAATGCAAGACCCCGGTCTGCAATTCACCCTGGCAGGCGCCGGTGCGTGGTTGCTATCGTCCTAGAGCCAGAACCCGATCCAGACACGGCGGCGCCAGCAGCGGACATGACGCCGACCATAGCGCCAGTAGCGGCGGCAGACCCTTCTCCAGACCCGCCGGCGGCGACGACGGCGGTAGTACCGATCGCGGTAGTAGCGACGGCGGCGGTAATAGTACTGAGCCGGCTGCAGCAGATCGGCCTGCTCATCCTCCTCGTAGATGCCCGGATCCGGCTTATCCAATTCATCGAGAATTCCGTTGCCTTTGGGGACGCCGGCAACCGCCTTGCCCGGTCCGGCCAGGCCTGCAAGTGCCGCTGCCCCCGCAACGCCAAGCATTCCAGTCAGAAACAACCGACGTTCCATCGAAACCTCCCGAGCTGTTGAGCATCGACAACTCGTCCGTCACCCGGAAACAGGCTCAGCGAGCCGCCGCTCGGTTTGAACGTGCAAGTAGCATTCTCGTTCCATTACCCCACTTCACGCAAAATGAAGTCGTGCAGCATCTTGGCGGCGGGCGAGAGCACGCGGTTCTTGACCGTAATCAGGCTGTAAGGCCTGACTTCGATGTCGAATTCGGTCTGCACCACGTCGATCGCTCCCGCCAGCCCGTCGGCGCTCTGGATGAACTTGGCCACCTGGACCGAAACGGGGGCGATGGCGTCGGATTGCGCCACCATCACCAGCGTCAAGAGCAGCGAAGAGGTGTTGAGGATGCGGTCGGGAAGCGGGATGTTGCGGTTCAGGAAATTGCTTTCCATCGCCTGGCGCAGCGGCGAGCCGCCGGACTGGAAGACCCAGTCATAGGCGGCCGTCTCCTCCAGACCGACCATCCTGCCGCTGGCAAGCGGATGGCCGCGGCGCACGATCAGGCAGGCCTTCTCGATGCCGATGACACGCGATTCGAACAGCCGCGGATTGAGGTCGTCGGGAATGCGGGCGATGATGAAGTCGTGGCGGGAGGCGATCAGCTCGCGGGCAAGCACATTCGACGTCTCCACCTGCATCGTGATCTCGATGCGCGGGTAGATGCGGCGGATCTCGCGAATCGCCGGCACGGCCAACTCGATCGCCGGCGCGGTCACGGCGCCGAGGAACACCGAGCCGCCTTTGCCGGCCTTGAGCTCCGAAATCTCGCGGTCGGCTTCGCGCATCTCGAGCAGGATCGAGCGGGCGCGCCTGGCGAGCGCCTGGCCGTAAGGGGTGAGGGTTACGCCGCGCGGCAGCCGCTCGCACAACTTCACGTCGAGCACCGCTTCCATCTCGGCGATCATGCGCGAGGCGGCCGGCTGGGAGATGTTCATCACCTGGGCGGCGGCGCTCACCCGTCCGTGATCGTCGAGGGCGGCGATCATGCGCATATGGCGCAGGCTCAAACCGCTGCGCAAGAGTGTTTCCCCGTCGCCCGGGAGCTTCTCGTAACTTACTGAAATCGCATCAGGATCGCGCAACGCCGCCATGATTTCCGAGCCTCTCCGCCAGTTCTCTGCCGCACGCTAAACCATACCAGTTTCGGTATAGCAACCACCAAAGATCGCATTTGACAGTTATGTCAAAGGAACACACCCTTCGCGCGTTCCGAGGCGCAACGATCGGCAACGAGCAAAATCGTATCGATTGAAACTGCGTCGCGGGGCCGATTGGGAGGATACCGGAGATCGATAAAGCCGACAGAGGCGCGATTGCGCTTCTGCTCGACTGCGCGGCCCGCGAAGCCCCGAGGTGTCGCGTCCATCAACCAGGGAGAGTAATGTGAAAATCATCAAGACGCTGGCCGCTGTCGCGGCCCTTGGCATTGCCGCCACGACCTATTCGGCGCACGCAGCCGACAAGGGTCTCGTCGGCGTGCTGATGCCGACCAAGACCTCGCAGCGCTGGATCAACGACGGCGACGCCGTCAAGTCCCAGCTCGAAGCGCTCGGCTACACGGTCGACCTGCAATATGCGCAGGACGATATCCCGAACCAGCTCAGCCAGCTGGAAAACGAAATCACCAAGGGCCCGAAGGCGCTGATCATCGCCTCGATCGACGGCACCACCATGGCCGATGCGCTGCAGAAGGCCAACGATGCCGGCGTCGTCACCGTCGCCTATGACCGCCTGATCAAGAAGACCCCGAACGTTGACTACTACACCACCTTCGATAATTTCGGCGTCGGCGTCATCCAGGCGAATTCCCTGGTCAAGGGCCTCAAGGAGCGCTTCGCGAACACCAAGCCGTGGAACGTCGAATTGTTCGGCGGCTCGCCGGACGATAACAACGCCTTCTTCTTCTACAACGGCGCGATGTCGGTCCTGCAGCCGCTGATCGACGACGGCTCGATCAAGATCAAGTCCGGCCAGATGGGCATGGACAAGGTCGGCACGCTGCGCTGGCTGGCCGCCACCGCCCAGGCGCGCATGGACAACCTGCTCTCGGCCAACTATTCGGACGGCAGCCGCGTCGATGGCGTTCTGTCGCCCTATGACGGCCTGTCGCGCGGCATCACCGCCTCACTGCGCGCCGTCGGTTACGGCACGGACGCTCAGCCCTGGCCGATCGTGACCGGCCAGGACGCCGAGACCGCCTCGGTCAAGCTGATCATCTCGGGCGAGCAGTATTCGACCGTGTTCAAGGACACTCGCGAATTGGCCAAGGCCACCGTGCAGCTGGTCGACAAGGTGCTCTCCGGCGGCAAGCCCGACGGCCTCGACGACAAGACCTACAACAACGACGTCAAGGTCGTTCCCTCGATCCTCTTGACGCCGCATGAGGTCGACAAGTCGAACTACCAGGCGCAGGTCGTCGACTCCGGCTACATCAAGGCCGACGAGCTGAAGTAATCTTGCCTCAAAGGAAGGGGTCCTGCGCGACGCAGGGCCCCTTTTCGTTCAGAAGCGAGCCCGGTATTGTTTTTGCCGGCCTCTGCAGCGCCCATGCGCCGACGCTGCGCGGGCAAGACTGCAGTATGTTGATTTCGCGCATGACACTTTCCGGAAATGGAAGGCATGCGCCAGGGAGCGGAATTCCTGATGACCTCGACGATTTTGGAGATGCGCGACATCACCAAGACGTTTCCCGGCGTCAAGGCGCTGTCGAACGTCAACCTCAGCGTCGAGGAAGGCGAAATCCACGCCGTCGTCGGCGAGAACGGCGCCGGCAAATCGACGCTCATGAAGGTGCTGTCGGGCGTCTATCCGTCCGGCACCTATGAAGGCGAAATCGTCTTTCGCGGCCAGGAATGCCACTTCAAGGGCATCCACGACAGCGAGCATATCGGCATCGTCATCATTCACCAGGAACTTGCCCTGGTGCCGATGCTGTCGATCGCGGAAAACATCTTCCTCGGCAACGAGCACGCTGCCTACGGCGTCATCGACTGGAACGCCAACGAGAAGCGCACCAAGGCGCTGCTCGACAAAGTCGGCTTGAAGGAAGACCCCAAGACGCTGATCACCAATATCGGCGTCGGCAAGCAGCAGCTGGTCGAGATCGCCAAGGCGCTGAGCAAGGAAGTCAAGCTCCTAATCCTCGACGAGCCGACCGCCTCGCTCAGCGAAAAGGACAGCCAGGCGCTGCTCGATCTCCTGCTCGAGTTCAAGCGCCAGGGCATGACCTCGATCCTGATCTCGCACAAGCTCAACGAGGTGAACCGCGTTGCCGACAAGGTGACGGTGATCCGCGACGGGCGCACCATCGAGACCCTGCCCAGGAAGGACATCAGCGAGGACCGCATCATCACCTCGATGGTCGGCCGCTCGCTCGACGACCGCTATCCGCCGCGCGAGCCGCGGATCGGCGACGTCATCTTCGAGGTCAAGGATTGGTCGGTGTACCATCCGATCCATGCCGAGCGGCAGGTCATCAAGAACATCAGCCTCAATGTGCGCAAGGGCGAGGTGGTCGGCATCGCCGGGCTGATGGGCGCCGGCCGCACCGAATTCGCGATGAGCCTGTTCGGCCGCTCCTACGGCCGGCACATCACCGGCGAGGTTTTGCTCCGCGGCAAGCCGATCGACCTCTCATCGGTAAGCAAGGCGGTGGCGAGCGGCATTGCCTATGTCACCGAGGACCGCAAGACCTACGGCCTCAACCTCATCGACCACATCAAGCACAATGTGACGCTGGCCAATCTGGGAGGCGTCTCCAGCCGCGGCGTCATCGACGACATGCGCGAGATGAGCGTCGCCAACGACTATCGCAAGAAGACCAACATCCGCGCCTCCAGCGTCTATCAGCTGACCGGCAATCTTTCGGGCGGCAACCAGCAGAAGGTGGTGCTGTCGAAATGGCTGTTCGCCGATCCGGAAGTCTTGATCCTCGACGAACCGACGCGCGGCATTGACGTCGGCGCCAAGTACGAAATCTATACGATCATCGCCCGCCTCGCCGCCGAGGGTAAGGCGATCATCGTCATCTCGTCGGAAATGCCGGAGCTGCTCGGCATCACCGACCGTATCTATGTCATGAACGAAGGGCGTATCGTCGGCGAAATGGCGGCAAGCGACGCCAGCCAGGAAAAAATCATGCGCGCCATCGTTCGGGGAGAAGGAAAAAAGCATCATGAGCACAGATAGCGCTCCCGCGCCGCAGAGCGGCATCGCCGAGGACGTCAAGCAGGGTCCGCGCGTCGCCGTCTCGGCCTTGACGACCAACCTGCGCGAATACGGTCTGATCATCGCGCTGATCGTCATCATGCTGTTCTTCCAGTACACCACGTCGGGAACGTTGTTCAAACCGGTCAACCTCAGCAACCTGGTGCAGCAGAACTCGTTCATCATCGTGATGGCGCTTGGCATGCTGCTGGTGATCGTTGCAGGCTACATCGATCTCAGCGTGGGGTCCGTCGCCGGCTTCATCGGCGCTCTTGCCGCGATGATGATGGTCATCTGGCCGCTCGGGATATTCAGCAATCCGCTGGTCGTCTCCATCGTCTGCCTGATCGTCGGCGCGCTCATCGGCGCGGCGCAAGGCTACTGGATCGCCTATCACCGGATACCGAGCTTCATCGTGACGCTGGCGGGCATGCTGATCTTCCGCGGCATCTGCCAGGCGCTGCTTGGCGGCGGCTCCTCGGTGGGTCCGCTTCCCGACAGCTTCAAGGCGTTGAGCTCCGGCTTCATCCCGGACGTCATCGGCCCGCTGACGCTGATCCCGCCGACGGTGAATGCCGCCGGCAAGACCATCGTCGGCAGCGGCCTCACGCTGCACATGACGACGGTGGTGCTGGGCGTGGTGGCGGTGCTCGCCTATGCCTATTTCGGCCTGAGGGCACGCCGCAAGCGCGAGCGCCATGGCTATGAGGCCGAGCCTTTCCCCCTGTTCGTCATCAAGACGCTGGTCGGCAGCGCGCTGGCCCTGTTCCTAGTGTTCCAGTTCGCCAGCTACCGCGGCCTGCCGGTGGTGCTTCTGGTGATGGGCGTGCTGATCTCGCTGTTCGTCTTCGTCACCAAGCGCATGACCATCGGCCGCCGTATCTATGCGATGGGCGGCAACGCCAAGGCGGCGCAGCTGTCGGGCATCAACACCGAAAGGCTGACGCTGCTCGTCTTCATCAACATGGGCGTGCTGTCGGCGCTCGGCGGCCTGATCATCGCGGCCCGCCTCGGCCAGGCGGTGCCGGCGGCCGGTCTCGGCAGCGAGCTCGACGTGATCGCCGCCGTCTTCATCGGCGGCGCTTCGGCGATGGGCGGCGTCGGGCAGGTCATCGGCGCCGTGGTCGGCGGCTTCATCATGGGCGTCATGAACAACGGCATGTCGATCATGGGCGTCAATGTCGACTGGCAGCAGGTGGTCAAGGGCCTGGTGCTGCTCGGTGCCGTGATCTTCGACGTCTACAACAAGAACAAGGCTTAACGGCCGGAGGCAAGGACTAAGGAGGCATACGGGTTCTAGATCGCGGAGCTGCCGGCAACCCGTTGGCGCGAAGAAGTCCCGGAAGGACCAGGCTCGCGAGCGCAATCCGGAGCAAGAGTTTCAACCGTGGCACGGATCGGTTCCGGGCCGCGCCGGTCAGGGTTTGCCATCGGCAGCCGGGCCAAGGCAAAAGAGAGAGGGTTTCATCATGCTGATTTCCCAGATCCTCGACGACGCCGAGACGATCCGCGTCGTTGCCCGCAGCGGCGGCAAGACCCGGATCATCAACGGCGCGCGCAGCGTCTATTCGCTGGCGATGGAGGCGGCCCGCACCGGCACCGGCCTCGAAGCCCTGATCGAGCGCAAGGGCTATGGCGAGACGGTCGATCTCGATGCCGCCTACAAGAAGGGGCGGCTGGTGTCGCCGATCAACCATCCGGACCCGGCGCATCTGCACCTTACCGGCACGGGATTGACGCATCTCGGCTCTGCGGCGACGCGCGATTCCATGCACAAGAAGCTCAGCGACGGCGAAGAGCAGCTCACCGATTCCATGAAGATGTTCCGCATGGGGCTGGAAGGCGGCAAGCCGGCGAAGGGCCAGATCGGCGTGCAGCCGGAATGGTTCTACAAGGGCAACGGCACCATGGCGGTGGCGCCGGGTGCAGCACTTATGTCGCCAGCCTTCGCGCAGGACGCCGGCGAGGAGCCGGAGATCGCCGGCATCTATGTCATCGGCGACGACGGCGCGCCGTTCCGTGTCGGCTTTACGCTGTCCAACGAATTCTCCGACCACGTGACCGAACGGGTGAACTATCTGTTCCTCGCCCACTCCAAGCTGCGCAACGCCTCGTTCGGGCCGGAGATCCTGATCGGCGACCTGCCCGCCGACATCAGGGGCTCATCGCGGATTTATCGCGACGGCAAGGTGCTTTGGGAAAAGCCGTTCCTGTCGGGCGAAGCGAACATGTCGCACACCATTGCCAATCTCGAGCATCACCATTTCAAATATTCGGCGTTCCGCCAGCCCGGCGACGTGCATGTGCACATGTTCGGCACCGCCACACTCTCCTTCGCCGACGGCGTCAGGACCGAAGAAGGCGATACCTTCGAGATCGAGGCGAAGGATTTCGGCCTGCCGCTGCGCAACCCGCTGGAGATCGAAAAGCCGGTGAAGGTGGCGGTGAAGGCGCTGTGAGGGGGTGATCTCCCCCGGGGGAGATCGGCAGCTTCGACCTCAGCGCGCGGCGCGGAAATGCTTGGAGAGCTTCAGTCCCTGCGCCTGATAGTTGGAGCCGAGATCGCTGCCGTAGAGCGCCTGAGGGCGCTTGAGCATATGCTCGTAGACCAGGCGCCCGACGATCTGGCCGTGGTCGAGGATGAATGGCACCTCGTGGCTGCGCACCTCGAGCACCGCGCGGCTGCCGCTGCCGCCGGCGGCGGAGTGGCCGAAGCCTGGATCGAAGAAGCCGGCATAGTGGACGCGGAACTCGCCGACCAGCGGGTCGAAGGGCGTCATCTCGGCGGCATAGAGCGGCGGCACGTGCACGGCTTCGCGAGAGACCAGGATGTAGAACTCGTCCGGGTCGAGCACCAGTTCGCCGGCGCCGCTCTTGTAGAGCGGCTCCCAGAAGTCGACGACATCCTGCGCGGCGCGCTTGTCGACGTCGACGAGGCCGGTGTGGTGCTTGCCGCGATAGCCGACAAGACCGTCCTTGTCGCCGTCGAGATCGATGGAGAGCGCTATGCCGCCGCCGGAGATGTTGGGGGGCTCGGTGGCGACCAGCATCTCGGCGCGATGGAGGTCGCGCAATTCGCGCTCCGACAGCAGCGCGTTGCCGGTGCGGAAGCGTATCTGCGACAACCGCGAGCCGGCACGCACGATGATCGGGAAGGTGCGCGGGCTGACCTCGAGGTAGAGCGGGCCACGATAGCCGGCGGCGATCTTGTCGAACTCGTGGCCGCGGTCGGTCATGACACGCGTGAAGATGTCCAGCCGCCCGGTCGAACTCTTCGGGTTGGCCGAGGCCGAGACTTCCGCCGGCAGCGCCAGGCTTTCGAGCAGCGGCACGATGTAGACGCAGCCCGTCTCCAGCACCGCGCCTTCGGTAAGGCTGATCTCGTGCAGCTTCAGCCGTTCGAGCTTATCGGCCACAAGGTGATCGGGGCCGGGCAGGAAGGAGGCGCGCACGCGGAAGGCCGTGTCGCCCAGTCTCAGATCGAGGCTGGCCGGCTGGATCTGGTTGGTGTCGAGCGCGCGCGGCGATTTCAGCGCGCCCGCCTCGAACAGCGCCGCGATGTCCTGATCGGGAAGAATGCCTGTCTGCCGCAAGGTCTGGCTCCGCTAGAGCAATTCACCGTTTCACGGAAACGGCGAACCGCTCTACCTTTTTGTTTTGACGCAATTCCGGACGGAAAACCGTTTCACACTTTTCCTGGAATTGCTCTAAGGCCGGGCAAACGCATAGTCGCAGGCTCCTGCCTGGTACAAACCTCTTAATCAAGCCGGCAATTGACGCAAGCGCGGGCGAGGTCTAAAGGGTCGTTATCCCGTGGTGATTTGGCCGGTCGGCTTGCAGCCACGTTAAACAAGTCGCTAAAGGACCGCTGGCCGCAAGGCCGTATGGGACCGGTTGCGACATCGCGGCCGGTTTTTTTGTGTTTGGAAGTAGGGCGATGACCAAGACGCGCAACTGGAAGGCTCAGACGGCACTCGTGCATAGCGGAACACTGCGTTCCGGCTTCGGCGAGACCGCCGAGGCAATGTATCTCACCCAAGGCTATGTTTACGAAACGGCGCAAGCGGCGGAGGCCCGTTTCAAGGGCGAGGAGCCGGGCTTCATCTATTCGCGCTACGCCAACCCGACGGTCGACATGTTCGAGAAGCGCATGTGCGCGCTGGAAGGCGCGGAAGACGCCCGCGCCACCGCTTCCGGCATGGCCGCGGTCAGCGCCGCGCTGCTCTGCAGCGTCAAGGCCGGCGACCATATCGTCGCGGCGCGGGCGCTGTTCGGCTCCTGCCGCTGGGTGGTCGAGACGCTGGCGCCGCGCTACGGCATCGAGGCGACGCTGGTCGACGGCACCGACATCGCCAACTGGGAAAAAGCGGTCAGGCCGAACACCAAGCTGTTCTTCCTGGAAAGCCCGACCAACCCGACGCTGGAAGTGGTCGACATCGCCGCCGTCGCCGCGCTCGCCAACACGATCGGCGCGCGCGTGATCGTCGACAATGTGTTCGCCACGCCGCTGCAGCAGAAGCCCTTGCAGCTCGGCGCCCATATCGTGGTCTATTCGGCGACCAAGCATATCGACGGACAGGGCCGCTGCCTCGGCGGCGTCATCCTGTCGGACAAGAAGTGGATCGACGAGAACCTGCACGACTATTTCCGCCACACCGGCCCGAGCCTGTCGCCCTTCAACGCCTGGACGCTGCTCAAGGGCCTAGAGACGCTGCCGCTGCGCGTGCGCCAGCAGACCGAGAGCGCCGGCAAGATCGCGGACTTCCTGGCCGGACGCCCGGAGATCGCCCGCGTCATCTATCCGGGCCGTGCCGACCATCCGCAGGCGGATGTCGTCAGGAAGCAGATGTCGGGCGGCTCGACGCTGATCTGCCTCGACGTCAAGGGCGGCAAGCAGGCGGCCTTCGCCTTCCAGAACGCGCTCGACATCGTGCTGATCTCCAACAATCTAGGCGACGCCAAGAGCCTGATCACGCACCCGGCGACGACGACGCACAAGAACCTGAGCGACGAGGCGCGTGCCGAGCTCGGCATCGGGCCAGGCACGCTGCGTCTTTCTGTGGGGCTTGAGGACGCCGACGACCTGCTAGCCGACATCGAACAGGCGCTGAAGGCCGCCAGATAGCTGCGCTCAGACCGGCAACTTCTCCGGTTTGACGCGACAATGCTGCGGGCAGCGTTTCGACAGCCCTGACCGAACGCACCTCCAAGCGCCAAAGTCGCCTCAAGCTGCGGTTGACACTGTTCGCAGCCGATGTTCAAATGCCCTGGTACATATCAACTTAAATGATATAAAGGGTAGGCGACGGACATGAAGGCGCGTATAGCGGTCCACCGGGATTTCAAGATCGGGACCATCGACGATCGCATCTACAGCGCCTTTCTGGAGCATCTTGGACGCGCCATCTATGGCGGCATCTACGAGCCGGGCCACGAGACCGCCGACGAGGACGGGGTCCGTGGCGATGTGCTGGAACTGGTGCGTGGCCTGAACGCGCCGCTGGTTCGCTACCCCGGCGGTAATTTCGTTTCCAACTACGACTGGCTGGACGGGATCGGACCGAAGAATGAGCGGCCCGTACGGCTCGACTACGCCTGGAAGACGACCGAAACCAACGAGGTAGGGACGGATGAGTTCATTCGTTGGTGCCGCAAGGCCGGGACCGAGCCCATGCTTGCGGTCAATCTGGGCTCGAAAGGGTTCACCGAGGCGCTCGCCATGCTCGAATACTGCAACCATCCGGGTGGCAGCTACTGGAGCGACCTGCGCAGGAAGAATGGCTCAGCCGAACCACACAATGTTCGGGTCTGGTGCCTCGGCAACGAAATGGACGGGCCGTGGCAAATGAACCATCGCACGGCCCATGAATATGGTCGCGTGGCAAACGAGGTCGGTCGCGCCATGAAGGTCTTCGACCCGACCCTCGAGCTCGTCGCCTGCGGCTCCTCCAACCATAACATGCCCACCTACCCCGCCTGGGAAGCCGAGGTCCTCGATCTCGCCTACGAGAATGTAGACTACATCTCGCTGCATCAATACTGGGACAACTGGGACGATGACTACCTGAACTTCCTCGCCAAGTCCGTTACGGTCGACCGCTACATCCAGACAATCGGCGGCGTGATCGACTACGTGAAGGCGAAGAAGCGCTCCAAGCACAACGTCTACATCTCCTTCGACGAGTGGAACGTCTGGTATCACACCCGAAAGAAAGGTGTCAGCGACGGCGACGGGGTCAATTGGGCCAAGGCGCCCAGCTTATTGGAGGACGCCTACAATTTCGAGGACGTCCTGCTTGTCGGCTGCGCGCTCAACACATTCATCCGCCGGTCGGATCGTGTGAGGATCGCTTGCATCGCGCAGCTCGTGAACGTGATCGCGCCCATCATGACGCAAACCGGCGGGCCGGCCTGGAAGCAGACCATCTACTATCCCTACTACTACGCCTCCCTCTATGGCCGCGGCGACGCCTTGAACGTGGCCGTGGACGTGCCGACCTACGATGCCAAGGTGGCGGATGATGTTCCCTATCTCGACGTTGCCGCAGTGCGGAGCCGGGATGGCGGGACCGTGGCATTCTTCATGGTCAACCGCCACCCGGACGAGGCTTTGGCTATCGACATCGATATGGCCGGCTTCGCGCCGACGGGCATAGCCGAGCACGTGTTGATTGCCCATCCTGACCTCAAGGCCACGAACACGGCCGCCAAGCCGGACCACGTGTCTCCCCGCATCGGCGACGGGATTTCGATCGCTGACGGCAGAGTCAAGGGTAGTTTGCCGCCGAGATCCTATCACCTGGTGCGCGTGAGCGTCTGAGACCTTGGGTAGGAGAGCCCGCACGTATGTACCATAGAATATGATACATACCATAAGATTGGTTGACCGCCCTACAAGCCAAAGGTATCGTTGAGGTAAGGGAACTAGACAGAATCTCGATCCACGTTTGTTGTGCCATGCCGTGAAGGAGTAGCGGGCGTGAGGAGCGTCCGGACTCCGCCCTGCCGGTCTTGATGCAACAGCAGTGGGCACGGCACGCAGGATCGGTTGCTGCTGCCAAACAGTCTGGAGGAATTCGAGCGCTGCGGCGACTTCTCGAAGCAAGCGAAAAATAGCCGAAAAGGGAGGATCATGATGAGGAGAATACTGAAGAAGGCGCTGGCCACGGCGGCACTGATCGCATTCGCTGCCGGCGCGCAAGCGAAAGAGACGGTCGTCTGGTGGGATTTCCTGAGCGGCGGCGACGGCGTGCGCATGAAGTCGCTGATCGATCAGTTCAACAAGGAACACGCGGATTCGATCGAAATCCAGGCGACGACGCTTGAATGGGGCGTGCCGTTCTACACGAAGGTCCAGACCTCGGCCGCCGTCGGCGAAGGGCCGGATGTCATGACCTACCACCTGTCGCGTCTGCCGCTCGGCGTCGCTACGGGGACGCTGCGCGAAATCACGCCCGAGGAGTTGAAGGCCGCCGGCTTCTCAGCCGACAACTATGCGCCCGCCAACTGGAAAGCTGCCCAGGTGGACGGAAAGCAATACGCTGTTCCCTTCGATATCCATTCGGTCGTTCTCTACTATAACAAGGACAAGCTCGCTGCAGCCGGTCTCCTCGGCCAAGACGGCCTGCCGAAGGGCCTCGACGGCGTCGACAATTTCCACGCGGCTCTCGAGAAACTGAAGGCCGGCGGCTCGGAATATGGCGTCTCCATCCACAGCGCTGCCGGCGACTCGCAGTGGCGCATCTTCTACTCGCTGTTCAGTCAGCAGGGCGGCAAGTTCCTCTCCGACAATGGCAAGTTTCTGGAAGGTGACAATCTCGACAAGGCAGTCAAGGCCACGAGCGTCGTCGCCAAATGGGTCGCCGACGGGCTGGCGCCGAAGTCGACCGATTATCCGGCCTCGATCGCGCTCTTCACGTCGGGCAAGGCCGCCATGCACATCAACGGTGTCTGGGAAGTGCCCACCTTCACCGACCTGGGCAAGCAGAACAAGCTCGGCTTCGAGTGGGGGGCTATCCAGCTTCCGACTTTTTTCGACCAGCCGGCAACCTGGGCCGACTCGCACTCCTTCGCAATCCCGAACCGCAAGGGCAAGGAGATCTCGCCGGAGAAGCTGAAGGCAGTGCTGGAGGTCGTGAAATGGATGAACGAGCATTCGCTGTTTTGGGCAACCGCTGGGCACATCCCCGCCTTTTCACCGGTCACTTCGAGCGACGATTTCAAGAAGATGCAACCGAACGCCACCTATTCAACACTGGCGAAAACGGCGGTGTTCGATCCGAGCTCCAAGCTCGCCGGTGTGGCCTCGCCGGTCTATGATGCGGCAGGAAACTTCCTGATGCCAGCGATCAACGGCGAACTCGATCCGCAGGGGGCGATGGAGCAGATGCGCGACGATCTGGACGGTCAGACCGAGTAAACCTCCCGAGGAGCCCGCCGACGGCTGCGGCCGTCGGCGGGCCTTCGGAGACGGATTGGATCAAACAGGAGACCCGGTGCGATGCTAGCGAGCACGAGACGCGCCGAACGCCGCAGCGCTTTCATTCTGATTGCGCCCTTCCTGCTCATCTATTTGGTGCTCTTCATATATCCGACCCTGAAGATGCTCGAGCTCTCTTTCACGAACGCGCCGCTGATCGGCGAGGGCGATTGGATCTACTTCAAGAACTATGTTCGGCTCTTCGGCGACAGGCTGTTCAAGACTGCAGTCTGGAATACCGGCTATTTCGTCGTGCTCACCGTGGTGCCGAACGTGGCGACCGGCCTCCTCATCGCACTGATGGTGGACCGACTGAAGGGATGGACGCAAAGCGTCGTTCTTGCCGCCTTTTTCCTGCCCTACATCCTGCCGGTCTCAGTGGTCTTCCTGATGTGGCGCTGGATCCTCGACCTTCAGTTCGGGATTGCGCAGTACCCGATCGAGTTCTTCTACGGCGAGCGCGTGCCTGTCTTCCGCACGATACCGTGGTTCCTTCCCATGGTAGGGCTGATCACGATCTGGTGGACCAACGGCTTCAATGTCTTGCTCTTCATTGCGGGGTTGAGAAACATATCCCCGGAAATATATGACGCCGCGGCACTCGACGGCGCCAGTCGCTGGCAGCTGTTCTGGAAGATCACCTGGCCGCTGATCTGGCCAGTCACGGCGCTTGTGGCGACGATACAGCTCATCCTGCAGCTCAAGATATTCGATCAGGTCTACCTGTTTTCGGTCGGCGGCCGTTCCGAGCCGACAATGGTGTTGGTGCAGTACATCTACCAAGAGGCCTTCCAGCGTAATCGTGGCGGCTATGCCGCAACGGTTGCCACCGCGCTGTTCGTGCTGATCGCGGCGCTCTCGGTTCTGCAATACCAGGTGCTGCGCGCCAGGAGCGCCGAGTGATGAGCGTCGAAACCGGCCGCATCAAGCTGCCAACCGTCGGCGCCGAAGGCGCGTATCGCAAGCTGCGGGCCTTCGACATCGCGGGACTGTTTCTGACGCTGGCGACATTCGCATTCGCAATCATCTGGGCCTTTCCGCTCTACTGGGCCATGGTGACCACGCTCAAGCCGGAATACGAGGTCGTTCAACCCGGAGTCCGCTTGTGGCCCGAGACCTTCACGCTCGAGGCATACACCTACATTCTTCTGAACACGAAGATCGGACTTTGGTACCTGAATTCGCTGGTGACCTCCGCAGCGGTCACCATAATCGTCATCTTCACGGCGGCGACCTGCGGCTATGCGATATCGCAATTGCGCTTCCCGGGCCGCCGTTTGCTCTATCTGACGATCATGGCGAGCTTCATGGTGCCCATCCAGGCGCTGATAGTCACCCACTTCGTGCTGATGTCGAATTTCGGCACCCTCAACACCTGGCTCGGCATCATCCTTCCCCAACTCATCGTTCCGGTCGTCGTCATCGTCTACAAGCAGTTCTTCGATTCGATCCCGCGCGACTTCCGTGAGGCGGCGATCATGGACGGCGCCAACGATTTGCAGCTTCTGTTCAGGATTTACCTGCCTATGAACTGGGGGGTGACAACGGCGCTGGCCATAATCACCTTCATCGGCGCATGGAACGCTTTCCTCTGGCCGTTCCTGGCGCAGAGTTCCGAAGAGACGATGAACATCACGGTCGGCGTCACGCAGGTGCACTCCGCCTTCGGTGTCCAGTATGCGCGCGAGCTGGCGGGCGCCGTGCTGGCAGGACTTCCCGTTGCTCTGGCCTATCTGATTTTCCAGCGCCGCGTGACCCAGGCGATAACGCTCTCGGCCGGCATCAAAGGCTGACCATCAGTTTGACTATCAGCAATTATGATATACACACTGCCTCCTTTCCCGCTTAGGTCGCCGTCGTCCATGAAACCCAACTTCCTCACCATCGATCCGGAGGACGACATCGAGGTCTTGAAGGGACTGGCGTCAACGATCCGCGTACGCATCCTCAAGCTCCTGCGCAGCGAAGGCCCGCTCAACGTCAACGACATCACCCGTCGGCTGGAGCTGCCGCAATCGACGGTCGCCATCAACGTACAGACACTTGAGGAAACCGGCCTGATCGTGACCGAGGCCGTTAAGGCCAGGAAGGGCCATCAAAAGATCTGTTCGGCCCGCTTCGACGAGATCATCGTGCGGTTCGAGGCTGAAGAGGAACTTCAACGCGACGCGAACATCATCGAAGTCGCGATGCCGCTCGGCCTGTTCACCTCCGTCGAAGTCAGTCCGCCTTGCGGTCTCTGCTCAACGGATGGCGTGATCGGCCTCCTGGACGTCCCTGATTCCTTCCTCGATCCTGCGCGTGTCCAGGCGGCGCTCATCTGGTTCGGAATGGGCAGCGTCGAGTACAAATTTCCGAACAACGCCAAGTTGCTCAATGCCCGGATAGAGTCGATCGAGTTCTCGATGGAGCTCTCGTCGGAGGTGCCCGGCACCAATATGGACTGGCCTTCCGACCTCACGCTCTGGGTAAACGATGTGGCGGTCGGCACCTGGACGTCGCCGGGCGACTATGGCGACAAGCGCGGTGTCTATACGCCAAGCTGGTGGAAGCTGGCAGGCTCACAATATGGCAAGTTGAAGAGCTGGCGGATCGGCCAGTCGGGGTCTTTCATCGACGGCGTCAGAATCTCCGACGTCACCATGGACGACCTTGGCATCACCGAGCATCGCTCGATCCGGATGAGAATCGGCATCGACGCGAAGGCGAAGCATCCTGGGGGCGTCAACATATTTGGGCGCGGCTTTGGCAACTATGACCAGGATATAGTCATGCGCCTTGAGCTCGGTCGCTGACGGCGGACGGGGCGCTCGTGTCTCTTGGGCGTGCTCAGATACCCTCCTCCAGCTCGGTCATTGCCTTGGTGCGGATGGTCATGGCGTTGCCGCGCCATTCGACGGCGCCACCCAACCAGCCGCGCGCCCAGATGGCGGGGAGCATCGTGTCGCGCACGATCATCGCGGTCACGCTCCACGGCGACAGATACCAGCCCTTGGACCGGGCGAGCAGGCATTCCGGGACATAGGCGATCGCCAGCACGCAAAGCGCAGTCGTAGGCAGGCTGACGCCGGCGCTTGCCGCCGCGATCAGCGCGAAAATCAGCGGCATAACCACACCGGTCAGAATCTCGGGCGCGAAGAACAGCGGGAAGGTGACGCGGCGCAGCCGCGCCCAGCGCGCCTGGCGCGACCAGATTTCGGCGAGCGTGCGCTGGCCGAGCGGCTGCTCGAAGGGCGAGGCCACGAGATTGACCCGGAGGCCCAGGCTGTTGATCAGCTTGGTCGCCGCCGCATCCTCGGCGATCTCGGCGGCTAAAGCCTGGATGCCGCCTTGGGCGTCGAGCATCGGCTTGTTCCACAACATGCTCTTGCCCTGAGCGAAGCCAAGGCCGAGCGCCTCGCCGGTATATTGCCAGCGCGCCTGCAGCGTGTTGAGGAAGGCGCATTCGACTTCGGCCCAGAAACCGTCCGGCCGCGAGCCGATCGGTGTCGAGCAGACGAGGCCGGTATCCGGCCGCCAGGCCGCCATCAGATGCTGGACATAGTCGTTGGGCATCAGCACGTTGGAATCGGCGAGGATCACCCAATCGTGCCGGGCTGCCTGCCAACCCTTGACGCAGTTGTTCAGCTTGGGGTTGGCGCCGATCCTGTCATCGCCGACGAGCAGCCGCGCCGGAACCTTGGGAAAGCGCGCGATCGCGGCATTGATGAGCCTAACCACGGGGTCTTCGGCATGGGCGGCGCAGAAGATCAGCTCATAGCGCGGCCAGTCGAGCGAGAAGGCGCGGTTCAGCGTCTCCTCGGTGAACGGCTCCACGCCCCGCGACGGAACGACGATCGAGACCGGCGGCTGCTTGCCGGCGGGCGGAGGAATGACGCGATGCGCCTTCAGCCGCGACGAAGCGAGCAGGATGCCGGCGAGATTGGAAAGAAGAAGGGCTGACGAGGCAAAGGCGGCTGCGAGAGTCAGTTCCATCGAGATCTGGTCACTCCGGAAGGCCGCCGGCGGCCGTTTCATCAGTCGACAGAGCGCGCCCCGAGTCGCCCGGCACGGTTTTGCGCACACCAACATTGTCATGTGTCACTTAAATGACATTGTTTATCGGCACGTGCGCTTTGAGGTCGGCAGGATGGGCCGCGCTTGGCGTAACAACCACGAAGTCCGGCAAATCTTGCCTGCCGCAACAACCGGACTGCCCCCATGTATCGCGCCGTCACGCGCAACATCGAAGTGCAGGTCAGGCCGTTCTATCTGGAGGATCGTTCCGATCCGTCCGAGAACCGGTATGTTTGGGGCTACCAGGTGACGATCGACAACCGGTCGGACGAGTTCGTGCAGCTTCTGTCGCGCTATTGGCACATCACCGACGGCCGCGGCCGCGTCGAGGAGGTGCGCGGCGCGGGCGTCGTCGGCGATCAGCCGGAACTCAATCCCGGCGACAGCTATCAGTACACGTCGGGATGCCCGCTATCGACGCCCTCCGGCATCATGGTCGGCCACTACACAATGCGCAACGGGCGCGGCGAGACGTTCGACGTCGCCATCCCCGCCTTCTCTCTCGACATGCCGGGCACACGGCGGACTGTGAATTAGCGTCTTTCTCCCGTCTCTATACGGCGAGAAATGCCCGGTCCACCCTCCGCAGCTGCTGCGGAGGACGGGCAGGGCAATGAGGGGCGGCGCCAAACTTCTGAGATTCTCCTTAAGGCAGACGACAGCGTTGGGGTGCCGGCGCAACCTCCACAAACGTTCGCGCCGCCCCTCATCCGCCCTTCGGGCACCTTCTCCCCCGTGAACGGGGAGAAGGAAGCTCTTCACTCGCTCGCCGAAAACTCAGCCGGATCGAAGTCGTACTGCGTCGAGCAGAACTCGCAGGCGACATGGATGCCGCCGCCCTCGGTGCTGTCCTTGATCTCCTCAGCCGAAAAACCTTCGAGGATGCCGCGGATCTTCTCGCGCGAGCAGGAGCACTGGTCGGCAACCGGCACGCTGCGGAAGACGCGCACGCCGTGCTCGTGGAACAACCGGTAGAGCAGTCGCTCGGCGCCCACCGTCGGATCAATGAGCTCGGTCGGCTCGATGGTTCCGAGCAGCGCCAGGAGTTCCCGCCAGGAATTGTCGGCCGGCTCGTGCGCCACGTCTCGCGGATCGCCGTCGCCACCCGAAATGTCGGGCACGCGCATGCGTTCGGGCGCCTGCGGCAGGAACTGCGCCAGGATGCCGCCGGCGCGCCATTGCTCGCGGGCGCCGCCCGGACCCGGCGTCACCAGCTTGGCGACCGACATCCTGAGATCGGTCGGGATCTGCTCCGACTGGCGGAAATAGGTGCGCGCGGCCTCTTCGAGCGAGGTGCCGTCGAGCTGGACGATGCCCTGATAACGCTGCGTGTGCGCGCCCTGATCGATGGTCAGCGCCAGCACGCCGGCGCCGAGCAGCTTCTGCTGCGAGGTCTCGCCCGAGGCAACCAGCGCTTGCAGCCGGTCGGCGTCGAAGCGCGCATAGGCGCGCAGCGCGTGCGGCGTGCTGAAGTCCGCCACCAGCATGTCGACCGGCCCGTCGGTGCGGGTCTGCAAGATGAACTTGCCCTCGAACTTCAGCGACGTGCCGAGCAGCACGGTAAGCACGCAGGCTTCCGCCAGCAGCCGCGCTACCGGTTCGGGATAGTCGTGACGGCTGAGGACGGCGTCGAGCATCGGCCCGAGCTGCACGGTGCGGCCACGCACGTCGAGCGGCGCCACTTCGTAAGGCACGACATGGTCGTCGCCGGCGAAGCCGAATTCACCGAGTTTGGGTTGATGTTCAGCCAATGGACGGGTTTCCAACATGACAAAGCTCCGGGGCGCGTCCATCCCGCTTTCCAGGCGGTATGGGTCGAAGCGCGTTCGATTTCAGTGATGGCTCGCAAATAGGCATCACCTCACCCCGGATCAAGTCGGCCCCAATCAAGCGCCCAGGCACCAGGCCAGCACCGCCTTCTGGGCGTGCAGCCGGTTCTCGGCCTCGTCGAACACCACCGAATGCGGTCCGTCGATAACCTCGTCGGTAACCTCCTCGCCGCGATGCGCCGGCAGGCAGTGCATGAAGAGCGCGTCCGACTTCGCCCTGGCCATCAGCGCGGCATTGACCTGGTAGGGCAGGAAGACGTTGTGGCCGCGGGCGCGATGCTCCTGGCCCATCGACACCCAGCTGTCGGTGACGACGCAATCGGCCTGGTCGACGGCCTCCTCGGCCGAGCGGGCAAACCTGACCTTGCCGCCGTTGGCCTTCGACCAGTCGACATATTTCTCGAAAGGCTCGCTGCCCTCCGGCACCGCGACATTGAGATTGAAGCGGAACCGCGCCGAGGCTTCGAGCAACGAGTGCAGCACATTGTTGCCGTCGCCGGTCCAGGCGAAGGTCTTGCCGGCCACCGGACCGCGATGCTCCTCGTAGGTCATGATATCGGCCATCAGCTGGCAGGGATGGGTATCGTCGGTCAGCCCGTTGATCACCGGCACGGTGGCGTTCTGGGTCAGCTCCAGCAGCCGGTCATGCGAGGTGGTGCGGATCATGATGGCGTCGACATAGCGCGACAGCACCTTGGCGGTGTCGGCGATGGTCTCGGAGCGGCCGAGCTGCATCTCGGTGCCGGTCAGCATGATGGTCTCGCCGCCGAGCTGGCGCATGCCGACGTCGAAGGAAACGCGCGTGCGCGTCGACGGCTTGTCGAAGATCATCGCCAGCACCTTGCCTTCGAGCGGCTTCGAACGCTCGCCGGCCTTGAGCCTGGTCTTTCGCGCCACCGCATCGTCCAGCATCGAGCGCAGGTCGCCCGCGGAAACGGCGGACAGGTCGGTGAAGTGGCGAACGCTCATCGGCAAATTCCAGAATTACTTCGCGGCTTCGGCCGCAGTCGCATCGGTCAGGCCCTTGGCGCCGGCGCGGATGCGCTTCAGCGCCTCGCCGATCTCCTCGTCGGTGACGGTGAGCGGCGGCAGGAGGCGGATGACGTTGTCGCCGGCCGGCACGGCAAGCAGATGCTGGTCGCGCAGCGCCATGTTCACCTTGGTGTTGGGCATGGCGCATTTCAGCCCGAGCATCAGGCCGGTTCCCCGGATGCCCTCGATGATCTCGGGATATTCGTCGACGACCGCGGCAAGGCCCTGCTTGAGCAGCAGCGCCTTGCGCTGGACATCCTCGAGAAAGCCGTCGGCCAGCACGACGTCGAGCACGGCATTGCCCACCGCCATTGCCAGCGGATTGCCGCCGAAAGTGGTGCCGTGCACGCCGGCCGTCATGCCGGTCGCGGCCTCGTCGGTGGCGAGGCAGGCGCCCATCGGGAAGCCGCCGCCTATGCCCTTGGCGATCGCCATCAGGTCAGGCGTGACGCCCGCCCATTCATGCGCGAACAGCTTGCCGGTGCGACCGATGCCGCACTGGACCTCGTCGAAGATCAAAAGCAGGCCGTGCTGGTCGCAGAGCTGCCGCAGGCGCTTCAACGACTGCGTCGGCACCGGGCGGATGCCGCCCTCGCCCTGCACCGGCTCGATCAGGATCGCCGCGGTCTCCGGCGTGATTGCCTTCTCGGCGGCGTCGATGTCGTCGAATGCGACCTGGTCGAAGCCCTCGACCTTCGGACCGAAACCCTCGAGATATTTGTACTGCCCCCCGGCGGCGATCGTCGCCAGCGTGCGGCCGTGAAAGGCGCCCTCGAAGGTGATGATGCGGAAACGCTCCGGATGGCCCTTGACGAACTGGTAGCGCCGCGCCGTCTTGATGGCGCATTCCAGCGCCTCGGCGCCCGAATTGGTGAAGAACACCTTGTCCGCGAAGGTCGCATCGACCAGCCGCTCGCCCAGCCGGCGCTGCTCGGGGATCTCGTAGAGGTTGGAGACGTGCCAGAGCTTGGCGGCCTGCCCGGTGAGAGCGTCCACCAGATGCGGATGGCTGTGGCCCAGCGAGTTCACAGCGATGCCGCCGGCGAAATCGAGATATCGCTCGCCCTTGTCGGTGACCAGCCAGGTCCCCTCCCCATGATCGAAGGCCAGGGGTGCGCGAGCAAAGGTCTCGTAAAGCGCCGAACCGCTCATTATATGCGTCTCCGGAACCGGAAATCAAAAAAGCCGCCAATGCGGCGGCCTTTGCGGCTTATCATGTTTTTCGGCCATGAAGTCAACGAAAACGTCGTGCAGAAGCGCGCGGCAAGCCTCCAACGGCACACCGGCTCATCAGAGGCCAGGCAAGTTGGGGAAAACCGAAAAAACCGAATCGTGTTGCCCTGGGGACTCTTGTCACCGAGTCAGCGCATGAGGTAATTGTAGTCGAGAAATAACTAGATTTCGTGCGGCGGATCTAATCACCCGGTACATGTGGTGTTGTTTGCCCGGCGGGAGCCGGGGCGGGAAAGGATTCTGACTGCCGTACGCCTCAGCAGGAGCGCGGTCTCATGAACTGGACTGACGAGCGGGTCGAACTTCTCAGGAAATTGTGGTCGGAGGGTCTCAGCGCCAGCCAGATCGCCGCGCAGCTCGGCGGAGTGAGCCGCAATGCCGTCATCGGCAAGGTGCATCGCCTGAAACTCTCGGGCCGCGGCCGCGCGACCGCCGCGCCGGCTCGCCAGAAGAAGGCGACGCAGGGAGCCTCGATGCAGAAATCGGTGGCCCGCGCCGCAAGCGCTGCACGTCATGTGACGGCTTCCATCGGCGCGACCGCGCTGCAGGTGCAGTTCGACGCAGAGCCGGTGGCGCGCCACTACATCCGCCCGGTCGAGAACGTCGTGGTGCCGATCTCGCGGCACCTGCAGCTCGTCGAGCTGACCGAGCGCACCTGCAAGTGGCCGAACGGCGATCCGCTGTCGGAAGACTTCAGCTTCTGCGGCAACGACGCGGGCGAGACCGGGCCGTACTGCAAATATCACGCAAGGGTGGCGTTCCAGCCGGCGGCGGAAAGGCGGCGGAATCGGTGAATGGTGAATGGTGAATGGTGAATGGTGAATGGTGAATGGTGAATGGTGAATGGTGAATGGTGAATGGTGAATGGTGAATGGTCGTGCGCTGAATTTTCATGCGCGTGAAGCAGTTTCTTTCACTATTCACTATTCACTTCCTTCACAGCCATCCATTCTTCCTGAACCGCCAATACAGCACCGCGCAGATCAGCGCGATCGCCATCAGCACGGTCGGGTAGCCGTATTCCATTTTCAGTTCAGGCATGTCGGCGAAGTTCATGCCGTAGATGCCGGCGAAGGCCGTCGGCACCGCCAGGATAGCGGCCCATGAGGCGAGTTTCTTGGAGATCGCCGTTTCCTGGCTCTGTCCTACCAGAAGGCTGGCCTCGAAGGCGAAGGCCAGGACCTCGCGCAGGCTGTCGATCTTTTCCTGCACGGTGCGGATGTGATCGGTCACGTCGCGGAACAGCGGGTGCATGGCGCCATGGATCTGCGGCAGCTCGGCGCTGGTGAGCCGCCGGCAGACCTCGACCAGCGGCAGCGCCGCGTTGCGCAGGCGCAGGAGATCGCGGCGCAGCATGTAGAGCCGTTCGATGTCGGCGCCGGTCATCGGCTTCAGTAGCACCTTGTCCTCGATCTGCTCGACCTCGTCCTCGATCTGCTCGAGCACAGGCATGTAGTTGTCGACGATGAAGTCGAGAATGGCATAGAGGACGAAATCCTCACCCTTGGCGAGCGAAGACGGGCAGCTTTCCCAGTGCTGGCGCACCGCAGCGTAGGAGGTCGACGGGCCGTGCCTGACGCTGACGATATAGCCGGTGCCGACGAAGAGATGCGTCTCGCCGAAGGTGACACGGCCATCGATCAGTTGCGCCGTGCGGGCGACGATGAACAAGGCATCGCCATATTGCTCGATCTTCGGCCGCTGATGCGGATGTTCGGCATCCTCGATCGCCAGATCATGCAGGTGAAACTGCGCCTGCACCCTGAGCAGCAGGTTGCGGTCAGGCTCGAGCAGGCCGATCCAGACGACATGGCCGGACTTTGCCGCCCACACACCTGCCTCTTCGATCGTAATGTCGGCCACGCGCTTGCCGGCGGAATAGACGCTGGACGCAATGATGCCGGATGTCGGCTGCGGGGCCGGGGTCAGGTTTCGAACTTGTTCCATCGCAAACCTCCCGAGACAGTGACTGACAAAATCGCTGCACCTGGAGGAGCTTAGCCTAAATCAGAAAGCCGTTCGAGAGGCCGCCGTTCACTTAGCCGATATCGGGTCATTTGGCCGATACCGGGCCAGGAAACACCACTTGGTCGGTCTTGTCGCCCTTCGGCCGGTCGGCCGGCATCTGGTCGCCGGTGACGATGTAATAGATGGTTTCGGCGATGTTGGTGGCGTGGTCGCCGATCCGCTCAATGTTCTTGGCGCAGAAGAGCAGATGTGTGCAGGGCGTGATGTTGCGCGGATCTTCCATCATATAGGTCAAGAGCTCGCGAAACAGCGAGGTGTACATGGCGTCGATCTGGTCGTCGCGGTCGCGCACGAAGCCGATCTTCTCGACCGAGCGCGAGGCATAGACGTCGAGCACTTCCTTAAGCTGCGTCAGCGCCAGATTGGCCAGCGCCTCGAGACCGCGGAAGAGACTGCTCGGCTGGCGGCCGTCGATAACCGCCGCGACGCGCTTGGCGACGTTCTTGCCGAGATCGCCGACGCGCTCGATGTCGGCCGAGATGCGGATGGCGCCGACGATCTCGCGCAGGTCCGTCGCCATCGGCTGGCGCCTGGCGATGATGACGATCGCCTTGTCGTCGATCTCGCGCTGCCCCTCGTCGAGGACAAGATCGTCCTGGATGACCTTCTGTGCCAGGCCCGGATCAGCGTTCACGAGGGCCGCCACCGCCTGCTCGACCATACGCTCGGCATGCCCGCCCATGGCGGCGATCCGCTTCGACAGGAATTTCAGTTCTTCGTCATAGGCACTCATTATGTGGACGGATTGCATGGATATGCCTTCCCGGTTTCTGCCGGCTGGTGCGTTCCCTCAATCTGTCGCTGATACGCGAACCGGATGACAGAAAGACGAAATTGCCGGTTGGCAACCAGTACAGGATCAGCTAGCCGGCAAATGAACCGTGAACGCCGCGCCCTTGCCGACTTCCGACTTGATCGACAGCCTTGCATTATGACGAGTCAATATATGCTTGACGATGGAAAGGCCAAGGCCGGTGCCTTTCTGGGTCCGGCTGTTTTCGACATCGACGCGGTAGAAGCGCTCCGTGATGCGGGGAATGTGTTCCTCGGCTATGCCGGGGCCATAGTCTCTTATGGTGACGTCGATGCCCGCTTCCTGGCCATCCTCGCTGCCTGCGATGGATACGGTGACGCGCCCGCCTGACTGCCCGTACTTACAGGCATTCTCCAGCAGATTCTCGAAAACCTGGAAGAGCTCGTCGCGGTCGCCGGGCACGGAAAGCGGGCCATCGATGAAGTCCCGCTCGATGACGACGCCGTTCTCGCTGGCCAGCGGCTCGAGGGAATCGATGACGCTATCGATGGTCTGGCGAAGATCGACCTCGGTTCCCGGCCGCAGATAGGGTTTCATCTCCAGCCGCGACAGCGACAACAGGTCGTCGATCAGGCGCGCCATGCGGCCCGTCTGGTTCTGCATGATCTGCAGAAACTGGTCGCGCGCCGCAGGATCGCCGCGCGCCGGGCCGCGCAACGTCTCGATGAAGCCGGCGATCGAGGCGAGCGGGGTGCGCAGCTCGTGGCTGGCATTGGCGATGAAGTCGGCGCGCATGCGGTCGATGCGGCGCGCCTCGCTCTGATCCTTGAACACCAGCACGTAGAGATCGGTGGCATGGCCGACCGAGGACGCGCTCACCCGGTATGTGCGCTCGACCGGCAGCTTTTCCGTGTAGTCGACGACATCGGACGCCACGGCTCCCGAGACGATGCCGTCAAGCAAGGCCTGCATTTCCGGCGCGCGGAATTTGAGCGACAGCGACATGCCGGGCGCCAGTCCGCCGAAGGCGGCAAAGGCGGCCGCGTTGGCGTGGACGATTGCTGCTGTCCGGTCGAAGATGATCAGCGGATCGGCAACGGCGGCGGCGAGATATTCGCCGGACAGCCGCTGCAGACCGCCGGCCTCGATCGCCGCCGCGTCGTCGGCGGACTGCCGCTCGACGTCGGCGGGCAGCATTGCGGCTGCGACCAGCAACGCCAGGCCCAGCAGCGGCACATAGATCGAAAAGCCGCCGAAAGCGTAGACGGCGAGGACCGCGGCGACGGCCGCGGCCAGCAACCACCGACTGCGCCGCAGCCGGGCCACGGCTGCTTGCGTTGCGCCTTTCTGGTCCGCGCCCTTATCGACCATGCGCTGCCCCGTATCTCCGCGGTGAAATTCACCCGACCGGACCGGCGCATGACCCCACAAAAATCGGAATCGATTTTCTGGAATGTTCATGCGCAAAATCAAAGTGCTACGGCGCGTCCAGACGGACGCAACGCCTTAGAGGCTCCCATAGCACGAGTCCGTAAGCTGGAAAGGTTCGTCTCGATGAAAAAAGCCAAGGAAGAAGCCGAAACGGCGCCTGCCGCAGGACCGATCAAGATCAGGATCGGCGGCAAGGAACGCGAGTTCGACATCGACAACCCGGTGCTTCCGGACTGGATCGAGGACAACAAGCTGGCCGCCGGCGGCTATCCTTATAACAAGAAGATGAAGGGTGAAGAGTACGACAAGGAGCTCGAGCGGCTGCAGATCGAGCTGGTCAAGGCACAGGCCTGGCTGCAGGCGACCGGCAAGCGGGTGATGGCGCTGTTCGAGGGGCGCGACGCGGCCGGCAAGGGCGGCACGATCTTCGTGCTGCGGCAGTACATGAACCCGCGCACGGCGCGCAACGTGGCGCTGACCAAGCCGACGCCGACTGAGCATGGGCAATGGTACTATCAGCGCTATGTCGACCATTTCCCGACCTCGGGCGAGTTCGTCACCTTCGACCGCTCCTGGTACAACCGCGCCGGCGTCGAGCCGGTCATGGGTTTCTGCACGCCGGAGCAGCACGAGAAATTCCTCGACGAGACGCCGCATTTCGAGCGCATGATCTGCAACGAGGGTATCCACTTCTTCAAATTCTGGCTGAACATCGGCCGCGAGACGCAGCTCGAACGGTTCCACGACCGCCGCTGGTCGCCGTTGAGGAACTGGAAGTTCTCGCCGATCGACATCGCCGGCATCAACAAATGGGACGACTACACCAAGGCGCGGGATCTGATGGTCGAGCGCACCCACAAGGAGTTCGCGCCCTGGATCATCGTGCGCGCCAACGACAAGCGCCGCGCGCGGCTCGCCGTGATGCAGCGGATCCTGTTGTCGCTGCCCTATGACGGGCGCGATCTCGACGCCATCGGCAAACAGGACAAGAAGATCATCGGCGAAGGGCCCTCGTTCCTGGAGACATAGTATTTCCGGAAACCGACGTTACAGCGCCGCGCGCCCAACAAGGCGCGCGGCGCTGAGACTTTCAGGTTCAAGCGGCCAAGCGGGCGATCCGCTGCAGCCGCTTCAGCGTGGCGTCGTCCTGAAGCGCCTGCTGGAACAGCGATATCTCATGGTCGATGCGGTCGCACAGAACGTCCGTATCGCCCTTGAGCAGACCACGTGTCTGCAGCAGCGCGGCAACCGGCTTCTTGGCGAGCTGCCTTGCCCGCGCCAAGGCTGTCTCCTCGGCGCTGCCTTCCACGATCTCGCCGACCAGGCCGAGCGCCTTGGCGTCGTCGACGCCCAGCGTGTCACCGAGGCAGAAGAAGCGGAAGGCGCCGGCATAGCCGAGCTTCTGTGGTGCCAGGATGCTGGTCGCGGCGTCCGGCACCAGACCGAAATCGACGAACGGCACCCTGAAGGTGCTCCCTCTGGAAGCGATCACCATGTCGCAGTGGAACAGGATGGTGCAGCCGACGCCGACGGCATCCCCGTCCACGCAGGCAAGGACCGGCTTGGGGAAGGTCGCAAGCATGCGGAACATATCGGTGACAGCGGCGATCAGCTGCTGGTGCTTGGTGGCGTCGAGGAACTCCGAGAAGTCGCCGCCGAGGCAGAAGCAGCCGGCGAGGCCGCGCAGCACGATCACGCGGACGTCGTCATTGACGGCGGCCTCGTGGAAGGTTCTGGCGAGGCTCGCATAGGCGTGCCTGTCCAGCACAGGCCGGCCGTCATGCGAGGACACCGTGACGACCAGCGTGTGGCCGCGCAGTTCCGGTTCGGGATGGAAGCTCATGACCACCTCCATCACGAAGCCTGCCTCAGACCGAGCTGACCGGGATAACCCCGGTTAAGCACCGGCAGGAAGTGATTGCGGCGCTGGCGCACCACATTCAGCGTGTGCTCGGTAAAGGTGAGCAGCGTCGCCACGACCTGCTGGTTGCCATAGGTGCGCTGGTAACCGAGCGGCGTCGCCAGGAAGTGCAGCTGCAGCGCCCGCAGCACCCACATCGGTTCGAACTCGATGATGACCTGGTTGACGTTGCGCTTGAGGCCCCATTCGACGAAACCGGCAATCAGCTCGGTGCCGACCGTCGAGACGCCGCGCTTGCCGTCACGGAAGCCCGGCGCCACCGCATAGCGGGTCAGCTCCCAGACATGCGGCCCCGAGGGAGGCGTCCCCTCGTAAAGGTCCGTCAGCACATCGGTCAGAAGGTGCGCCCGCGTCGTCGGCAGCATGCGCTGATAGCCGGCGAGCTCGCCGTTGCGGATGACGAGATGATGTTCGGCCTCCTCATGATCGAACTGATCGATCTCGAGGCCGTCCGGGCGTTCGAGATCGGTCCACCCCATCTCCTCGACGAAGATCTTGTAGCGCAGACGATGAACCGCTTCCCAGAGGTCGGGGCGCTCCATCAATTCTTGGGTGGTGAGGGAAAAAAGCATTAGCCGTCTCCTGGGCTTAAGAGGAAGATACGGCCGGGCTTTCCCGAAAATATTACGCGATCGCGTAGGCAAGAATTTCTAGGCCAGCACGGCCGACCTCGCTAATATAGCGACGCCTAATCGGCTCCGCGACTGCTGCACATGGTTGGCAACGCCCAGTTTGCTTTTGGCGTTAAGAAAGCATTAGCCGTCTCGAATGCCTAAGAAGATAAGGCGGATTTTCCGAAAATTTGCACGATCGCGTGGGCAAGAATTTCTAGGTCGGCACGCCCGACCTAGCTAATATAGCCGCGTCTAATCGCTTCCGCGACAGCTTGCACCCGATTGGCGGCGCCCAGTTTGCTCTTGGCGTTAAGAAGGTGTTTCTCGGAGGTGTGCTCCGAGATGCCGAGAATCTGCGAAATCTCCCACTCGGATTTGCCGACAGCCGCCCATTGCAGGCATTCGCGCTCGCGCGGCGTCAACTCAATGTGATCGACGACCTTGCCGGCCATCGTGTGGAGCTGCATGGCGCGGCCGATGGCGTAGGTGGATACCAACGAGACCATTCCGAATTCGACGTCCGACAGTTCGACGGACTCGCCGCCCAGCGAGACCATGACGATCTGGCCGTCGAGCGTGACCAGCGGAAAGGCGAGGCCGTCGCGCAGCTTGAACTCGCGGGCATCGCCCATGACCTCGTCGCTGCTCTTGTCGATGACGATGGCCTGCGAGGCCTCGCGCCACTGGAACGGGGCCTGCAATTGCTTCATGTGGCTGACGACCGGATCATGGTCGACATAATTGCGCGCCACGTAGCGCTCCAGCCACTCGCCCGGCCAGTCGCAGAGCAGCACATGGTCCTTCTGCCGGCCGCGCGGCGTGCCGGGTTGCGGCACGGTTCCGGCCATCAGCGCCGTCAGCCCGAAATTCGAGGTGACGCCAAGCAGGCGCTCGCACACCGCCGCAGCAGTGTTGGCGTGCTGCAATTGATCTATGTATTCCAGAGTTCTATCGAACATGCTCATCGCAACATCTACCCCATGTTGCTTCTGCTTTGATCACCGATGGTAGATGCCCGAACCACCATTCGCCATCAACCCCCGCATCGCAAGCTTCTTCGTGACGCCGGTGACCTCCCCCGTTGCCGGCGCGCGCTACCACTTGCAGATGTGCTAAACCATACGCCTAATTCGCCCGTTTGGAATCAAAAACCGTTGTCCCTGCGCCATTTTCATACGAAAAGCCTAGAACATGACTGGGCGGAGCCTTATCGTGACTTTCCGGTGGATATTTCTGGCCCTGCTGTCGGCGCTGATCGGGGCGTTGCTGCTTGCCGGCGCGACTCAGGCCGCGGAGCCGCAGGTTCCGGTGCTGTGGGATGCCAAGGAGCGGCTGCCGAAGCCCGATCTTTCCGCGCTGCCGAGGTTGAGGTTCCTCACCACCACCGATTTTCCGCCTTTCAACTTCCTCGACGGCTCAGGCCGGCTGTCGGGTTTCCACATCGACCTGGCGCGGGCGATCTGCGCCGAACTCGGCATCGTCGAGAAATGCCAGATCCAGGCGCTGCCCTGGAACGAGCTCGACGACGCGCTGCAGAAAGGCGAAGGCGAGGCGATCATCGCCGGCATCGCGGCGACGCCGGAAAGCCGCGAGAAATACGCCTTCTCGCGTTCCTACCTGCAGTTCCCGGCGCGCTTCATCATGCCGAAGGCCAAGGCCTTCACCGAGCCGATCCTCGACAAGCTGCGCAGCAAAAGGGTGGGCGTCATCGCCGGCTCGGCGCATGAGAAGATGCTGCGCGATTATTTCAGCACGGTGCAGGTCGTGCCCTTCGACAAGCCCGAGGACCTCTACGCCGACCTCAAGGCCGGCAAGATCGATGTCGCCTTCGGCGACGGCATGCGTTTTGCCTTCTGGCTCGGCGGCTCGGATGCCGCCAGCTGCTGCCGCTTCGCCGGCGGCCCGTATCTGGCGCCCGAATATCTGGGCTCGGGCATGGCGATCGCGACCAGGGCGGGCGACCCGGCGCTGGCGGCCGCCTTCGACTACGCGCTGCAGGAAATCTCGATCAAGGGCACGTTCGCCGAGTTCTACCTACGCTACTTCCCGGTGAGTTTCTTCTGATACCGAAGCGACAGGCCAAGGCTTGTCGGGCTTCAGGTCAGGCCGAGCCGAAAATGGTGGATTCCGAGAACCGGAGCGGAGCGTACTTAACGTACGTGAGCACCGGCCTGCGCCGGCCGTAGCCTTAATTTAACTGCCACGCCACTTATGAGTGCTTCGGCCGGCGAAGGCCGGAAGCGCAGGAAGCCGCCATTCGCAGGCCGGCATCACCTGAATATCGACAAAGCCTAGGTCAGCGTGCGCAGGCGCGCCTTCGCCGCGCGGGCGATCGCGGCGACGGTCAGCGTGTCGAGATCGAGCTTGAGGCGGATGAGCTGCAGCACCCGCACCTCCTCCATGCGCATTTCGAGATCGACGGCCGCAACCTCGAAAGCAGCGGCATAGGCGGTGTCGCGCAACCGCTCCGGCAGCGCCGCCGCGACATGCGCAAGGACGCCTTCCAGCCCGTCCTTGTCATGCAGCGCCTTCTGGCACTCCTGCGACACCGCAACCAGCCTGTTCTGGTTGAAATCGACGAACACCGGCCAGGAGCGGACGACGTCCCCGATCCGCGCCAGCTCGACATCGGTCATGTCGCGATCGGAGGCCGACGTGATGACCATCAGGTAGATCAGGGCTTCGTGCGGCGTCAGTGAAGGCATTCAAAACTCCTTGAAACTGCATGTCGTCTTCGCAAAAAACTGCTGCATACTTTTTGGCGACATGCACCGAAGTTGGCGCCCAACGTAAGAGCGTCATTGTGGCGCCGCAAGGAAAACCGCCGCAAATCGTTGACGCTCCGGCCAGTCGCGCCTAGAGCCCGGGTGAAAAATCTTCGCCTGCCGCCAAGCCGACACATGACTTGGCCGGCACATGCCCTGGAAAGTGACATGACGGGATCAAACATCATCGATCTCAATCCCGAGATGCTTGCGGCGGCAGCCGAAAGCAAGGCATGGCCGTTCGAGGAAGCCAAGAAGATCATTGCCCGCTACAAGGACAAGGATTTTCCCGAGACCGTCCTGTTCGAGACCGGCTATGGCCCGTCCGGCCTGCCGCATATCGGCACCTTCGGCGAGGTGGCGCGCACCACGATGGTGCGGCACGCCTTCCGGGTGCTGACCGGGGACAAGGTCAAGACGAAGCTGCTGTGCTTTTCCGACGACATGGACGGCATGCGCAAGATTCCGGACAACGTGCCGGATCGCGCGGCACTCGAGCCCTATCTGCACAAGCCACTAACGGCGGTGCCCAATCCCTTCGACGGCGACTATGCGAGCTTTGCCGACCACAACAACGCGATGCTCTGCCGCTTCCTCGACACGTTCGGCTTCGACTACGAGTTCGCCAGCGCGACCCAGTACTATAAGTCGGGCCGCTTCGACGAAGTGCTGCTGCGCGCCGCCGAGCGCTACGACGAGATCATGGCGGTGATGCTGCCGACCCTCGGCGAGGAGCGCCAGGCGACCTACAGTCCGTTCCTGCCGATCTCGCCGAAGAGCGGCCGCGTGCTCTACGTGCCGATGAAGCATGTCGACGCCAAGGCCGGCACCATCACCTTCGACGACGAAGGCACCGAGACCACGCTGCCCGTCACCGGCGGCAAGGTGAAGCTGCAGTGGAAGCCGGATTTCGGAATGCGCTGGGCAGCGCTCGGCGTCGATTTCGAGATGTTCGGCAAGGACCACCAGACCAATGCGGCGATCTACGACCGCATCTGCAACATCCTTGGCGGCCGCGCGCCGGAGCATTTCGTCTACGAGCTGTTCCTCGACGAGAACGGCCAGAAGATCTCGAAGTCGAAGGGCAATGGCCTCACCATCGACGAGTGGCTGACCTATGCACCGACCGAGAGCCTCGGCCTCTACATGTACCAGCGGCCGCGGCAGGCCAAGAAGCTTTATTTCGACGTCATCCCGAAGGCGGTCGACGAATACTACGCTTTCCTCTCAGCCTATCTCCGGCAGGACTTGAAGGAGCGGCTCGGCAACCCGGTCTGGCACATGCATGACGGCAATCCGCCGGCGATCGACCTGCCGGTGCCGTTCGCGCTGCTGCTCAATCTGGTCAGCGCTTCCAACGCGCATGACAAGGCGGTGCTGTGGGGCTTCATCTCGCGTCATGCGCCGGGCGTGACGCCGAAGACGCATCCCGAGCTCGACCGGCTGACCGGCTATGCGATCCGCTATTTCGACGATTTCGTGAAGCCCACCAAGGTCTATCGCGCCGCCGACGAGGTGGAGCGCGAGGCGCTGGCGAAGCTCTCGGAAGCGCTCGGCTCTTTGCATCAAGGCGCCGACGGCGAGGCGATCCAGAACGCGGCGCTCAACGTTGCGCGGCGGATCGAGCGCTACCAGGACCATTCCAAGCAGAGCCCGGAAGGCGGCCCCGGCGTGTCGGTCGCCTTCTTCCAAATGATCTACCAGGTGCTGATCGGGCAGGAACGCGGGCCGCGCTTCGGCTCCTTCGCGGCGCTCTACGGCATCACGGAGACGCGCGCGCTCATTGAGCGGGCGCTGGCTGGTCAGCTGGCGGCCTGAGCACGCCATCGACCTCTTCGAGGATTGAGCTCGGTGCGGCAGGCGCCGGGCGAGAGGCTGCCGGAACCGGCGGCAGGCCGGAAACGTCCGGCGCCGGCCCGAAGATACCCTTCTTCGCCGTGCGCGCCTTGGAGCCCGCCTCGACATAGGGGCCGCCCCGCGCGGCGCGCGCCCAGCCGTTTTCCACCAGCCACTCACCGATATCCTTGTTGCCGACGCGGCATTCGGCCGAGATGGTGTCGCGACTGCCCTCCGGCGGCACCGTGCAGACCACGGTGCGCCCGCGCAGGAAGGCGCGGAACGCCGTCCTGGCGCGCGCGCCGCAAGCCCAGGATTTGCCTTCGTCGCTGCAGGTTTCGTCCGCTTTGACGACGTCGATGCCGGTGATGGCAACCGCGTAGCCTTTCGCCTCGATGAAGCCGGCGGCGGTGGCTACCGGCTGGAACAGCTTGGTGCCGTTCCAGTCGTCGGGCATTTTCAGTTTGGGCGGCTTAAGCGGGCCGGCCAGCGCCAGATCGCTGAGCGGCGCGCGCGGTTCGACCCGTTCCAGTAGTTCCTCGGAAAGCTCGGGCGGCGCCACCACTTCGGGATCGATCGCCCGCGAATGAGCCGCCGGCCTCGGTGGCTGAGGAGCAGCCGGCTCCAGAATGGCGGAGGTCGCCGGCTCCGCAGTCGTCGGTTCCTGAGGCGCCGCGCCGGCGTCTTGCCCCGGAATCATATCGGCGGTGGGGTCGATCTGGTCGACCGTGACGACGCTTTCGCTGCCTTTCAGCGAGCGGCCTCCGGCGATAACCAGCGCCGCCATCGCCGGAACCGCGAGAAGCGCGAGGGCAAGATAGAGAACCCGCACCAGCCCGGACCTACTGGCTTGCCCAGACGATCCGCGCCACCCATTCGACATCACGCATCGGGATGTCGCGGTCCGGGTGAGCGGGATTGAGCGAGACCAGCACGATCGACTTCGCGGTCTGTCGATCGAGCACCTTGGCCATCACCTCGCCTTCAGTGGTCTTGACGACGACGCGGTCGCCCTTGCGCGTCGGCGCGCCCGGCTCGACGATCAGCACGTCGCCGTTGCGGTAGAGCGGCAGCATGGAATCGCCCTGGACCTTCAGCGCATAGGAGGTTTCCGCCGCCCGCGTCGGAAGTTCGACCAGATCCCAGCCCTGTCCCGAGGGATAGCCGGCATCGTCGAAGAAGCCGCCGGCGCCGGCCTGGGCAAAGCCAAGCAGCGGCACGGCTATGCGCGGCTGCGGCGCGGCAGGGCCGCCGCGACCTTCGACCAGCACGGTGAATTCTTGCAGCGAGGCGCCGGTGGCCTCGATGATCTTGGCCAGCGATTCGGTCGAGGGCCAGCGTGGCCGGCCGTCGGAAGACAGGCGCTTGGACTTGTTGAAGGCGGTCGAATCGAGGCCCGCGCGCCTGGCGAGACCGGAAGCCGACAGCGAATAGCGCTCGGCAAGAGCGTCGATTGCGGCCCATACGCGATCGTGCGAGAGCAAGTCCGCTCTCCTTCGAAACAGGAAAAAATGCCTCAGCGCTGTCTAGCGCGCGGCCATCCGATTGTCCATCGGCGCGAACCGCAGATTGAAGAGAAAGTCGTCCACTCCCGCAGGATTGATCAGGCTCGATCCTCTCGGCCCGGCGTCGGCCGGTTGACCATGGCGGCAGAACGACTTTCTGCTCCGGTCCGGCCTCGATAGCGGGCCATACGCGAACGTGCCAGAATGGGCCGGCGGCCTGGCTCGCCTTCGCGCCGACCAATGGCGTTTTCCGTGTCAGTCGGCGTTGGTGTCGAGAGTGCCGAGCTCGGCCAGGCCGGTGTCTTGCCCCAGCCCGCCGATCGAGGTGCGCAGCACTTTCAGCCGCTGCCTCCCCAGCCGCGCCCATTCCAGCAACGGCCATAACGTCAGCCGCACGACGTCGTTGGACGGTACCCCGTCCGCTCCCATGGCGACACCGCACGACCCCGGTACACGATAGGTGCCGAATATCCAGTCGAAGAACGGGAACACGTTAGCGAGGTTTTTGCCGTACGCCGCCGGCTCATTGGCATGGTGCCAGCGATGGAAGCGCGGCGAGGCGATGAGCATCCGCAGCGGGCCATGGCCCCAATCGACATCGACATGGACATAGACGTTGTGGAGCACGAGGATCACCGCGCCAATGCCCATGGCATCGGCGGGCAGTCCAAGCCAGGTCAGCAGGATTGTGTATGAACCCCACATTACCAGCATTTCGAGCGCGTGGACACGGTACGTCGTCAACCCGTTGACCACCGGATCGGAATGGTGGATCGCATGCACCGGCCAAAGCCATTTCATGTGCATGACGCGATGGTTCCAATAGTTGGCGAAGTCGTGCGCCAGTATGGCGAGCAGACCGAGCATCCAGACTGGCAGACCAGCCCAGACCGTGCTCGGCACACTCGGAATGCCGAGCAGGTCGTAAAGTGCCTTGAGCCGTTCCGACAGCAGCCAGACTGCGGGGACGAGCACGATGTTGATGTGGAAAATGGCCAGCGTCGCCGCGGCGCTTTCGACGGCGCGACGCGACCAGGAAAGCAGCCAACCCTTGCGAGCGATATCGATTGCCAGGAGCAGGAGCAGGAACGAAAAGACGCACTGCTTGTCAGGATCGCTCCCCTGGCCGCGCCAGACCTCGAAAAGGCCGGTGATGAAATCGACGATGTTGCCCACGCCCCTGCCCCTAAGCCACGCCGGAGAGCGGGCGCGACCGATTTGCGAGCCCAGCCCGGCATTTTTGGATTAGCTGGATTTGCTTAAGGTCGGCTGAACGCGGGCTTGCGCATTGAATCTTGTCGTCCGGCGACATGCTTTAAGTTCTTGATTTCAAGCATGTTCCCGAAACCGGTCCCACTTTCGGGAGACATGCTTTAGGGCCACGGCGAGCCGCCGCGGCCATCATGCGCGCCTACACGTACATGGCTGGTGCGTTAGGCTGCCTTCCTGACCTCGCCCTTCTGGTAAGGGTCGAAGCGCTGGTAGAAGGTCTCGCCCTTCTCGGCCATGTCGAGCAAAAGCTTGGGCGCCCTGAACTCGGCACCGTATTTTTTCTGCAGGCCCTTGGCGATCTTGACGAAGCGCTTGGCGCCGATGCCGTCGATGTAAGAGAGCGCGCCGCCGGTGAAGGGGGCGAAGCCGAAGGCGAGGATCGAGCCGACATCCGCCTCGCGCGGATCGGTGACGATCCCTTCTTCCATCACGCGAACCGCCTCAAGCGCGATGGTGACCAGCAGGCGCTCCTTCAACTCCTCATAGTCGACCTTCTCCGGCTTGAGCTGCGGATAGAGATCATTGAGGCCCGGCCAAAGCTTCTTCTTCGCCGGCTTGGCGGGATAGTCATAGAAGCCCTTGCCGTTCTTGCGGCCGAAGCGGCCATGCGTGTCGACCATGGTGTTGATCAGCGCCATCTGCTTCGGATCGACGGCCTTCTCGCCGAGATCCTTGATGGTCTGCTTCATGATCTTCTGGGCAAGATCGATCGCCGTCTCGTCGGTCAGCGCCAGCGGTCCGACCGGCATGCCGGCGGCCTTGGCGGCGTTCTCGATCATCGCCGCCGGCACGCCTTCGATCAGCATCTTGTAGGCTTCCGACATATAGCGGAGCACGCAGCGATTGACGTAGAAGCCGCGCGTGTCGTTGACCACGATCGGCGTCTTCTTGATGGCGCGCACGAAGTCGATCGCGACTGCCAGCGTCTTGTCGCCGGTCTTCTTGCCGAGGATGATCTCGACCAGCATCATCTTGTCGACCGGCGAGAAGAAGTGGATGCCGACAAAATTCTTCGGCCGCGCCGAGTTCTTCGCCAGCGACGTGATCGGGATGGTCGAGGTGTTGGAGGCAAAGATCGCCGAGGACTTCAGCACCGCCTCCGCTTGCTCGGTGGCGAGCTTCTTGACCGCCGAATCCTCGAAGACGGCCTCGACGACGAGGTCGCAGCCGGCGAGGTCGGCATAGTCGGCCGTCGGCGTGATCAGCGACAAGAGCTTGTCCTTCTCGTCGGGCTTGGCGCGGCCCTTCTTCACCTGGTCCGCCATCAGGCCGTCGGAATGCGCCTTGCCCTTCTCGGCCGATTCCATGTCGCGGTCGAGCAGCACCACCGGAATGCCGGCCTTGGCCGTGACATAGGCAATGCCCGCGCCCATGAAGCCGGCGCCGAGGATGCCGATTTTCTTGAACCTGGTGTCCGGCACGCCGGCCGGGCGGCGCGCGCCCTTGTTCAGTTCCTGCAGCGACACGAACAGCGAACGGATCATCGCCGCCGCTTCCTTGGTCTGCATGATTTCGGTGAAGTAGCGCTGCTCGATCCTGAGCGCCGTGTCGAAGGGCACCAACAGGCCTTCATAGACGCATTTCAGGATCGCGGCAGCGGCCGGATAATTGCCATAGGTCTCGCGGCGCAGGATGGCGATGGCCGGCGGCCAGAGATTGGCGCCAGCCGCCGAATAGATCGGGCCGCCGGGCAGCTTGAAGCCCTTCTCGTCCCAGGGCGCCACTGGCTTCAGGCCGTTCCTGATCATCGCCTTGGCGGTCTCGACAAGCTTCTTCGGTTCGGCGATGTCGTGGATCAGGCCCATCGACTTCGCTTTCTGCGGCGTGAGATTCTGGCCGGTGGTCAGCATCTGCAGCGCCTGCTGCTGGTCGGTCAGCCGCGGCACGCGCTGGGTACCGCCGGCGCCCGGGAAGATGCCGATCTTCACCTCGGGAAGCGCCATCCTCACCTTGTCGGAATCGGCAGCGACGCGGCCGTGGCAGGCGAGCGACATCTCGAAGGCGCCGCCCATGCAGGTGCCGTTGATCGCCGACACCCACGGCTTTCCGCACGTCTCGATCTTGCGGAACAGGCCGGTCATATAGCCGGCATTGTCGAACAGTGCCTTGGTCGCCCTTTCGAGGTCCTTCTCCTTTTCCGCGGCGAAGGTGGCGAGCATCTTCTGCAGCATGGTGATGTCGGCGCCGCCGGAGAAACTGTCCTTGCCGGACGTGATGACTGCGCCCTTGATGGCGGCGTCGCCGGTCACATGATCGACGATGGCATTGAGCTCGCGCATCGCCTCTTCGGTGAAGACGTTCATCGAGCGTCCGGGCATGTCCCAGGTGATGAGCACGATGCCGTCGGCGTCGATGTCGAGGGTGAAATTGGTGTAGCTCATCTTTTCTCTCCCCGTCAGACGCGTTCGATGATGGTGGCGGTGCCCATGCCGGCGCCGATGCAGAGCGTGACCAGCGCGGTGTTCAGGTCGCGGCGCTCCAGCTCGTCCAGCACCGTGCCCAGGATCATCGCGCCGGTAGCGCCGAGCGGATGTCCCATGGCGATCGCCCCGCCGTTGACGTTGATCCGGTCGTGCGGGATGTCGAAGGCCTGCATATAGCGCAGCACCACCGAGGCGAAGGCCTCGTTGAGCTCGAACAGGTCGATGTCCGACAGCTTCATCTTGGCGCGCTTCAAAAGCTTCTCGGTGACGTCGACCGGGCCGGTCAGCATCAGCACCGGCTCGGAGCCGATATTGGCAAAGGCGCGGATGCGCGCGCGTGGCTTGAGGCCCATCGCCTTGCCGGCCTTCTTCGAACCGAGCAGCACAGCCGCGGCGCCGTCGACAATGCCGGAGGAGTTGCCGGCATGGTGGACGTGGTTGACCTCCTCGACTTCCGGATGCTTCTGCACGGCGACGGCATCGAAGCCACCCATCTCGCCGGGCATGACGAAGGACGGGTTGAGCGAGGCCAGCGACTGCATATCGGTCGAGGGCCGCATGTGCTCGTCATGGTCGAGGATGGTGAGGCCGTTCTGGTCCTTAATCGGGATCACCGAATTCTTGAAGCGGCCCTCGCCCCAGGCCTTGGCGGCACGCTTCTGGCTCTCGACCGCGTAGGCATCGACGTCGTCGCGGCTGAAGCCGTATTTCGTGGCGATTAGGTCGGCCGAGATGCCTTGCGGCACGAACCAGCCGGGCAGGCCGACGGACGGATCCATGAACCATGAACCGCCGGACATGCCCATGCCGACGCGCGACATAGATTCGACGCCTCCGGCAATGACGATCTCGTCCGCGCCTTGAGCGATCTTGGCGGCGCCGAAATTGATGGCGTCGAGACCAGAGGCGCAGAAGCGCGAGATCTGCATGCCCGGTGCCTTGGTGTCATAGCCGGCCTCGAAGGCGGCGGCGCGCGGAATGACCGAGCCCGCCTCGCCGACCGGGTCGACACAGCCGAAGATGATGTCATCGACATTGCCGGTGTCGAGCCCGTTGCGGTCGCGCAGCGCCTCAAGGGTCCTGGCGGCGAGCCGCACCGCCGGCACCTCATGCAGCGAGCCATCCTTCTTGCCCCTGCCGCGCGGCGTGCGCACGGCGTCATAGACGTAAGCTTCGGCCATTTTTCTGCTCCTTGGGTTTGCCGGTCGCGGCGCTCAGAGAGAGCGCCCGATCAGCAATTTCATGATCTCGTTGGTGCCGCCATAGATGCGCTGGACGCGAGCGTCGCGGTACATGCGGGCGATCGGATATTCATTCATGTAGCCATAGCCGCCATGCAGTTGAAGGCATTCGTCGACGACTTTGCCCTGCAGGTCGGACAGCCAGTATTTGGCCATCGAGGCTGTGACCGGGTCGAGGCCGCCAGCGATATGGCGGGCAACGCAGTCGTTGTAGAAGACGCGGCCGATGGTCGCCTCGGTCTTCAGCTCGGCCAGCTTGAACTGGGTGTTTTGGAAATCGATGATCGCCTTGCCGAAGGCCTTGCGCTCCTTGACATAGTCGATGGTGATCGCCAGCGCCCGCTCGATCATGGCGATCGCGCCGGTGCCGATCTGCAGCCGCTCCTGCGGCAACTGCTGCATCAGCTGGACGAAGCCCTTGCCTTCCTCGTGGCCGAGCAGGTTCGAGGTCGGCACGCGCACGTCGTTGAAAAACAGCTCGGACGTGTCGTTGGCCTTCAGCCCTATCTTGTCGAGGTTGCGGCCGCGCTCGAAGCCCTCGACCTCGTCGGTCTCGACGACGATCAGCGAGGTGCCCTTGGCGCCCTTGTCCGGATCGGTCTTGGTGACGACGATGATCAGGTTGGCAAGCTGGCCGTTGGTGATAAAGGTCTTGGAGCCGCTGATCTTGTAGTGGTTGCCGTCCTTCTCGGCGCGTGTCTTGACGCCCTGCAGGTCGGAGCCAGCGCCAGGCTCGGTCATGGCGATGGCGCCGATCAACTCGCCGGTCGCCAGCTTCGGCAGCCACTTCTGTTTCTGCTCCTCGGAGCCGTAATGCAGGATGTAAGGGGCGACGATCGAATTGTGCAGGCCGATGCCGAAGCCGTCGACGCCGACATGGCCGATCGCCTCGATGATGGCGCTCTCATGCGCGAAGGTGCCGCCGGAGCCGCCGTATTTTTCCGGCATCGAGGCGCAGAGCAGTCCGGCAGCGCCCGCCTTCAGCCAGCTCTCGCGGTCGAACATCTCGTTCTTCTCGAACTCAACGTAGCGCGGCGCGATCTCCTCCGACATGAAGCGCTGCGCCATGTCGTAGAGCATGCCAACTTCGTCCGCCGCCCAGGCGGGTTTTGGAAGACCAAGGACGTCGGCTGGGTTGGTCATGCACTTCTCCTCACAAGGCACGTCGCCAGAAACGAGGTCGGCGCGCTGCCGCGGGCGACCTCTCCCGGCCCTTCAGGACACCCTACCCCTCGAGGGGGAGGGTGACGCCGAGCATTTCTAGAACGCTTCCGCCGGCAGCGCCATTAGCGCGTCCGCGCCACTGGAAATGCGGGCGAGCCGCGTCGCCGTCTCCGGCATGATACGCTCCATGTAGAAGCGCGCGGTCACCAGCTTGTTGTCGTAAAACGGCGCGGCGCCATTGGCGCCTTCGGCGAGCTTGATTTGGGCGGCCTTGGCCATCTGGCCCCACATGTAGCCAAGCGCCACCAGGCCGAAGAGATGCATATAGTCGGTCGAGGCAGCACCGGCATTGTCTGGCTTGGCCATGCCGTTCTGCACCAGCCACATGGTCGCCGCCTGCAGGTCGTTGAGGCCCTTCTTCAGCGCCTTGGTGAAGGGCGCCATCTTCTCGTCGGCGCGGTTTTCCTCGCAGAACTCGCCGACTTCCTTGAAAAAGGCCTGCACGGCGCGGCCGCCATTCTGCGCCAGCTTGCGGCCGACGAGGTCGAGCGCCTGGATGCCGTTGGCGCCCTCATAGATCATGGCGATGCGGGCATCGCGCACGAATTGGCTCATGCCATGCTCTTCGATATAGCCGTGGCCGCCGAACACCTGCTGCGCCATCACCGCGTGGTCGAAGCCCTTGTCGGTGAGCACGCCCTTGACTACCGGCGTCATCAGGCCGGTGTAGTCGTCGGCCGCCTGGCGATCCTTGTCATCACTGGCTCGATGCGCGACGTCGGACTTCATCGCCGTCCACAGTGCCAGCGCGCGGCCGCCCTCGTTGAACGCCCTCATGGTCATCAGCGAGCGGCGGATATCGGGATGGACGATGATCGGGTCGGCCTTCTTGTCCGGCGCCTTGACGCCCGACAGCGAACGGCCCTGGAGGCGATCCTTGGCGTAGGAGACCGCGTTCTGGTAGGCGATCTCCGAGACCGAAAGCCCTTGCAGCCCGACGCCAAGGCGGGCCTCGTTCATCATCGTGAACATGGCCTTCAGGCCGCCGTTCAACTCGCCGAGCAAAGTGCCCTCGGCCTCGTCGTAATTCATGACGCAGGTCGAGTTGCCGTGGATGCCCATCTTCTCCTCGATCGAGCCGCAGGAGAGCGCGTTGCGCTCGCCGACATTGCCCGAGCCGTCGAGCTTGAACTTCGGCACGATGAACAGCGAGATGCCCTTCACGCCTTCCGGCGCGCCCTCGACGCGGGCCAGCACCAGATGGACGATGTTGCCCGACATGTCGTGCTCGCCGGCGGATATGAATATCTTCTGGCCGGAGATCTTGTAGGAGCCGTCGCCGTTCGGCACCGCCTTGGTGCGCAGCAGGCCGAGGTCCGTGCCGCAATGCGGCTCGGTGAGGTTCATGGTGCCGGTCCAGGCACCCTCGATCAGCCTGGGCAGCCAGGTGGCCTTCTGCTCGTCCGTGCCATGGCTGACGATTGCCGCGATCGCGCCTTGCGTCAGGCCGGGATACATCATCAGCGCCATGTTGGCGGAGACCATGTATTCGGAGACCGCGGTGTGGACCGTGTAGGGCAGGCCTTGGCCGCCGAACTCGGCGGGCGCGGCCAGCCCCATCCAGCCGCCTTCGCGATACTGGTCGAAGGCATCCCTGAAGCCCTTGGGCGTGGTCACCGATCCGTCGTCATGGCGCACGCAGCCTTCCATGTCGCCGACGCGGTTCAGCGGATGCATAACGTTTTCGGCAAGCTTGGCGCCTTCGGCGAGGATCGCCTCGACGACGTCGGGCGTGGCGTCCGAGAAGCCTGGAAGATTAGAATAGCGCTGATAGCCAAGCACGTCGTTGAGCACGAACAGCGTGTCCTGGACGGGCGCCCTGTAGATCGTCATGCCTTCCTCCACCCTTGCGGTCCTGGCCAGCCAGCAAGTTCCCGATCCAGGTCCGGATGGGAGGCCGAGCCAATGTCGATGCCCCGATAGCAAATATTGACGTTTGCGTAAACGTCAACTTCGTCGCAGCCAAAAAATTTTTGGTGAGCGCGGAATGGAAGGCAACAAAAAGCCGCGCGGCCATGGCCGCGCGGCTTTTTCTATCTTGGGCTCGCCTTAAGCGCGAGAGGCAATCAGCCGGCGGCGCTTGCCTGCGGCACGGCCCGCTCGGTCAGCATATGGCGAACGACCGTCATCGAATTGCTCAGCTCATTGATGGCGTCTTCGATCAGCGCCCGCTGCTTCTGCAGGCGGGCAAGCTGCTTCTCCGACTTGTCGAGCGCCAGCCGCAACTGCTTGGTATTGGAGCCGGTCGGATCGTAGAGATCCATCATCTGCTTGACGTCGCGCAGCGAGAACCCGACCTTGCGGCCGAGCAGGATCAGCTTGAGCCGGGCCTTGTCGCGGCGCGTGTAGAGACGGGTCGAGCCGTCGCGCTTGGGATTGAGCAGGCCCTTGTCCTCATAGAAACGCAGCGTGCGCAAGGTCACGCCGTATTTCTTGGCCATCTCGCCGATGCGGACGAATTCTTCGCCGGCCTCGGCCGGTATGTCATTGCTATTGGCCGCGGCTTCGCCGGGCGAAACAAGTTTCATGGTCACTGGCTTTCCCCTAATGGCGTCGCGGTCACGGACCAAGCGTCGCCTGAGTGGAAGCGGGGGCGTGCTTCCAATCGTGGTTTCGACAAATCAATCGCAAGAGGCACGGCTTCGCACCTTTTACGTTTACGTCAATCCTATACCGACAGCCGGCACCTGACGCAAGGGCGTTGTCGGAACCGAACTTTATGCCGCACCTTGCAAGCAGCTCAGGATTTATGCGCGACTTCTTAAGCTTGGTTAACGCGTTGTTTACCACGTTGGGCGAAATGTGCGCATGTCGGTCACCCGTGTTTATCCTGTAGCGAATTTTTCACGGTTTTTCGAAGCGTGGGTGAAGAACCCGGGAAGCCCGTCTTCCTCCGCAGCAAAACCGCGCGGACGTCTTCGTTCCCGGCAGGACTTTGGGAAACCGGCCACGGCCGGTCATTCTGAACACGGGCGCATCGATGAACAGCAAGCGGTCCTATCTCGATACACTCAACGCCGGCAGGCAACGCCGGCCGCACACCTCGCTGGAGGAGCTGAACCGCTCGCTCGAAACGCTGGAGCAGCGGCTGGAACGGACCCGCGTCGACACACCCGAGCGCCCCGATCCGCGGCGACCGGCCGCCGAGCCACGCTATGCCGCCGCGCAGCCTTACGGTTCGCCCCGGTGGTACGAGGGCCCCTACACCACGCAGAGGGAGCAAAATCGGGGATCGCAAAACTTAGGGCCGCAAAACCGGGGGCCGCAAAACCCGACGCCTACCGCTTCCGACTTCGGTCCCAACTATCAGGCTATTGCCCGCGACATCGACCGGGTGCGCGGACAGGAAGACGGCGTCGCGATGGTGGGCAAGATCGCTGTCGAACTGCGCGGCCTGCGCGAGGAGCTGCGCCACCAGATGACCGCCGGCCTGCAACGCGAATTCGACGCGCTGCGCCAGGATATCGATCGAGCCATGCAGGCGAGCAGTCAGCATGGCATCCCCGCCGACAAGAGCAGCGCCGAGCTCGGCCTCGAGTTCGAACGGCTTTCCGGCGCCATCCACACGCTTGCCGAAAAGAGCGACGACCGCAGCGTCAACCTGCTGCGGCTCGAGCTGGAGCAGGTCAAGGCGGCGCTCGACACGCTGGCGCGCGAGGAAAGCGTGCAAGCCGTCGATAAAAGCGTGCGGGCCGTCGACCGCCGCTGGGACGATTTCGACCGTCGCTGGAGCGCCTTCGAGGATCGCGTCGACGCCGACCAGCGCCAGCGCGCCGAAGGTCCCAGCCTTTCGGTGCTCACCGACCGGCTCGAACAGATCAGCAGCGCGGTCAACAACCTGCCGCAGTCGCTGTCGCTAAGTTCATTGGAGGAAAAAGTACGCATCCTTGCCGGCGCGGTCGACCGTTTCGCCGGCCAGCAGACGATGCGCGGCGGCGAGACGCTTGCCATGATCGACGAGCGGCTGGACGAGATCTCGCGCGCCATCGTCGCCTCGACGGTGGCCGCGCAGGCCAATGCCTTCGATCCGGAAGCCTTCGGCCGCATCGAGAAGCGGATCGCCTCGCTAGCGCAGCAGATCGAGGAGGTCGCGCAGTCGCGCCCCGGCGCCGAGGTCATCGACCGCCTCAACCTTCTGTCCAGCCGGGTGGACGAGCTCGCCGGACGCACCAACCTGCCGGAGCAGGCGATGGAGCGTCTGGGCAAGCAGATCGCCTTAATCACCGACAGAATGGACCGCGCGCCGGCGATGCCCGACGCCGACCATATCTTCCAAGGCCTGGAGCAGCGTTTCGACGCGCTGTCCACGCTGCTCGAGCGCCGCCAGGGCGATGCGATCGAGCAGGGCAACATGCTGTTCCGCGACCTCGAGCGGCGGCTGGACGAAGTCGCAGACAGGCTCGACCAGCGCATGCGACAGGACGACGGCGCCGGCATCATGGAGGCGATCGACGCCCGCTTCACCGCACTTGCCAAACGCATCGAGACGCGCGCGCCCGATCCCGCCAACGAGATGGCGATCCGCGGCCTGGAAAGCCGGCTCGAGGACATTTCCAGCCGGCTGGAATCGTCCGCGGCGCAAGTCGCCGGCATCGATCCGGCGCTGATCCGCAGCCTGGAGTCGCAGGTGACCGCCCTTTCGGCGCATCTTTCGAAGCCGAGCGCGCCGCTGCCCGACTTCGAGGACATCAGCCCGCGCCTCAACGAGATCGAGAGGTCGCTGGCCGGCACGCGCGATTCCATCCTCAGCGTCGCGCGCGAAGCGGCGGAGAACGCCGTCCGGTCGCTGGCCGAGTCGAGCTCCGACACGGCTGCTTCCAACGCGGCCGCCGTGAGCGGCCTGGCGCAGGACCTGAAGACCCTCGAAGCGCTCACCCGCCGCTCCGACGAGCGCAATTCGCGAACCTTCGAGGCCATCCACGACACGCTGCTCAAGATCGTCGACCGGCTGGGCTCGCTCGAGACCAGCGAGCCAAGCGAAGCGATCAGCGAACTGCTCGACCCGCAGCCGGGCGGCAAACGGGCCGCCCGCTCCGGCAAGATCGCTGTGCAGGGCGCGCCGTCGATGGATATCGACCAGCCGCTGCCACTGACTGGAGACATCGCCGATCTCGACGCGCGGGCCGCCTCCATCCTGCGCAACGAGCCGGCTACGCGAAGCGAACCGACTGCACCGGGCGAACCTGTTACGCGTGGCGAACCTGCCTCTCGCACGCCCGCCGAGGCCGC
>NZ_JHQR01000339.1 GCF_014843825.1 Mesorhizobium silamurunense
CTTCGCCGCCTGCGCCAACGGCGATCTGGCGTTGGGCTCGGACGGCATCCTGCGCTGGATCGGCGCGCCGATTGGCACGCTGGTCGCCGGCGACGAGGCATTGAAGCCGCGGCTCGTATTGCTCGCCGACGAGCAGCTCACCGGGCCGGCCCGCGACAAGGTGGCGGCGCGCGCCGAGCGTTTCGTCAATTTCCAGATCGAAACGCTTTTGAAGCCGCTGGTCGATTTGAAGAATGCCGAGCAGCTCGCCGGCATCGCGCGCGGCTCGCCTTCCAGCTCGTCGAGCATTTCGGTCTCATTAACCGCCGCGACATCGCCGAAGAAATGAAATCGCTCGACCAGGAGGGCCGCGCCGCGCTGCGGCGCCTTGGCGTGCGCTTCGGCGCCTACCACGTCTTCGTGCCGGCGCTGATCAAGCCGGCGCCGGCGGGGCTGGTCACGCTGCTCTGGGCGCTGAAGAACGACGGCAAGGACAAGCCGGGCTTCGGCGACGTGGTGCATGCGCTGGCGTCGGGCCGCACCTCGGTGGTCATCGACCCTGCCTTCGACAAAACCTTCTACAAGCTTGCCGGCTACCGCAATCTCGGCCGCCGCGCCGTGCGCGTCGACATTCTCGAACGGCTGGCCGACCTTATCCGCCCGGCGACCAACTGGAAGCCCGGCCTCGGCCAACGGCCGGACGGTGCCTATGACGGCCACGCCTTCATGGTGACACCACCGATGATGTCGATCCTCGGCGCCACCGCCGACGACATGGAAGAGATCCTGAAGGGCCTTGGCTATCGTTCCGAACCGAAGCCGGCAGCCGAGGTCAAGGCGAAGCTCGACGCGCTGGACAACGCGGCCCGCGAGGCCGCCGCGGCGAAGTTGGCGGCGGAAGCGGCCGCGCGCGCCGCGCAGGCGGCCGAGGTAACAGCCGCCGATGCCGTTGCCGAAACTTCCGCCGAGGGACCGGAATCGGAGGCTGAAGCGCCTGCGACGGAAGCTCCGGCCGAAAGCGTGGATGAGCCCGTTGCCGAGGCAGGCGAGGAGCACGTCTCCAAAGCGGAAACGCATAGCGCAGCCGATGCGGTAAGTGAGCCGACGGCGCAAGACGAGGCACCGGTTAGTGAGGCCTCCACTGAAGCTGAGGCTGAGGCTGAACCCGAAGCTGCGGCGGCAAGTGAAGCCACGCCGGCCGAAGTGACGGCAGCACCGGAAGCCGCCACCGGCGAGACGCCGGTCGAACAGGAAGAACCGAAGCCGATCCTTCTGTGGCGGCAGGCCCGTTTCGATCATCAGCGGCCCCGCCATCGCCACAACAACCGCCGGGACAATCGCCCGCGCGGCCAGGCGGGGCGCGACGGCCAAACTGCGACGGCAGCCAGCCAGGCCAGCGATCGGCCGG
>NZ_JHQR01000355.1 GCF_014843825.1 Mesorhizobium silamurunense
CGGCGCGGCGGCGGGGCTGAGCAGCAGCTCGACCTTGCCCTTTCCGTCAACCGCCAGCAACCCGAAACCGAGACGCCGGCATAGCGCGCGAAAACGGCGGTCATGCTCTCGGCCCTTGCCGCGCGCCGACATCCGGGCGGCGAGCCAGACCTCGTCGCAGGCGGCCGCGCGATCGACCCCCTGCAGGACGAGCTCGAGATTGAACTGCAGCTTCAGCTCGCAGATGACGACCACGGGCGGCTCGCCTTCGCGCAGCCCGACGATGTCGCAGCCGCCGACTTCGCCCTTGACGGTGAAATCCAGGCTCTCGAGGAATCGCTTCACCGGGGCATAGAGGGATGTTTCCTGCATGGCAGAGGCATAGCCGATTCGGACCGGTCCGGCCCAGCAGACGACGGCACTATGGCAATAGGTCAGGCCGAGGGAGGGTCGTGGTCGATTGCCAAGAGAGTTCCGTGGATTATTGCCTGGCGAACGAGCCCGTATAGGTATGGCCGGCAAGTGTGTAGGTGACCGCCAGCGTTCCGTCGGGGAGCATCGCAAAGGTGATGTCGGCGCCATTCGGAAGGCGGCCGAGCTTCAATGTGTTCCCGGCAATCCTGCCGGCGCCGTCGGCCACTCCCGGCTTGTTGTCGGCCACATCGCCCCAAGCATAGCTGACCGTCACCTGCCCGCCTGGGGAAACCGTCAGCACGGCCAGCTTGCCTTCATACATGCCATCCAGCCGTCCGGCCCATATGCCTGAGAATGCGGCATACCTGGCCGGAACGCCCTTGCCGGGAGGCGTGACCGCCACGGTTTGGTCCAGCACCGCCAAATCCGGAGAAGCCGGAGCCGCGACGGCAGCCGGGGCAAGTTGGGGCGGCGGAGACGGCGGCGCTTCAGGCGCCGATTGGCAAGCAGCGAGCGTGAATGCCGCGAAACCGAGCATCACAGAAAGACTGTTTGGTGGAGCCAATCGGAATCGAACCGACGACCTCTTGAATGCCATTCAAGCGCTCTCCCAACTGAGCTATGGCCCCACTCCCGGCAGTCAGCCGGCGCCGTTTCCGGCGAAGAGATCCGGCGCGGCTGGGAACCGCGCCGTCGTTTAGTGCTGGCGGCTTCTAGCGCCGCCTTCGGTCAAGATCAAGCCTTCAAAAGCCGCTTTTTCGTCACAGGCCGAAATGGCCGGCAAACGATCGCGCCAAGGGCTAATCAGACCTCGTCCTCGTCGTCGCCGACGCCGATCATGTCGGCGACGTCGTCGTCCTCTTCTTCCTCGTCGGCAAGGAAGGTGTCGTCGTCATCGTCCCCGAGATCGACATCGTCTTCATCGTCGCCGAGATCGGGAAGATCGTCGCCGCCGCTCTTGGTCTCTTCGTCCGCGTCTTCCAGCGAGACGATTTCGGCGCCTTCTTCTTCCTCGGCGTCGATTTCCTTATCGGCGACGTCCTCATCGTCCTCGATAGCGGAGATCTTGCCTTCCTCGAAATAGGAACGCGGATAGCTCTTGCCGGTATAGGGCGAGACGATCGGGTCCTTGTTCAGGTCGTAGAATTTCCGACCCGTTTCGGGGTCGACACGTTTTGTGCCAAGTTCGGGTTTTGCCACGGCAAGCCTCGTCAAAAAAAGAATGGTCCCCTTAACCGCAGTTTACGGCGCTGTCAAAGCCAAAAGCCGGCATCGCAAAACCTTGCGTTCGAAGGCCTCCGCCAGGGGATGACCATTGCCGCGCGCCGTGATACGAGACCGCCGCAACATGACGAACCGAGCGAGCCGGCATTACATTTGGAAGACAAGGATGTCTCACTCCGCCGCCCCGAAGCCGGCCACGGCCCGCAAATCAGACGCGTTGAGCGGCACGGCGCGGGTGCCGGGCGACAAGTCGATCTCGCACCGCTCCTTCATGTTCGGCGGCCTTGCCTCAGGCGAGACGCGCATAACCGGCCTGCTCGAAGGCGAGGACGTGATGCGCACGGGTGCCGCGATGAAGGCAATGGGCGCGCATATCGAAAAGAAGGGCACCGAATGGGTGATCCGCGGCACCGGCAACGGCGCTTTGCTGCAGCCCGAAGCCCCGCTCGACTTCGGCAATGCCGGCACCGGCTCGCGGCTGACCATGGGCCTCGTCGGCACCTATGACATGGAGACGACCTTCATCGGCGACGCCTCGCTTTCCGGACGGCCGATGGGCCGGGTGCTGGAGCCGCTGCGCCAGATGGGCGTGCAGGTGCTGAAGGCGGCGCCCGGCGACCGCATGCCGATCACGCTGCGCGGGCCCAAGCACGCCGCGCCCATCACCTATCGCGTGCCGATGGCTTCGGCCCAGGTGAAATCGGCGGTGCTGCTCGCCGGCCTCAACACGCCGGGCATCACCACGGTGGTCGAGCCGGTGATGACGCGCGACCACACCGAAAAGATGCTGAAAGGTTTCGGCGCCAACCTGACCGTCGAGACCGACGAACGCGGCGTGCGCCACATCTTCATCGAAGGCCAGGGCAAGCTTACCGGGCAGACGATTGCCGTCCCGGGAGACCCGTCCTCGGCCGGCTTCCCGCTGGTGGCCGCACTCATCGTGCCGGGCTCCGACATCGTGATCGAAAACGTGCTGATGAACCCGACGCGCACCGGCCTGCTCCTGACCCTGCAGGAAATGGGCGGCCGCATCGACATCCTCAACCCGCGCAACGCCGGCGGCGAGGACGTCGCGGACCTGCGCGTGCGTTCCTCCGATCTCAAGGGTGTCGTAGTGCCGCCGGAGCGCGCGCCGTCGATGATCGACGAATATCCGGTGCTGGCGGTTGCCGCGAGCTTCGCCGAAGGCGAGACGCTGATGCAGGGCCTGGAGGAACTTCGGGTCAAAGAGTCCGACCGGCTGTCGGCGGTCGCCAACGGGCTGAAGCTCAATGGCGTCGATTGCACCGAGGGCGAAGCTTCGCTCGCCGTCCGCGGCAAGCCAGGCGGCAAGGGGTTGGGCGCCCACCCCAACGGCCCCGATACGGCGGTGAAGACGCATCTCGACCACCGCATCGCCATGAGTTTCCTGGTGATGGGGCTGGCGACAGAAAAGCCTGTGACGATCGACGACGCCAATATGATCGCGACGAGCTTTCCGGAGTTCATGGGGCTGATGAAGGGACTGGCCGCGGAGATCGAGTGACGGGCGATGGCAATCGCAAACTTTCGAGATTGGCACCCGACATCCTTCCCGTCGTCATCCTGGGGCGGAGCAAGGAGCGAAGCGACGCGGCGAAGACCCCAGGATCCATGCCGTGACGCCGACGCGGTGCAACGGTGCAGAATTCTGGCTCGCAGCATTCTTCGGCTGATGTCACGGCATGGATCCCAGGGTCTCTGCTTCGCTACGCCCTGGAATGACGGAGGCGCGAGGGTTTGTCGCCAAGCACACGAAGCGATGGCCAACCAATGACCCACACCTTCACCATCGCCATCGATGGCCCCGCCGGCGCCGGCAAGGGAACGCTGGCGCGGCGGCTGGCCGACCATTACCGGCTGAACCTGCTCGACACCGGCCTCACCTACCGCGCCGTCGCCCATAAGCTGCTCGAGCTCGGCCTGCCGCTCGACAACGTCTCGGCCGCCGAAACCGCGGCGCGGCAGGTCGATCTCTCGAACCTCGACCGGACCGTGCTTTCGGCGCATACGGTGGGCGAGGCTGCCTCGAAGGTCGCCGTCATTCCCACTGTACGGCGCATCCTGGTCGAAAAGCAGCGGGAGTTCGCCAAGGCACCGCCCGGCGCCGTGCTCGACGGCCGCGACATCGGCACGGTCGTGTGCCCGGACGCCGACATCAAGCTCTATGTGACGGCGAGCGCCGAGGTGCGGGCCAAGCGCCGTCTGGCCGAAATCGAGAGCATGGGCGGCAGCGCCGATTTCGCCACGATCCTCGCCGACATAGAGCGCCGCGACGAGCGCGACATGGGCAGAACCTCCTCGCCGCTCAAGCCCGCCCCTGACGCGCACTTGCTTGATACCAGCGAAATGGCTATAGAGGCCGCGTTTCTCGCGGCGATGGCGATCGTCGACGACGTGCTCGCCAAGAGAGACAAGGCCTGATCCGGGTTTTTCCTTGGGCTTCCGTTGCCGGAGGCGAAGAAAATACCCATATCGGGCACGAACCAGCCTGCCAGCATTCTTCATGCGCCGGACTTGCCGCTTGAAAGCGGCCGAGGGCTCTTCAGCCCGGAACGCCGGCAGGCTCACGCAACGCTAACCCACGGCGCCCGCTCCGCTCGTATGCGGAGCACTCCAGGAGAAACAATGTCAGCTGCAAATCCCACTCGCGACGATTTCGCGAGCATGCTCGAAGAATCATTCACCGCCGGCCATTCCGGCGAGGGCCAGGTTGTCCGGGGCACGATCACCGCGATCGAAAAGGACATGGCCATCATCGACGTCGGCCTCAAGGTCGAAGGCCGCGTGCCGCTGAAGGAATTCGGCGCCAAGGGCAAGGACTCCTCGCTCAAGGTCGGCGACACCGTCGAGGTCTATGTCGAGCGCATCGAGAACGCGCTTGGCGAGGCCATGCTGTCGCGCGAGAAGGCCCGCCGCGAGGAGAGCTGGGTGCGCCTCGAGGAGAAGTTCACCAAGGGTGAGCGCGTCGAAGGCGTGATCTTCAACCAGGTCAAGGGCGGCTTCACCGTCGATCTCGACGGCGCCGTGGCGTTCCTGCCGCGCAGTCAGGTCGACATCCGTCCGATCCGCGACGTCTCGCCGCTGATGCACAACCCGCAGCCCTTCGAAATCCTCAAGATGGATCGCCGCCGCGGCAACATCGTGGTGTCGCGCCGCACCGTGCTCGAGGAGAGCCGCGCCGAACAGCGTTCGGAGATCGTGCAGAACCTCGAGGAAGGCCAGGTGGTCGAAGGCGTGGTCAAGAACATCACCGACTACGGTGCGTTCGTCGACCTCGGCGGCATCGACGGCCTGCTGCACGTCACCGACATGGCATGGCGCCGCGTCAACCATCCGACCGAGATCCTCAACATCGGCCAGACGGTCAAGGTGCAGATCATCCGCATCAACCAGGAAACCCACCGCATCTCGCTCGGCATGAAGCAGCTCGAGAGCGATCCGTGGTCGGATATCGGCACCAAGTTCCCGATCGGCAAGAAGATCAAGGGCACCGTCACCAACATCACCGACTACGGCGCGTTCGTCGAGCTGGAGCCGGGCATCGAGGGCCTGATCCACGTTTCGGAAATGTCGTGGACGAAGAAGAACGTGCACCCCGGCAAGATCCTGTCGACGACGCAGGAAGTCGACGTGGTGGTGCTCGAGGTCGATCCGGCCAAGCGCCGCATCTCGCTCGGTCTCAAGCAGACGCTTGAGAACCCGTGGGAAGCCTTCGCGCGCAGCCATCCGGTCGGCAGCCAGGTCGAGGGCGAGGTCAAGAACAAGACCGAGTTCGGCCTGTTCATCGGTCTCGAAGGCGACGTGGACGGCATGGTGCACCTCTCCGACCTCGACTGGACCCGTCCGGGCGAGCAGGTGATCGAAGAGTACAATCGCGGCGACATGGTCAAGGCGCAGGTGCTCGACGTCGACATCGAGAAGGAGCGCATCTCGCTCGGCATCAAGCAGCTGGCCCGCGACACCGTCGGCGAGGCGGCGAGCAGTGGCGAGCTGCGCAAGAACGCCGTGGTCACCTGCGAGGTCATCGCGGTGAAGGATGGCGGTCTGGAAGTGCGGCTGGTCGACAGCGGCCTCGAGACCTTCATCAAGCGTTCGGACCTTTCCCGCGACCGCGACGAGCAGCGCCCCGAGCGCTTCACCGTCGGCCAGAAGGTCGACGCCCGCGTCATCGCCTTCGACAAGAAGACCCGCAAGCTGCAGGTCTCGATCAAGGCGCTGGAAATCGCCGAGGAGAAGGAAGCGGTCGCCCAGTATGGCTCGACCGACTCCGGCGCCTCGCTGGGCGACATCCTGGGCGCGGCGCTGAAGAAGCAGGGCAACTAGAGCATTCCAGGAAAACTGCTTAGCGGTTTTCCGTCCGGAATTGCGTAAGCCCTTCGCCAGGACCAAACAAAACCCCGCCGGAGCGATCCGGCGGGGTTTTTGTTTGTCCTTTGATCTGTGAGGTCAGGCCCGCCCGTAGAGCGGCACCAGCGTGCCGCTCATCGCCTGGTTGGCGGGCGAAGCAAGATAGGCGATCGCTTCGGCGGCAGCTTCGAGGCTGACCCATTTGGTGAAATCCGCGTCCGGCATGTCGGCGCGGTTGGCGGGAGTGTCGAGCGTCGAGGGCGCCACGGCGTTGACCAGGATGCCCTTGTGCTTCAGCTCCTCGGCCATCGCCTGCGTCATCGCGGCAACCGCCGCCTTGCTCGCGGCATAGGCGACCATTCCGGCCCCGCGCCTGGGATCGACCCCGGCGCGCGCGGTGACATTGACGATGCGCCCCGCCGTGCCGGAAGCCAGCAGCGAGCGCACCGCGGCGCGGCTGCAGAGGAAGGCGGTGCGGGCGTTAGTGTCCATCATCTCGGCAAAGGATGCCGATTCGATCTTTTCCACCGGCGCCATGGTGAAACCGCCGGCGAGGTGGATCGAAGCCCAAAGCTCCGGAACCTGATGGTAGAAGGCCTCGACCTTGGCGGAATCCGAGAGGTCGACATTGTGCGCCAGGTGGACGCTGGCGTGGGCGGCGTAAGGAAAGTGCGGCGGAGCCGCGGCATGGGCATTGGGCACATGGCAGATCGCTCCCTGCTCCAGCAACCTGCCGACAACCGCGCCGCCGAGCGCCCCAGTGCCGCCCGTCACCACGACATGCCTGCCGTTAAGCGTTTCCGTCATATTTCGACTGCTCCTGTCGTATTCTTATGGTTATGCCGCCCCAGCATCGAACGTCGCGCCTTTCGCGCTGTCACTCAATTGAAATATCGACATGGCAGGCGTCCCGTCTTTGCATGCGTCGAGACGCCGCCGCTTGACGTCACGCGGTGGCGTCTCGGCTGATGGATGGGATGGCCGCCAAGACCTTCAATCGACCGTGATTTCGATAACGCGCGGCTTGCCGGCCGCTCGCGCCCGCTTTAGCGCATCGGCGAGGTCGCCGATGCCGGCCAGCCGCTCGGCCTCTATGCCATAGGCCTCGGCGAGCTTGCAGAAATCCGGCGGCGCCGGCGACACGCCGACCGGCTCGACGCCGACATCGAGCATCGAGGTCTCGATCTCGCGATAACCGCGATTGTTCCAGACGACGAAGATCACCGGCGCCCCTGCATCGAGCGCCGCACCCAGCTCGGGCAAGGTGAACTGGAAGCCGCCATCGCCGGTCAGGCACACCACCGGCGCCTCCGGCACCGCAAGCGCTGCGCCGATCGCGG
>NZ_JHQR01000342.1 GCF_014843825.1 Mesorhizobium silamurunense
CCCCGGTTACCTCGATAAGTGCTAGGAGCTTGAAAACAGCAGGAAAAATCCGGCGCTCTGCAAAGTATTGTGCCGGTCTCTCTTGCCGTCATCAAAATTCAGCGCTATATACAGATACATCGATCTTGTTGAACGAACGTTGTTTCCGCGCCGTAGCGCTCTGACGATCTTCCCTCTCAATTTCGAAAAGTGCGGCGCTTGGTCAGAACCAGGCGGCGATAATTTGCGTCGATTTGAAAGGAAATCGCATGAACACTGGAACTGTGAAGTTTTTCAATTCCACCAAGGGCTTTGGTTTTATCGAAGTGGGCAACGGCCAGCCGGACGTGTTCGTCCACATCTCGGCCGTGGAGCGCGCCGGCATGCGTTCGCTGGTCGAGGGCCAGAAGGTAAGCTTTGACATCGTCAAGGATAACCGCAACGGCAAGAGCTCCGCGGAAAACCTCCAGGCTGCCTGATCGCAACGTTTCGAGGTCTTTGACCACGGATGTACTGGCATTGGCCGTCGAGGCGTATGGGAGAAGGTCGGGCTTTGCCCGGCCTTTTTTATTGAGAAAGATGAAAGCAATGAAGCGCATACCGGAACCCGGGCTGTTCAAGCCGAATCCGTCGCGGACCGAGGCGAAGGGTGACATGACCAGTCGTGTCGCTCGGCAGATTGTCGATCTGGAAGCGGCAGCAAGGATTGCCAAGACGGAGCGCCTGCGCGCCGCCAGGCTGGCGCAGGAAGCCGAAGTGCCTGCAGCCGCGCCCAAGAAGCCCGCCCGAAAACGTCAGGCCAAGGGGCTTGACCGGCGGTAGTGGGTCAGTTTGAAATCTAGCCGGTACGTCGGAGCGCGTTGTTCAGGAGCGCGGCCATCAGGCCGTCCTCTGTTTCGATCCCGCTCTCATAGTGCGCTAGGATGATCACCGCCACATCTTCACGTTCGGCGCGGCTCACGATACCAGCGTGGTTGCAATAGGCGTCCAGCACCCGAACCATCATCTCAACAGCTTCAGGGCTCGCCACAACCCCGTGCCTCATGGCCAACTCTCCCTAAGAAGACCATCCACAAAAATGTAATCTCCGTTGGGTCGAGTCAATAAATTTTGAGTTGAACGGATTAGGCCCCAAGGCGCCCTGGTAGGTCGGATATACGCGGTTGCTCGCCGACGCTGTCAGTCGCCGGATCGACAATCGACTTCGCCAACCGGTTTGGGTCGCACGGGCGCTTAGGGTTCGTCTCGGTGACGGCGTTCATGGGCCACGGTCGAGACAGCCACCGTTCCCGATGCCGCGGTGGGCGAGCTGCTGCACCGGGTTCTCGCGGTAAAAGGTTTCTTCCAGGCGAGGCCGGCGTGAGGTCAGAGGATTTCGGTGTGCCGTCGACAGACAAGGCCGAAGGAAGTACTTGTAATTCCAAGGTTTAGGCCGTTGCCTTGATTCAATCGCGCTCTAACTAGTGCCAATGACGACCAGCGGGGGAAGATTTCGACAGGATGCGAGCGCCAATGCGCGGCTAGCTGCCATCATCGATTCCTCGTTCGACGCCATTATCGGCAAGGACCTGAACAGCATCATCACCGACTGGAACCGCGCGGCCGAACGCATGTTCGGCTACAGCGCGGAGGAAGCCATCGGCCAATCGATGCTGCTTCTCATCCCAGAGCATCTGCATGACGAAGAGGCCGACATCATTGGCCGCATCCGCGGAGGCCAGGGCGTGGCGAGCTTTGACACGATGCGAAAGCGGAAGGACGGCTCGCTCGTTGCTGTTTCAGTCACGGTTTCGCCGATCAGGAACCCTTCGGGCGATATTGTCGGCGCGTCCACGATCGCCCGCGATATCACCGCCGCCAAGGAGAGCGAGCGCCGCATCCGGCTCTTGATGCGCGAGGTCAACCATCGCGTGAAGAACCAGTTTGCGGTGATCCTGTCGATGGTGAGGGAAACCAGCAAGCGCTCTGCCAATCCCAGCGAGTTCGAGGACATGATCCGCGCCCGCATTATGGCGCTGTCGCGCTCGCACGATCTTCTGGTCACTTCGGAATGGGCAGGAGCGAGCCTGTTCGACCTCATCCAGGAACATCTGAAACCGTTCGGTCACGAGGAGCGCATTTCGCTCTCCGGTCCCTTGCTGACGCTGCAGTCGAACGCCGTGCAGAATCTCGGCATGGCCTTCCACGAGCTCGGCACCAACTCGTCAAAATATGGCGCGCTGGCGGGCGAGGGCGGTCATGTCGGGATCACCTGGACGGTCGAGACCGGTCCGGAGGCGCAGCGCCGGTTTCATCTTGTCTGGGAGGAGACGTCGAATACCGATACCGGCAACGGCGAGCCTAATGAGGCGGCGCGCAAGGGCTTTGGCACGGTGGTGTTGCAGCGCGTGGCGCCGCAAGCGCTCGGCGGCGCCTCCAGCCTCGAACGTTCGCCTGGCCAGATGAAATGGTCGCTGACGGCGCCGCTCGAGGCCATCGTCGTGCCGCAGCTGGGCGCCGAAAACGGAAGCGATTTCAACGGTTGACAGGCCCGTTCCGTACCTCGAAGGCATTTTCCGCAGGGGGACGACTGGCCCACTCCGGCGTGGATTTTTCGGGCATATCCAGCCTCGTCGTGCCGCCTTCGCTTGGCGACGCTGGGTTGGCACGCCTTCCGTTTCGTCCAGCATCGGTATTGGCGCATAGGTGCGCCGGCTACGCGCGGACAGCCCCATTTTCCAAAAACGCCAAAGTTCGCTGACGGCCTCGACGATCGTCAGGACAACCACGCCGAGCGCGACGAGTTTTGCCATCGAGGGCAGATAGGGAGACGCCACGGCGCATGCAACCCACGGCTGCCGCAGGGTCTGTCCCCTTGCCGGCCCGTAAAAATGTATTACATCAATTAACAGAGCGTGCGTATTGCACGCGAATGCAGTTGCTTTTGGTCAAGCTTCATCGATGGAGGTTGTCATGGCAAGCAAACTGATGGAAGAACGGAAGAGCAAGGACTGGGTTACCCTGGTCCTCGCGATCTGCCTGTTCATCTCACCATGGGTCATCGGATTCACCGCGGCAATGATGCCCGCGTGGAACGCCTGGATTGTCGGCGTCCTGCTCGGTGCGCTTGCCCTGGCAACGCTTTCGGTGTTCGCCGAGTGGGAAGAATGGGTAAATCTGGTCCTCGGGCTCTGGCTGATCGCGTCGCCCTGGCTCCTGGGCTTTGCGGCTGACAGGAATGTAATGATCACACATGTCGTCCTCGGCGTGCTTGTGGTCGCGGCGTCGGCCTGGGCCGTCTGGGACGTCCGTCATCCCCACGCCCACGCGTGAGCGGTGATTGAGCGGGAGCCCGCCGCGCGAGCGGCGAGCTCCTTTAAAAGCAATTCCAGGAAAAGTGCATAGCGGTTTTCCATTCGGAATTGCGTGAAAGACAAAAAGCAATTCCAGGAAATCGCGCTGCGGTTTCCGTAGGAATTGCGCAAAACATAGAGGGGGCATTGGGCTGAACGGGCGGTTGCAGCGGCTTCACGCAATTGCTGCAACGGGAAACCTTTTCGTGCATTCTTGGGAATGGCCTCGATGCTCCAGCCCGATACACCCGCCAAATGCTGCTCCTATTGCGGCGGCCGCGACCATGATTTCGAGGCGTGCCCGAAGCGCAAGGCCGATGCCGAGAAGGAAGAGGCGGCGCGGGAGTCTGAGCCCGCTGTCCGTGCGGAGCCCGGCCTGACCTGACCTCCGAATACTGATTGCAGCGTTTCTTCGCGCCTCCCTCTGTCCTGCCGACGGCTCGATCATTCCGCACCGCGTCTACCTCAGCGCATGCCCCGCCGCTTCGGCAAACGAGATGTCGCCCTTGATCTCGCGCATCGCCATCGAGGTCACGGTGCGGCGCACGCCGGGCAGCCGGCTGAGCTCCTCGCGCAGCATCCTGTCCAGCGCCCGCATGTCGACGGTGACGATCTGCAACAGATAGTCGGCCTCGCCGGTCGTCGCATAGCAGCGGCGGATCAGCGGGTGCTTCTTCACCGCCGCCTCGAAGGCGTCCGACACCTCGAAGTCGATCGAAACCTGGATGAAGGCCTCGATGCCGAAGCCGATCGCCGCCGGATCGATGCGGGTGAAATAGCCGCGGATGACGCCGACGTCTTCCAGCGCCTTCACCCGTTTCCAGCACGGCGTCTTGCTCAGGCCCACCTCCTCGGCGAGCTCGCCGAAGGAGACGCGCGCGTCGCGCTCAAGGGCGGCTACAATTTTGCGGTCGAGCGCATCCAGCATGCTCCGTTCTCCAAAATTCAATGAAAGGCGGTCGATCGTCCTCTAATTTCGATATATTGGATAACAGAAAGGAACAATGTTCAAGCCAAAAGCGCTATCCTTGCCTATCTGTCGAACCATGCCCCGCGCGAGGAGATGAGCCATGGACAAGTCGGATTATCACGCCCGCATCGAGGCGCCCGAAATGCGCGATTACGGCGTCTATCTGAAATGCGACCAACTGCTTTCTTGCCAGAAGCCGCTCGCAGAGATGGTCAATGCCGACGAGCTGCAGTTCCAGATCGTGCATCAGGTCGAGGAACTGTGGATGAAGCTCATCGCCTACACGCTGGTCGACGTGCTCGACCACTTGGAAAAGCAGGACACGCACCGCATCGTCACGCTGATGGGCCGCGTGCACCGGCTGGTGCGCATGATGACGGCGCAGCTCGATTTGCTGGAAACCATGTCGCCCAAGGAATACCAGCAGATCCGCCTCGAGCTCGGCAATGGCAGCGGCCAGGAGTCGCCGGGCTTCAAGCTGATCCTGCGCCTGCCGCCGGACCTCTGGCGGGCCTTCAAGCACTCCTATCTCGACGCCTGCGGGCTCTCCGTCGAGGACGTCTACGATACGCACTACGACCATGGCGACGCCTACGTCGTGGCCGAGGCGCTGATCGAGTTCGACGAGCTGTTCCAGAAATTCCGCGCCAACCACCTCTATCTCATCCACCGCTCGATCGGGCTGGGCGCCAAGTCGCTCAAGGGCCGTCCGGTGGAGATCCTGGAAGGCGGCGCCCGCCACCGCTTCTTCGCCGAGCTGTGGGACATACGCTGTGACATGACCGACCGCTGGGGCGCCGCCTATGGCACCGTGCGGGATTCGATCAGCCATCCCCCGCAGGCGAAGGCCGGCTAAGTTCCTCGCCCCGCGCGAAGCGGGGGAGAGGTGGCGCGGCGAAGCCGCGACGGAGAGGGGACTTCGTAAAGCGCCGAGCTTGGCGGTGGGGCCCGCCGTCCGGCGCGTCGTCCCTGCAATCGCCGGCGCTGTCCGCCTCTCCGGCCGCTGCGCTGCCACCTCTCCCCCGCCTGCGGCGGGGGCGAGGAAAACCAGGCGCTCCAAAAACAAAATTTCCCCTCGCTGTCGGAACCATCGCCCTCCATCCGTCCTTGGAGCACATCAACTGCATCCAACCCGGAGGACAAACGTGGAAACGCAATCGACCTGGCAGACCGCCGCCATTCTCATCGCTCGCCTGATCTTCGCGGCCATGTTCGCGATGGGGGTGGCGTTCAAGTTCATGGATATGGGCGCCACCGCCGGCTACATTGCCGCCGCCGGCTTCCCGTTCCCGCTGTTCCTGGCCTGGTGCGCCGCGATCCTCGAAACGCTGCTGGTGATCGCCTTTCTGACCGGCGCCTTCTTCACCCCGGCGACGCTGATTGCCGCGGTTTACGTGCTCTTCCTCGGCTTTGCCTTCCACGGCCCGTCGCACTGGGCCTCGGACCAGGCCGAGTTCGGCGCCTTCATGTCGCATTTCCCGTTCGCCGCCGGCCTGCTCTTCGCGGCCGTCAACGGACCGGGCAGCGTGCTGTCAGTGCGGCAGGGCTGGCCGGGCAGGGCGTGAGGCGGCCCGCCGCCTCACATCTGATCGTTGTAAGGCTCCTTCATCTGGCCGACCATACGCGCCAGCTTGGAGAAGGACGGCATGTCCGCCTCAGGCTGGCATTGGTTGGCGAGTTCGAGCAGGCGGATCGGGAAATTGACGGCGTCGCGGCTCGACGCCGACATGCCCTCGGACCGGTCCTCGCCGGTCTCGACGGCTTCGGCCTTGCGCAGCGCGATGTCGATCTCCTCGACTGTCAACAGGCCCTTGCGCACCAACGTATGGTTGATTGCGGCTACGGCCATCAGCAGGCCCTCGAGTTGCAGATTGGCGACGTTCATGGCGCTTCCTCCCATTGACCTCGCCTTAAAAACGCACGAACGACGTTTCCGATCCGGGGAAGCTATTGCGGCCTTTTCAGCCTGAGGGCTGCTTGGGTGGCAAGGGCTTTGTTGATCAGCCACTCATCCGAGGGCGCAGTCCAACCGCGGGCCGACGACAGCCGCTGATGGATATGATCACTGAGCAGCCACCGCCTCACCAGGTGAACCGCCGGTGCATCGACATAACTCCAATAGGCGCGCTCGACCGGATCGGCCTCGAACAGGCTGCTCCTCATTAGAAACGTCGCCAGCTGTAATGTTGCTTTCATTGACGGCGCCGCCTGCCATGTATCGAGCATTGCCGACAACCTAAGATCGAGGATGGCGATGCCGCATATCCAGTCCTCAGCATCATCCCCGTTATCGGGATGCCCCTCGATGGCTTGCGACAAGGCCCCGGCGAACAACGCTCGGATCGCTCCACGTTCGGCGTCTGGCCAATCCTGCCACTGGGCCATCTTCAGGCGGTTGGCAATAATCGGCGGATCGGTGCCCCGTCCAAAGCGACTCGCGAACGGCCTGTTCCAGGATGCGCGGCAGAAAATGCTTGTAGTCAGTGACATCGCCGACTGTCGTCATGGCCCAGCCCGCGTAAGGACCGATCTGCTCTCCGGTCAGTTCGCGCAGCGGCGCCGAGGTCAGCGTCGCAAGGATCGCCACGGGATCACGGAGCGCATGGAGGCTACGCGGCGGCGGGTAGGGCGCAAACGCATCGTAGCAATCGTCGATCAGGCGCTGGAGTTCCGGATGCATGGCGGCCACGGGCAGTCACCCTATTCTCTGCCTTGCAGGACACGGACGAAGCGGCTGTTGTCGGCCGTCTGGGAATGGATTCCCTGAATGTCGCGATAGGTAAGCCGGCCGCTTGCCCATGCGTTGAAGAACCGATTGCAGAAGGCGGCTGGAACACGGACGATACTGACGTTCATCAGCTTCGCCACAGTCTGCCTGTCCTCCAAACGGCGCGATCCGATTTGCTTGGTGCAATCGGCGATGATTCCTCGCTTGAAGGCAGGGCTGCCCTGCATCGCCGCTTGCGCAGTGTTCCATTGGCCTTCCTTGGCGCTGGTGCAGCCGGCCAGAAGTGAGGCGCCGAGAAGCACCGCGCCAAAACGCATTTCGAAACGCATCTGTCCTCCTGAAATCAAATCGCGCCCGAACCGAGCAAAATTCCATGACGCGAACAAGGCGGTTCAGATGAACTCCAAGTAAATAGCCGGGTCCACTGCGACAATTTCTCAATGTGCGAAAGCCGCGCCGCGAGCCGACTGCCGGCGATGCATGAACCTAAGCCTCCATCAGGCGCTCGCCATATTCGGTCCAGAGCTGCTTGACCTCGCGGCTGCCGAGCGGCGGCGTCGAGCGGTCGCCATAGGAGATGGCGACGCCGCTCAAGTCGTATTGGCCGTCGGCCTCGGCGATGAAGCGGATGGCTTCGCCGAGCGGCCTCGAATGGAAGATCGGATCCGCCTGGCCCCGGCCCAGGCTGCGAACGCCCGAAATGCTTGCTGGCACATGCCGCATCCGAAAGACGGATGCCATGGCAGGTTTGTCCATGCCCGCTCTCCGCGATTCCAATACGGAATGATTCCATAAGGTCCGGCTAATGACCAGCCCGAGACAACCGGCCACACCAAGCGGGGCGGGACGATCCGAGGAAAAGGCCGGGACGAGGGCCCGGCCTTCCTTACATGTCCGCGAGGCAGCGACGAGACGGCAAAGCCGTCTCGCGCCCAAGCCGTCTCGCGCTTTAGCGATGCCAGCGATGGAACCAGTCGGGGTCCGGCTGCGAGCTTTTGGCCAAGGCAAGGCCGAACAGCACGCCGACCACTCCGCCGAGCGCGACCGCCGTCGAGAAGGTGCCGGGGTTATGCTGCACCGTTTCCGACACGCTATGCGCCTGGCTGCGCAATTGCCTGGCCGCGCGCGAGGCACGATCGGTCGCGCCGGTATACAGATCGGAAGCCCGGTCGGCCGCGCCGCTGTACAAGCCGGAGGCTCGATCAGCCGCGCCTTGATACCAGCCTTGCGCGGCCTCCTCGGCCTGGTCGGAAAGCATACGGTTGAGCCGACTCACCTCGCGCTTCAATTCCGCGATCTGCTTTTTCATCGCCGCTTCGGAAGCCCCTGAAGACCTGGCGTTGCTGCGCGAAGCGCTGCCGCTGCGGGCAGCGCTGCTGCGGGCCGTGCTCGCCGCCGTCTGACTCTTCGAACTTCCGTTCCTTGCGTTGGCCGCGTTGGTTTCGTTGCTCTCGTTGTCTGCCATCGGAGTCTCCTTCCTTGCTTCTGCAACGGTTCACGCCCGAGCCCGGTTCCCTCCACCGTTTAGGAGCACCAAGCCAAAGGCCGCGGAGCGAACTCCGCGGCCCTTCGGTGCAACGAAGCTACGATACTACTTGCCGCAGTGATTATCGTTAACGCTCGGCGCGGTGGTTCCGGGCGACAGGTGACTGGCGTCCGGCTGCGCGCCCTGCGGATTCGCCGGGCAGTTCCGATCGGCATTCGAATTCATGCCGTCCTCATAGGCCGGACCGCCATAAATGCTGCCGGTCGTGCCCGGGTCGATATTGTTGTCGGGATTGGGAACGACCGTCTGGCCGCTGCCGGCGCCGGTCGTATCGTTCGCATTGCCCGAGCCCATATGGCCGGCACTTTGGGCCATCGCCGCCGTGGCAAGACCGATCGTGAGCGCCGAAGCCGCAAGGATGGTTCTAAACATGATTTTCTCCTTTCCAGGTCGTCGCGTCGCGACTAGCGCAGTTCGCCGTCCGAAAAACGCTGAACTGCGCTAACTGTTGGGGTTTGTACAATTCCGGTTGGAAAAGATCATTGAGCGCTTTTCCTGGAATTGTCCTACGGGAACCATCCGAGCCGCCCATGGTTCCGACAAAAATGCCCGCCTGCGGCGACCTGTCCCGGTCGGCATTTTCGCCGGTTGGGCGTTGAGGCGGGGCAAAGATAATAGGAAAATTTGCCTAGAAGGCATTGCTCGGTGAGGGCAGCTATGCTATGATTTTGTCCATGGTGCTGATTTGCGCCGATGACCCGCCACCCGGCGGGTTTTGTTTTTCTTTGCCATCAGCACACAAACTACTGAAACGCTGGCGGGACAGCACTCCCCTCTGGCCTGCCGGCCATCTCCCCCGCAAGGGGGGAGATCAGCAATTCCCACGCTGGCCCCACCTACTGTCTACTGCGCCAACAATTGGCGAAAGCGGCTGCGACATCCGATCTCCCCCTTGCGGGGGAGATATCGGCGTTTCTACTGGGACGCCGTGCTCGGCGCCGAACTCCCCGACGGCGTCGACTGCGCCGTCTTCGATTTCGCCGTGAACAGCGGGCCGGGCAGGGCGGCGAAATATCTGCAGGCCGTGCTCGGCGTTGCACAGGACGGCCGCGTCGGGCCGGCCACGGTCGCCGCGGCCCGGGCGAA
>NZ_JHQR01000351.1 GCF_014843825.1 Mesorhizobium silamurunense
GAAACTGCGCCAGGCGGCACCGGAAATGCGCCGCCTCGCCAGCCAGGATCCGCAGCTCTACGCGCCGCGCCGCGGCCAGCTCGACGACCAGGGGCGCCTCACGCCGCAGAGCCGCACTGTGCAGGAAGACGACCAGTTGGAGATCCCGGCGTTCCTGCGCCGCCAGGCCAACTAAGTTAAAGCGCGCCGCGACAGGCGGCGCGCTTTAAGCCTTGTTTGATGCATGTCGTTTCTCCCAAAACCGCTGCACACTTTTGGGCGACATGCACTAACGATATATAACAGTTGTTAACAGGCAGGTGGGGAATCGTCTGCCTGTTGGCGTTAAAAGCTCGTCTAAAACAAAGCGTTACGGACGCTTTCTCGTTCAATCTCGCGGTTACAGAGGGTAAGAAACCGTGATTTGGAGTCTCCCAGACGGGCCATTATCTTCGCGTCGGACTTAAGTCGGTTTGCCGGGATTCGGGGAGTTGGCCCTGCCTGCCGATCATATCAGAGCCGCATGCCCTGTTCATTGCCGCGTTGCGCGGATGCCAGATGATCCATCTGGTTGAAAATGCTCAGAGGCCGACAAAGCGGACGCTGGCAGCTAGGGCTTATGGGGTTTGTCTTGCACGACTATCAGACGACAGTTAAAGCGCGCGTGACATTGACCGGCACGGGCGTCCACAGCGGCAAGCCCGTCACTGTTCATTTCCTGCCCGGCGACGCCGATACCGGCATCGTGTTTCACCTTTCGAATGGCGGCGAGGGGCGCGAGTTTCGCGCGCTAGTCTCTGAGGTCGGGGCCACCGACCTTTGCACCATGCTCGGCGATCCGGCAGGTGAGCACATCGGAACCGTCGAACACCTCATGGCGACAGTGTTCGGACTCGGCATCGACAACCTCATCATCGAGATCGACGGTCCGGAGGTTCCCATTCTCGACGGCAGCGCCGTGGCCTTTGTCGAGGCTTTCGACCAGGCGGGCATCGAGACGCTGGCGGTCAAGCGCCGCTATATTCGGGTGGTCAAGCCGGTTCGTATCGAAGCCGGCGCATCCTGGGCGGAGTTCCGCCCTTATGACGGCACGCGATTCGAGGTGGAGATCGATTTCGAGAGCCCGGCCATCGGCCGCCAGCTCTTTGCCTCCGACATCAACCCCGACATCTTCCGTCGCGACATCGCGCGTGCGCGCACCTTCGGCTTCATGAAGGATGTCGAGCGGCTGTGGGCCGCCGGCTACGCGCTCGGCTCGTCGCTAGAGAACTCGCTGGTCATCGGCGACGACAACCGCGTCATCAATGTCGGCGGACTGCGCTATCCCAACGAATTCGTCCGCCACAAGACGTGCCATGGGCGACCTGGCGCTTGCCGGCGCGCGCTTCATCGGCTGCTTCCGCTCCTATCGTGGCGGCCACCGGATGAACGCGGCGGCGCTGCGCCGCCTGCTGTCCGACCGCACGGCCTTCGAGATCGTCGAGACGCAGCGCCGCGAGCGCGGCCGCGTCGCCGAGATGATCGCCGTCAGCGGACCGGTCTACGCGCCCTGGGTGATCTGAAGCGGTCTTTGCTTAGCTTCCGCGCCTGATCTCATAGGCCACAGGTCCGAGCCGCAGGCACAGCGTTTCCAATGCTTCCGGCCTGTAACGTTTCCTTTGCGACCGACGACGTAGCATCCCGCATGGTGTCGCGAGGCGTGGTCGCCGGGTTTGATGTGGGGCAGGGGTGTGTGGTAATAATGCATCACCGGAGCGCCAAATCGCGCGGTGGGCTCAGCGCTATGCCGCCGCCACAAAAATGTGCGATTGGCCGGACATAGCGTTGCCGGGCAAGGGGATAATGGTTTATGGCTGCGGCCCGGACCGAAACGACGCCGAAAGGGCGGGATCCAAACATGTTTTTTTCGCGAGTTGGTCAATCGAGGGCGCCGTATAGGGCTGTTTTCCTGGCGTTTTCGTTGGTCGTCCCGTCGCTGCTGCTGTCGGCCTGCATGTCGTCCGAGAAGGACGTCAATCTGGCGACCTATGTCGACCAGACCGAACCCGCAGACGTCCTCTACAACCAGGGCCTCGCCAACCTGAATGCCGGCCGTCTCGATGAGGCGAGCAAGAAGTTCGACGCCGTCGACCGCCAGCATCCCTATTCGGAATTCGCCCGCAAATCGATGGTGATGGGCGCCTTCGCCGACTATCGCGCCGGCAACTACGACGAGGCGATCGGTTCCGCCAAGCGTTACCTGACGCTTTATCCGTCGACCGACGATGCCGCCTATGCGCAGTACATCATCGGCTTGAGCTACTACCGGCAGATCAAGGACGTCACCCAGGATCAGAAGGAGGCACGCCAGACCGTGCAGACCATGCAGGACCTGGTGACGCGCTGGCCGACCTCCGAATATGTCGACGACGCCAAGGACAAAATCCGCTTCGCCACCGACCAGCTCGCCGGCAAGGAGATGCAGATCGGCCGCTACTATCTCGAACGCCGCGAATATATCGCCGCCGTCAAGCGCTTCCGCACCGTGGTCGAGACTTACTCCAACACGCGCCATGTCGAGGAAGCGCTTGCGCGCCTGACCGAAGCCTACTACGCGATGGGCCTGACTTCGGAAGCGCAGACTGCCGCGGCGGTGCTCGGCACCAACTATCCGGACAGCCAGTGGTACAAGGATTCCTACAAGCTCCTGCAGAGCAACGGGCTTCAGCCGCGTGAAAATGCCGGATCGTGGATCGCCAAGGCCGGGAAGCTGATCACCGGCGCCTGACACCCCTGATGCTGTCCAGACTGTCGATCCGCGATATCGTCCTGATCGAGAAGCTGGACATCGACTTCTTGCCTGGACTTTCGGTGCTGACCGGAGAGACCGGCGCCGGCAAATCCATCCTGCTCGATGCGCTGTCGCTGGCGCTTGGCGCGCGCGGCGACGCTTCTCTCGTCCGCCATGGCGCGGCACAGGGCCAGGTCATCGCGGTGTTCGACGTGCCACGCAACCATCCGGCGCGTGCGCTGCTTTCTGACAATGCCATAGAGGATGACGGCGACATCATCCTGCGTCGCGTGCAGACGGCCGATGGCCGCACGCGCGTCTTCGTCAACGACCAGCCATCCAGCGTCACCTTGATGCGCGACGTCGGCCGCGCGCTGGTCGAGATTCACGGCCAGCATGACGAGCGCGCGCTCGTCGATCCCGGCGCCCATCGCGAATTGCTGGACAGTTTCGGCGGCCATCTCGGCGCCGTGCGCGGCACGGGCGAGGCCTGGCGCTACTGGCGGAACTGCGAGCAGGAGCTTTCGCGGCACCGCGCCAGGGTCGAGGCGGCGGCGCGCGAGGCCGATTATCTCAGGGCCTCCGTCGCCGAGCTGGCGAAGCTCGATCCGCAACCCGGCGAGGAGACCGAGCTGGCCGAATTGCGCGCCCAGATGATGCGCGCCGAAAAGATCGCGTCCGAGATCCACGATGCGCAGGATGTGCTGTCGGGGCCGTCTTCGCCGCTGCCGCAGCTCGCCAGCTTGTTGCGGCGGCTGCAACGCAAGGCAGGCGAAGTGCCCGGCCTGCTCGACGACGTGGTGAAGTCGCTCGACGAGGCCATGATCTCGCTCGACGCAGCGCAATCTAGCGTCGAGACGGCGCTTCGCGCCACCGAATACGATCCGCAGCGCCTGGAAAAGGCGGAAGAGCGGCTGTTTTCGCTGCGCGCGGCCTCGCGCAAGCACAATGTCGCGGTCGACGATCTGGCGCAACTGCGCGACACGATGGCGGCCGACCTTGCCGATCTCGACGCGGGGGAGGAGCGGCTGCACGGGCTTGAGAAACAAGCCGCCGCCGCACGCGAGGCTTACGAGATATCCGCGGCGCAGCTCTCTTCGCTGCGCCATGCAGCGGCAGCCGGCTTGACCAAGGCGGTGATGGCCGAATTGCCGGCTCTGAAGCTCGAGCGGGCCGAGTTCGTCGTCGAGATGGTGAGCGATGCCGAAAGCCGCATGGAGGACGGCATCGATCAGGTCGAGTTCTGGGTGCGCACCAATCCGGGCACCAGGCCGGGGCCGATGATGAAAGTGGCATCCGGCGGCGAGCTGTCGCGCTTCCTTCTGGCGCTGAAGGTGGCGCTGGCTGACCGAGGTTCGGCGCCGACTCTGGTCTTCGACGAGATCGACACCGGCGTCGGCGGCGCGGTGGCCGACGCCATCGGCCAGCGATTGGCACGGCTCTCGAAGCGGGTGCAGGTGCTTTCGGTCACCCACGCGCCGCAAGTAGCGGCGCGCGCCGCCACGCATTTCCTGATCTCCAAGTCCGGCGGCAAGGATCGCGTCGCCACCGGCATCGCCGAGATGGACCGCGCCGCGCGCCAGGAAGAGATCGCGCGCATGCTGGCCGGCGCCACAATCACCGACGAGGCACGCGCCGCCGCTGAACGGTTGCTGCGCGAGAATACGGCGGCAGCTTAGGCTGCGTTGATATTCAGATGATTCCGGGCTGACCTGAATCTCATCACACCCTGCAAAGCTCTGTTTCCCCGGCTCGGAGGATGAGTCAGCAGATGGCTGCATCCTGCTGTTCAGGAATGATTTTTGCGCAAGCCGACTCCCTGCCGGCGAATCCTGATTTATAGTGGCCCGCCACAATTCGAGGACCGCGCTTCATGTCGGAAAAACCAGTCGAATCGCTGAGCGAAAGCGAAGCCGCGGAGGAGCTGAAGCGGCTGGCGGTGGAGATCGCCGAACACGACCGGCGTTATCATACGGAGGACGCGCCGACGATCTCGGACGCCGAGTATGACGCGCTTGCGCGGCGTAACCTTGCCATCGAGGAGCGCTTTCCCGATCTCGTGCGCGAGGACTCGCCGTCGCGCCGGGTCGGCGCGCCGCCGGCGGAAGGTTTTGCCAAGGTACGCCACGCAGTGCCGATGCTCAGCCTCGCCAAGGCCTATACCGACCAGGACGTCGCCGATTTCATCGAGCGCGGCCGGCGTTTCTTCGACCGCGACAAGGATCTCGACATCGCCTTCACGGCCGAACCGAAGATCGACGGGCTGTCGGCTTCGCTGCGCTATGAAAACGGTGTGTTCGTGCAGGGCGCGACGCGCGGCGACGGCGCGGTCGGCGAGGATATCACCGCCAATCTGAAGACCATTGGCGATATTCCGAAGGCGCTGAAGGGCTCAGGCTGGCCCGATGTCATCGAGATCCGCGGCGAGGTCTATATGACCTATGCCGAATTCGAGGCGCTCAAGCAGCGTTCGGCGGCTGTCGGCGGCCAGGACTATGTCAACCCGCGCAACACGGCGGCCGGGTCGCTGCGCCAGAAGGACCCATCGGTCACCGCCAGCCGCAACCTCAAATTCTTCGCCTATGCCTGGGGCTATACCACGGCGGATCCGGCTCCGACCCAGTATGGTTCGGTGCAGAAATTCGCCGAGTGGGGGTTCAAGGTCAGCCCGCTGATGGTGCGGGCGAAGTCGATCGACGAGCTCATTGCTCACTACCACCGGATCGAGGAGCAGCGCTCCTCGCTCGGCTACGACATCGACGGCGTCGTCTACAAGGTCGACCAACTGGAGCTGCAGCGCCGCTGGGGTTTTGTCACCGGCGAGCCGCGCTGGGCGGTCGCCCACAAATTCCCGGCCGAGCAGGCGATGACGACGGTCGAGAGGATCGACATCCAGGTCGGCCGCACGGGCACGCTCGCGCCGGTGGCGCGGCTGGCACCGGTGACGGTCGGCGGCGTGGTGGTGGAAAACGTCACGCTGCACAACGAAGACTACATCAAAGGTTTCGACAGCAACGGCCAGCCGATCCGTGACGGCATCGATGTCCGCATCGGCGACACGGTCGTCATCCAGCGGGCAGGGGACGTCATCCCGCAGATCGTTAGCGTCGTCATCGACAAGCGGCCTCCTGATGCGGTGCCTTACGAATTCCCGCATACCTGTCCGGTGTGCGGCTCGCCGGCGACGCGTGAGATCAACGAGAAAACCGGCAAGGAAGATTCGCGGCGCCGCTGCACCGGAGAGCTGATTTGCGCCGCGCAGGCCGTGGAGGGACTACGCCACTTCGTATCGCGTGGCGCGCTCGATATCGAAGGGTTGGGCGCCGAGAACATCGACCTCTTCTTCAATGCCGGGCTGGTCAGGACCGCGGCCGACATCTTCACGCTGAAGGATCGCCGGCCGGCCGTCACCAAGGCGCTGGCCGAGCGGCGCGAGGAGCAGGCGAGACTGCGCGAAGAGGCGTCGGGCAAGACGCGCAAGAATGTGCGCAGCGTCGAGGAGCGCAACTACGAGGGCCTCGACAAGCTGTTTACGGCCATCGACGCGCGCCGCGAGCCGGAGCTCGACCGCTTCATCTTCGCGCTCGGTATCCGCCATATCGGCGAGACGACGGCAGCTGTGCTTGCCCGCCAGTTCTCGACCATCGAAGAGCTGATCCGTGTCGGCAAGGAGACGGCGAAGGCGGAGGATCCGCACACCGTCTTCCCCTCGATCAACGGCATCGGCGATACGGTGATCGGCGCGCTGCGGGACTTCTTCGGCAACGAGCGCAATGACGACGTGCTCGACGCGCTGCTCGCGCAAGTCCACCCGAAGCCCTATGTCGTCGAGATTTCGGCCGGCAGCGAAGTCTCCGGCAAGACAGTGGTATTCACCGGCACGCTGGAAAAGATGACGCGATCCGAGGCCAAGGCGATGGCGGAGCGTCTCGGCGCCAAGGTCGCGGGCTCGGTTTCGGCGAAGACCGATCTGGTGGTGGCGGGGCCGGGTGCCGGCTCCAAGCTCAAGACCGCGACCGACCTCGGCATCGAGGTGATCGACGAAGATACCTGGCTGCAGCGCATCGGCAGGAGCGGCTGATGGCCGGCGCGTTCAAGGGTTTTGGCGAGAAGGCAATCCCGTTCCTGAAGGCGCTCGACTTCCATCAGAGCCGCGAGTGGTTCCAGGAAAACCGCGATCTCTACGAGCGCGAGCTGCAGGAGCCATTCTGCAATCTCGTCGAGGCGCTCAGCGAGCGTTTTGCGGCGGCGGGACTCGGCCTGCGCGGCGACCGCAAGAAGTCGCTGTTCCGCATCAACCGCGACGTGCGCTTTTCCAAGGACAAGCGGCCCTACAACCGCCATTTGTCGGCCATCCTGTCGCCAGACGGCACGAAGATGGAGCAGGGCGTATTCTACGTGCATATCGGGCTCGAGCGCTGCTTCGCCGGCGTCGCCTGGTGGCAGCCGGCGCCGGAACTGCTGCAGGCGATGCGCAAGGCGATCGTGATAAAGCCGGCGCTGTTCCGTGGCATGGTGGCGGCGCTGAAGAAGGGCGGGCTGGCGCTCGATGCGGAAGACTGCCTGAAGCGTGCGCCGCGAGGCTTCGAGGATGTCGCCGAAGCCGATCTTGCCCAAGCCGTCCGCAACCGCCATTTCGTGGTCCGGCACGACATCGATCCCGCCGCCATCCACACGGCGGCACTGGTCGACGGCCTTGTCGACTTCACCTTGCGCGCCCGACCGCTCCTCGACTGGGGCAGGGCGATCCAGGGCAAGACCGGATAACCGGAAATCCGTTTCGCGATCAGTTCCGCTGATCGTCGGCTCAAGCGAATTGGTGTGACAAGGAAGGCGACGCTCCCTACATCAAGTCGCTCAAGGGAGCAGTTGGATGTCGGCGGAAGCTATCTCCGAAAGCGGCGTGAAGAGTGATTTCTGGGACGGCGTGCGGCTGTCGATGCCGGTCGTCGTCGCTTCGGCGCCGTTCGCGGTGCTGTTCGGCGCGCTCGCCGTCGACAACGGCTTTTCCGTTCTCGAAGCCTTCCTGATGAGTGCCATGATCTATGGCGGCGCCAGCCAGATGGTCGGCATCGAGCTGTTCGGCCAGCATGTCGCGCCGTGGCTGATTGTGCTCTCCATCTTCGCGGTGAATTTCCGCCACGTGCTCTATTCCGCCGGCATCGGCCGCCGCATCGCGCACTGGCCGGTGCTGCAGCAGGCACTCGGCTACTTCATCCTGACCGATCCGCAATATGCCGTGGCCGAGGCGCGGGCGGCCTCGGGTCAATCGGTGGGGTTCGTCTGGTATCTCGGGCTCGGCCTGCCGGTCTATGTGTTCTGGGTGGCCGAAAGCGCGCTTGGCGCGGTGTTCGGCAAGCTTATTCCGGACACGCATGCGCTGGGCATCGATTTCCTGCTGCCGATCTACTTCCTCGGCCTAGTCCTCGGTTTCCGCAAGCGGCCGCTGTGGCTGCCGGTGGTCGCCGCGAGCGCGGCCGCCTCGATCGTCGCCTACAAGACGGTCGGTTCGCCCTGGCATGTCTCGATTGGCGCCATTGCCGGTGTGCTGCTGGCGGTGATCTTGCCGCCACACCACAGCGGCGTGGGGAAAAGGCCATGAGCACGACCTTCTGGATCATCCTTGCCGGCGCGGTAGCCACCTATCTCACCCGCGTCGGCGGCCACCTCGTCATCTCGCGCTTCGACAACATCCATCCGCGCGTCGAGGCGGGCTTGAACGCCGTGCCGGCCGCGGTGCTGACGACGCTGGTGGCGCCGGCCGCACTCGGCGCGGGGCCTGCCGAGTGGGCGGCACTGATCGTCACGGCGATCATGTCGCTGCGCGGTGGCCTGATGGCGATGTTTTTGGCCGGCGCTGCGGTGTTGATCCTGGCCAGGCAGTTCGTCGGGTAGGGCGCGCCCTGCTCTGCGCGCCTAGATCTTGGCGTCGTGCGGTAGCGCCGCGGTGGCTTTTTCCAGCCAGGCCAGCGTCTCGCCATCCACCATTGGGCCGATCTCCGCCAAGACCCGTGCGTGATACTGGTCGAGCCAGTGCAGTTCGTCGCGCGTCAGAAGATCGGTGCGGATGAGGCGCTTGTCGATCGGCGCCAGCGTCAGCGTCTCAAAGCCATGCACCGCAATGTCGCCGCCTTCGATCTGTTCGGCGGGCGTGACAAGAATGAGGTTCTCGATGCGGATGCCGTAGGCGCCCTCCTTGTAGTAGCCCGGCTCGTTGGAAAGCATCATGCCGGCAAGCAGCTTCTCGGTGCCGGTGCGGGCGATGCGTTGCGGCCCTTCATGCACGGCAAGATAGGAGCCGACTCCATGGCCGGTGCCATGGGCGAAGTCGCAGCCATGCTTCCAAAGCGCCATGCGGGCGACCGCGTCGATCTCCGAGCCGCGCGTGCCGGCCGGAAAGCGCAGCGTCGAGATGCCGATCATGCCTTTCAGCACCAGCGTGAAGCGCTCGCGCATCTCCTCGGTCGGCTGGCCGATCGGCACGGTGCGGGTGATGTCGGTGGTGCCGTCCTGGTACTGCCCGCCGGAATCGAGCAGGAACAGCTCGCCGCTCCGAAGCTTTCGGCTGGTGGCGCGCGAGACGCGATAATGCATGATGGCGCCGTTCGGCCCGGCGCCGGAAATGGTGTCGAAGGAGACGTCGCGGAGCGGCATCTGCGTCTCCTCGCCGGTCTGCCGGCGCACCTCTTCGAGCCTGGTCACGACGTCGATCTCGTCGAGTGTGTCCGGCATCTGCCGGTCGAGCCAGCAGAGCAACTTCGCGACCGCGGCGCCGTCGCGGCGGTGCGCGGCGCGGCTGCCGGCGATCTCGGCCTGGTTCTTGGTGGCGCGCGGGATACGGGCGGGGTCGGCGGCCGAAACGACCTTGCCGCCGTTGTCCTCGACCAGCATCTTCAGCTTTTCCGCCGCCAGCACGGGATCGAGCGCGATCTTAGCGCCATGCTTGGCAAGGTCGGCGACGGCCGCTTCGAACTCGCCCGGATCGTGCAGGTCCGCAAGCTGGGTGAGATAGGCGGCGACCTGGCGCGAGAATTTGCGCGGGTCCATGAAGAGCTGGTGCTTGCCGTCGGCGGCGAGGATGGCGAAGCCGAGCGCCAGGGGCGTGTGCGCCACGTCGCCGCCACGGATGTTGAAGGCCCAGGCTATTGAGGAGGGGTCGGTGAGCACGGCGTGGGTCGCGCCGTCCATTTCGATCGCGCCCGCCAGCCGCGCCAGCTTGTCCTTGGCGAGTTCGCCGGCGAAGGCGATCGGGTGGAGCTCCACCGGTGCGCGCGGCGGCTCCGGCTGGTCCTTCCAGATGACGTCGATCGGGTTCTTGTCGAGCGGCACCAGTGTCGCGCCGGACTGCTCGGCCGAAGCTTTCAGCGCCTTGACCTCGCCGATCGAATGCAGCCAGGGATCGAAGCCGAGCCTGGTGCCCTTGCCGAGATTGTCCTTGATCCAGGAGGCCGGCGGATTGTCGACAAGGCTCTCGACGGTGAAGATCGAAAGGTCGACCTCGCCCCTCACCTGCAGGGTGTAGCGGCCGTCGACGAAGATGATGGCGCGGTCGCGCATGATGATGGCGACGCCGGCCGAGCCGCTGAAGCCGGTCAGCCATTTCAGCCGCGCCGAGCGGTCGGCGACATACTCGCCCTGATGCTCGTCGGCGCGCGGCACCATGAAGCCGTCCAGGCCGTTCTCAGCCAGCCATTCGCGCAACATCGCCACACGCGGCTTGCCGACGGCCGGATCGCCGGCGGAATCAAAGGTCTGGAACATGGTCGTCTCCCTCGAATGCGAGCCGCGACCGTAACGCATACACCTTCAAACCGGAATCAGTTTCGGCAGGGCCAGGCGGGATTGAATCGAGTCTGATTCACCGCTTGAGGTGGATGGTCACCCAGCCCTCGCGATGCAGGGTGCGGACGTGGCGGAAGCTCTGGCCGACATAGGCAGAGATCACCGCATCGCGCTGGCGGTCGAGGATGCCGGAGAGCACCAGTGAGCCGCCCAGCCTGACGTGCCGGGCCATCTGTGGCGCCAGCCGCATCAGCGGCCGCGCCAGGATGTTGGCGACGATCAGGTCGAAGGGCGCGCGTCTGGCGAAGATCGGATGGTGGAAGCCGGGCGCCGTCACCGTCTCGACGAGCGCCTTGACATGATTGAGCCGCGCATTGGTGGCAGCGACGCCCACCGCGACGGGATCGATGTCGGTCGCAAGTACCGGAATATGCGCGAGCTTCGCCAGCGCAATCGCCAGCACCGCGCTTCCTGTTCCGAGGTCGAGCGCGTCGCGCGGTCGCTCGCGCAGCACCACCTGTTCCAGCATTTCGAGGCAGCCGGCGGTGGTGCCGTGATGGCCGGTGCCGAAGGCGAGGCCCGCCTCGATCTCGATGGCGAGATCGCCGCTGCGGCGCTTGCCGCGATCATGCGCGCCGTGAACAAAGAAACGTCCGGCGCGGACCGGCTTCAGCCCTTCGAGCGAACGCGCCACCCAGTCGATGTCGGGGAGCGCCTCGCGTTCGACCCGCTTCGGCAGGGCGAGGCCCGCGAGAATGTCCTTGATCCGGGCTTCGACGGCATCGACATCGCCATCGGCGTAGAGCGACACTTCGTGGATGTCGTTGGCTTCGTCTACCTCCAGCACGGCAAGCGGCAGGCCTTCGTCTTCGAAGGCGGCGTCGAACGCCGCGAAGATGCGGTCGGCCTCGGCCTTGCCCGCGGTGAAATGGAGCCTGGTCTGCCCCATCAGGGCCGCTCTTGTTTAAGCATGATCATTTCCGAGAACCGGTTCCCACTTCTTGCTACGCCGACCTTCGGTTCGGGATCATGCCTGGCCGCCCGCCGCAAGCCGCTTCAACTTGGCAATGGCGGTGTCGGCGCTTTCGCCATAGGCGATCGTGCCGGCGAACTCGCCCTTGGCGTTGAGCAGCAGCACCGATGCCGTGTGGTCCATGGTGTAGTCGCCGTCGCCGGTGTCGACCTTCTTCCAATAGATGCCGAAGGCCTTGGCCATGGCATGGACCTTATCGGGATCGCCGGTGATGCCGGTGATGCGGTCGGAGAAGTTGCTGACGTAGGAATTGATGATCTGCGGCGTATCACGCTCCGGGTCCACCGTAACGAAGTAGGCGTTGAGGTCCTTGCCGTCGTCGCCCATCGCCTTCAGCCAGCCGGCCAGTTCGAACAACGTGGTCGGGCAGACTTCCGGGCAATGGGTGAAGCCAAAGAAGACAACGCTCGGATGCCCCCTGAACGCGGCCTCGGTGATCGGCACGCCTTTCTGGTCGGTCAGCGCGAAGGGCGCGCCGTATGGCTCGCCGCTGTACAATTTCCTGTACCATTGGAATGTCATGACGCCGGTGATCGCAACCATCAGCACCAAGATGCCTACGAGGATAAATCGCATTATGGGCGAGGGTTGGTTAGCCATTTCGATCTGCCGAAGGCGGGCTTGAGAGTGTTCGGAACAGCGGTTTGTCAATGACCTATCAAAACCGCGCTTCATTCTCGTATCACCATAGTTATCGGAAAGATCGACTCAAAGATGTCGCGATGCCGCAACCGGTGTCGGCGCTTGTACCAAGCACCACGCGCGCCGCAATACAAATGTGAACGATGCTCCAGAGACGCGCGAACGTGCTTGCAAACTGGACAGTCCTATCCCACCTGACATCGGCTAAACGCGAACCCGAGGAGGCTTCCTTGCGAAAACTGATCGGCTTGATTGCCGCGTGCCTTGCCCTGAGCGCCGGCGCTGCGGTGGCGGACGAAGTCGGCAAGGTCGGCGTCGACTGGGTCGGCAACGACATCATGATCGACGCGATCAAGGATCCGAAAGTCGACGGCGTCACCTGCCACGTCGCCTATTTCGACCGCAGCATCATCGATCGGTTGCACAAGGGCAACTGGTTCGAGGATCCGTCGGATTCGTCGATCTCCTGCCGCCAGACCGGGCCGATCACCATCGGCGACATCGACATGAGCGAGGGCGGCGAGGAGGTGTTCAAGCAAGGCCTCAGCCTGATCTGGAAGAAGCAGGTGGTGAACCGCATCTTCGACAGGAAGAACGAGACGCTGATCTACCTCTCGCATTCGCGCCAGGTGCAGAACGGCTCGGCGAAGATGTCGGTCACGACCGTGCCGCTCTACGGCCAGAACGTCGTTTGGACGAAGGGCAAGCCGCAATAGGCCCGATCGGCCTCAAGCGCGTCGCGATCTTTCAGATTCGCTCCATGCGCTTAGGCTTTTTGATTTTACGCATGTCTTTGTCCCGAAACCGGTTCGGGAGACATGCTTTAAGCGAGCGATCGGTGCCGCTTGCGGGAGCAATCGCGCGGGCGTAAAGCCGCGCCATGGACCGTCCTGAACACCTCGTCCTCAAAGATCCCGAGCCGCACATCCATCCGACCGCGGAGCTGAAGGGATGCAAGCTCGGCCGCTATGCCTCGATCGGCGAGCGGGTGATCCTGCGCGATGTGACGGTCGGCGACTTTTCCTATTTCGAGCGGCATTCGGAAGCGATCTACACGACGATCGGCAAGTTCTGCTCCATCGCCGCCAACAGCCGTATCAACGCGCTCGAGCATCCGATCGAGCGGTTGACCCAGCACAAGGTCACGTACCGGCCGAACGAGTATTTCCGCTGGCTTGGCGTCGACGCGGCATTTCGCGAGCGGCGGCAGGCAAAGCCGGTCAGCATCGGGCACGATGTCTGGATCGGCCATGGCGCCGTCATCATGCCTGGTGTGGCGATCGGCAATGGCGCCGTCATCGGCGCCAACGCGGTGGTGACGCATGACGTGCCGCCTTACGCAATCGTCGCCGGCGTCCCGGCGAAGCCTCTGCGCCAGAGGTTCGCCGCCGACGTCGCGGCGCGCATCGAGAACCTTGCCTGGTGGGACTGGGCGCCGGAAAAACTCGCCAGGGCGATCCCGGACATGCAGTCATTGCCGATCGAGGCCTTCCTCGATCGTTGGGAAGGCGCAACACTCTGATTCTCGATGATTTTCCGGAAGACGGTGCCCCTCCCGCCATGCGGGGGTGGCGCAGCGGAAGGGGCTGGAGGTAAACCGCCGTGAAGCGGAAGCAGCAGGCTTTTGACCTGCACCGGCACTATGGCAGCAAACGGATAAGGTGTTTTTTCCGGGAGCTGCCCTTCTGGCGTGTGTTCAATTGCACCGGATGCAGTCGCGAAATAGCGTCGCCAGGGAACCGGGAGCGGCTGCCACTTGTTTTTGATCAGGATTCAGCCTTCGGCCGAACGCTTTGGCCGTTCACGGATTTTCGATGATCGAGAAGTTTTTCACCAGGATCGCCAATACCGTAGCGCATCTCGCCGGCATGCCGCCGACATTTGCCCTGTGCTGCTTGGTCATCGTCGTTTGGGCACTGAGCGGCCCGATCTTCGGCTTTTCGGATACTTGGCAACTCGTCATCAACACCGGGACTACGATCGTCACCTTTTTGATGGTGTTCCTGATCCAGAATACCCAAAATCGTGACAGCGCGGCCATCCAGACCAAACTCGACGAATTGATCCGGGTCAGCCGGGCCCACAACACCTTCATCGGCATCGAGCATCTGACTGAATCCGAGGTCGAGGAGATCCGCGAAAAATGCGAAAAGGCCGCAAAGCGGCATGACCGGGAGGTCGCCGCGGCGGCCGTGAAGAAAGCCGCGCAAAAGCACGCTCCCAAAAAACACGCCGCTTGAGCGCAGCCTTGTCGTTCGGGCACGACCTTTGCGAATTAAAGAAAAGATTGGCGCGGTAAGAACCGGACCTGCTCAGCTTATGGGCTTTCGGCTCGTGCGGGGTTCTCTAGCGGTTCATAAAGGCCGCGAACGCGTCCTTGTGATCCGGATGCCAGCGCGACAGGGCAGGGCGGTTTTCGATGATGTCGCCGATCGCCCAGGCTATGCGCTTTTCATCCGTCGGCCGCGCAACCTCGTTGTCCGGGCAAAGGATGTAGAAGTCGTCCTGCTTGAGCGATGCCAGCATGAAATCGATCACCTGCTCGCCGGTCCAGGCGCCGGCCGGCTTTTCCGTCGCGCCTTCGGTCAGGCCGGTATAGGTGAAACCCGGTATCAAGAGGTGTGCGGAGACCTTTGCTCCCGGCTCGTTGCGCAGCGCATGCGCCAGCCCCTCGGTAAATGTCTTCACGCCCGCCTTGGAGACGTTGTAGGCGAGATTGCCGGGCGGGGTGGTGATGCCTTGCTTGGAGCCGGTGTTGATGATCAGGCCCAGCCTGCCCGTCGCCAGCATGCGGGGCGCGAAGGCCTCGACGCCATGTACAACGCCCCAGAAATTGATGTCGAGCAGCCGCTTCCAGGCGTCACGGTTTTCCCACGGCTTTCCCGGATTGTTGCCGACCCCGGCATTGTTCATCAGCACTGAAACCGCACCGAATGCGCCATAGGTGAGTTCCGCCAGGCGGTCGACTTCGTCGGCACTGGCGACGTCGGTGGGAATCGGGAGAACGGCATCGTCCCCGGCGATGGCGGCGACCGCCTGCCGGGCCTGGTCGAGACGCACGCCGCCGATATCGGCAATCACCGTCTTCATGCCCATGGCCGCGAACCGTTTCGCCGCGGCAAGGCCGATGCCGCTGGCGCCGCCGGTGACGACGGCGACATTGCCGGCGGCGAAAGCGGGCAGGGCGGTCTGGATTTCGGCGTCGCTGGTCATGATCGATGTCCTTGTTCCGGTCGAGCCGAACTTAACGCCGGTCAGGGCCGAGACAAGCCTTGATCGCCGCAATGGACGACCGCGATGGCGGCAACGGGTTGGCCGCGATGGCGGCAACGGGTTGACCGCGGCAGCGTCCGCCGCGCATGCTGCAAAGAAAAAGGAGCTCGGCATTGACCGATTGGATCGGAATCCTGAAAGAGCAGACCGCCACCGGCGAGCAGATGGGCCGCGATGTGCCGAAGATGCTTGCCGACCCCAATATCAGCGAGGCGCAGGTCAAGACGCTGTTTTCGGCGCTGGAACAACAGGCGGATTTCGCCGAAAAGCTGCGCCTGGCGCTGGAGAAGTTCGGCCATGACTTTCCCGTCATCAAGGCCGCGGAGCGGCTGGAAGAGCGCTATGCCGATCTTGCGGCTTCCGCGGCCGAGAAGCTGAAGGCGATGCGGCAGTAACAGCCGCTACTTTTCGATGAGCCGTTCGAAGCGCCTGTCCGGCACGAACCATATCATCGCCACAGCCACATAGAGGGCGACGCCGATCCACTGGTTGACGTAGGTGAGCAGCACACCTGCGATGTAGATCGCCAGCGAGATCTTGCCTTTGCGGTCACGGCCCACTGCCTTGGCAAATGTCGTGTCCGCGCCATGCAGATGGCGCAACTCGATGACGAGAATGTAGTAGGCGAACGCGCAGAGCGCGAGGTCGACGCCATAAACGGCGACGGGCACCGGCGCGAAATGGTTCTCGCCCATGAAGGCGGTCGTCACCGGCATCAGCGACAGCCAGAACAGCAAGTGCAGGTTCGCCCATAGTACGCGGCCATCGACCCGCTGAACGGTGTGGAACATGTTGTGCAGATTGTTCCAGTAGATACCGACGTTGATGAAGGACAGCACGTAGCTGAAGAAGATCGGCCACAAGGGTGCCAGCGCTGAAAAGTCCTCACCGTGCGGGACCTTCAGCTCCAGCACCATGATGGTGATGATGATGGCCACGACGCCATCGGTGAATGCCTCGACCCTTCCCTTGCCCATGGTTCCTCCGTCATCGGTCGACAAACGTTACGGGAGGATTTCGCGCAAGGCCATACTGCCAGAATTGTCAGGAGGGCGTTCGGCAAGCGCGCAGGCCGCCACTACATGGGGCCGGGGGTTTGCAAACTGGCCGGAGGTTCCGATGACCAGCTACGCTCAGACCATCACACGCGACAAAGAACTTGGCGGCGGTATCGCAATGGCAGTCGTTGCGGCCATGATCGCAGCGCTCTTTGCCGGCAGCACCGCGCTGACGCCGCTCTACGTGATCTACAAACAGGCCTTCGGCTTCTCGCAGATCACGCTGACGCTGGTCTACGCAGTCTATGTGGTCGGCAATCTGGCGGCGCTGCTGTTTTTCGGCCGATTGTCGGACATCGTCGGTCGCCGTCCGGCAGCCATGGCGGCGATGGGCGTCGCCGTGGTCAGCGCCCTGTTTTTCCTCTTCGCCGAAAATCTGGCGTGGCTCGACGCCGCCCGTATCCTCAGCGGGCTCGGCATCGGGATCGGCGCGGGAACAGGCACCGCCTGGCTCGCCGAGCTGATCGAAGGCGAGGACAAGTCGCGCGCCGCCATCATTGCCACAAGCACCAACTTCGTCGGCCTTGGCCTCGGCGCACTGACATCGGGGTTGCTCGCCGAATATGCGCCCTGGCCGCTCAGACTGACATTCGCCGTCTATCTCGCACTGCTGGTGCTGGTCATGCTGCTGATCTGGCGCACCCGCGAGACCGTGTCTGAGCGGAGGCGGCTCTCAGACATCCCGATCCGGCCGCGGCTTTCGGTTCCCGACAGCATCCGCGCGCGGTTCGTGGCGCCTGCGGTGACCGGCTTCGGCGCGATGGCTCTTGTCGGCTTCTATGCGGCGCTGGCGCCGAGCGTTCTGGCCCAGCAACTGCACGTCACCAATCACGCCGAGGCCGGCGCACTGTTTTTCGAGCTGGCGGTCGTGACAGCCGCGACAATCCTGGCGACGGCACGGCTCGCCAGCCGCACCGTCATGCTGGCGGCACTTGTCCTGATGATACCGACGGTGGCGCTGGTCGTCGCCGCGCAGGTCTTTGCGTCGATGGCGATGATGATCGTCGCCACGGCCTTCTGCGGCGTGGCGGCGGCGCTCGGCTATCGCGGCGGCCTGCAAGTGGTGAACCACATCGCGCCGGCCGACCGCCGCGCCGAAGTGGTCTCGGCTTTCTTCATCTGCTGCTTCTGCGGCAACGCGTTGCCGGTGATCGGCATCGGCATGCTGTCGAGCCTGACGAATGCAACCGTCGCCAGCCTGGCCTTCGCCGGCATGATCACGATCTTCTCGCTGGTGGCGCTGGGGTTCGGCGCACGCTACGCGAAGTGATCTCGGGCAGCCGGCGCGTCCTCAGCCGTTCGGCGTCTCGGGCGAGAGGTGCGCACGCTGGCGCGGCACGCCGAGGCCGGTGTCCGGCGGTTCGCCGGCGGCCGGGCGGTCCTCGATCATGTGCATGGTCCGCCAGCGGCCGAAACGATAGTAGGCGGCGGCGAGCGCCAAAGAGGCGATCGAGCCGGCCGGAAAGCTCCACCACAGCGCTTCCTCGCCGATGACGCTTCGCATGGAATAGGCAAAGCCGGTGCGCACGATCAGCACCGAGATGATCAGGATGACCAGCGGCGGCATGACCGCGCCGGTGGCGCGCACTGTGGCGAAGAGCACAATGGTGATGCCGAACAGGATGAAGGACCAGGACGCCACCTTGTTGATGTGGGCGGCGATGCCGATCGCCGTGCTGTCGCCGCTCAGGAAAAGACCGAGCACCGGGCGGTCGAAGAGGAAAATCAGCGCCACCAGCGCGCCGGTGAGCACGAGGTTGAACCCGACGCCCGAAGCGGCGACCTTGCCGATGCGATCCCAGCGTCCGGCGCCGACATTCTGCGCCGCCATCGAGGAGACGGCGGCGCCGATGGCCAGAGCCGGCATCTGGATATAGGTCCAGAGCTGCGCCGCGATGCCATAGGCTGCCGCGACCTGGGAGCCGTAGGAGTTGACGATGCCCATCACGGTCAGCGCCGCGGCCGAGATGACGATCATCTGCAAGCCCATCGGAATGCCCTTGAAGACGACGATACGCAAAAGCGCCGGATCGGGCTTGAGCAGAGCGAGGTCGCTGCCCGCCAGTCGCAAAGGGTGCTTGCGCGCATAAAGCACGATCAGGATGGCGATCACGCTCACCGCCTGGCCGATCAGCGTCGAGGTGGCCGACCCGGCGATGCCAAGCGCGGGGAAGGGGCCGATGCCCCGGATCAGGAGCGGGTTCAGGACGACGTCGAGCACGACCGCCAGCGCCATGAAGACAAATGGCGTGCGCGAATCGCCAGCGCCGCGCAGCACCGTCATGACGAAGGACAAAAGATTCATCATCGGCACGGCGACGAAGATGATGCGCAGATAGGCGCGCGCCAGCGGCAAGGCGTCCGCCGGCGTGCCGAGCCCGGTGAGGATGGCGTCGACCCAGATCCAGCCGCAGACCGCGAAAACCACCGAGACGAGGAAGAAGAAGGTGGCGCTCGTGCCGACGATGCGCCGTGCCTCCGGCAGGTCGCGGGCGCCGACGGACTGCGCGACCAGAATGGTCGCCGCCATGCCGATGCCGAAGACCGTGCCGAGGATCAGAAACAGCACCAGATTGGCATTGGAGGTCGCGGTCAGCGCCGCTTCGCCGAGGAAGCGGCCGACCCAGACGGCGTTGATCGAGCCGTTGAGCGACTGCAGCACGTTGGAGCCGAGCACCGGCAGGGCAAATAAAAGCAGCGTGCGGGGAATGGGGCCGCTGGTCAGGTCGCTGGTCCGCCGGCGAGCGGGCTTGTCATCATCCATCGCGGGGCACCGAAAATGAATCAGGCCCGCGATCCTATCGCAGGCCTGTTTCGCATACATCCATTTCCGCCAGATCGGTGCCTGCGCTACCCGCCTGCAGGGTGAGCCGTATTGGAAGGGCCGGGCGCGAAATCCACGCCTTGCCCCCAAATTTCCACCGTCTATTGCCGATAGAGGATCATGCCGGCATGGTGCAGGATGCCGTCAACGAACTCGCCGTCGGCGGAGAAGCCGGTGTCGTCCCAATAGTCGATGTGGCTCGCATTTATCTCGTAGCGTCCCTCGTAGGCTTGCTCACGATTGCCGCGTGCCTCGACATAGCGACCGGTGGGCAGGAGTTCATGCCGGATATGGCCATCTGCCGTAACCCACATGCCGACGTAGGGATGGGTAGCATCGGTCATGCTCATTTGCCTTCCGCCTTCTGCCGATAGTAGTGTGCAATATCCTCCGGTTTGACCACCCGAGCGTAATTCAGCTCCTGACGGATCTTCCACGCGCCGTCGATGCAGACCCAGCCGAGCTGCGAGCGCCCGTCGAATGCGACGACCTCTCCGTCGAGGCGGCTGATCTGCCCGACAAAACCGATCGTCGTGGAGGCGATATTGCCTCCCGCAATCTGATCCTCACCGCCGGTGAGCGCGTGGAGAACGGAGCGCGCGCCATTCTGCAGATCCTCCCAGTTGGCTCCGTAGACAGCGGCGTTGTCGAAAAGCTGTGTCGAGCCGGGCGCGAAGTTGTCGTAGAAAACGCCCCGAGGCCTGTTCAAATCATAATAGCGGCTCATCTTCTCGGCGAAGACGAAAGTGGGATCTCCCTCATGGCGTTCCCACCCCTCCATGATCCATGATTTGTGAAGTGCAAGTGGAGCGTTGGCTCCGTCCTGCGGACAGGGTTGGGCCGCGACCGGTTCAGCCAGGGCCAGCAGGCAGGCTGCGAGAAATAGTGCTTTCATGTCGATATTCCTTCTGGTTGTCGAAAGGCACCAAAAGGTTGGACGAGAATCGATGTTGCGTGTATCTGTCGAATGCTCGACTAAGTGGTTAGCAGTGTTTGACAATGCAGCTAGACTATAATCTTCTCCCCCTCTTTCTTGCCGTGGCCGAGGAGGATAATTTTCGCGCCGCCGCTGATCGTCTAGGGGTCACCCGCTCTGCCGTCAGCCAGGGGATACGACGGTTTGAAGACAGTTTCGGTGCGATGCTCGTCACGCGGACCACCAGGGCCGTGCGCCTGACTGAGGCGGGGCAGCGGCTCTATGAGGCGCTCTGTCAGCCGATGTCCGATATCGCGCAGGTGCTCGAGGGTGTCGATGGCGACCAATCCCCCCGGGGGAGGCTGAGGATTGCGGTCACCTCGATTGCCGAGCCGTTTCTGTCCGGTCCTTTGTTGGCGGCCTTTGCCGAAGCGCATCCGCACGTGATTGTCGATGTCACCGTAACGGATGAGGAATTCGACATCGTTGCCGCCGGGTTCGATGCGGGGGTTCGGTTGGGCGAGGTCATAGAGCAGGACATGATCGCCGTGCCTGTCGGTGGACAAGTGAGAGAGGCTGTCGTCGCTTCTCCTGAATACCTCGTGGCGAACGGTATGCCGGAACATCCCCGCGATCTGGTCCGCCACCGCTGCATCGGTTGGCGCCGTTCGCCGGAAATCGCGCCTTACCGATGGGAATTCGAAGAAAACGGCACTTCCTTCAATGTCGCGGTTGAGCCGCAGATCACCACAAATGATTTGCGCCTCATGCTGCGCAGTGCGATGGCTGGGGCTGGTATCACCTTCGCTACCGAGGAGACTTTCCGCCCCTACGTCGAGAGCGGCGCGCTCGTCTCCTTGCTTGAGCAATATCTGCCGTCATTTCCGGGCTTTTTTCTATATTTCCCAAACAGAAGGAATATGGCCCCGAAGCTGCGGGCCCTGGTCGATCATATCAAGGCCGGCAACTCAGGCGGACGTCGCGGTCGATCGCGCTGACCACCACCGACCCCTTATCGCCGCGAGCACGGCAAAGTCAGCTTGTTCTCGCCGGCTCGGAGAGGCCAATTTTAGATGGTTGCGAGCCCGCGATGTTATCGCCAGCCCGTTTCATATGCATCCGCCCAGATCGGTGCCTGCGGTACCGGCCGCAGCTCTAGCTAGGGTCAGGACCCATTAATTTGT
>NZ_JHQR01000346.1 GCF_014843825.1 Mesorhizobium silamurunense
GAGACGGATGAGGGGTGCTGGACGGAGTGAGACGGCGCCAAGCGAAACGCCGTTTGCTGGCCACCCCGCTTCAGAAGGGCTTGCCGCATGACCGGTGCTCAGCCTGCTGACATCATTCTACGTTCGGCCCGTCGTTCGGAGGCCGGCGCCATCGCGAAGGTGATGCGGGCGTCGCTCAGTTCCTTCGAATGGATGCCGGTGGTGCACACGCCGGAGGAGGATTTCGCCTTCATCCGCGACATCGTCCTGCCCGGGCAGCAGGTGGCGGTTGCCGAGGCCGGCGAGCGGATCGTCGGCTTCATCGCCGTCAGCGGCGATTGGGTCGAGCAGCTCTATCTCGATCCCGCCTGGACTGGACAAGGCATCGGCAGCCGGCTGCTCATGGAGGCGACCGCCGGTTTGCCATCGATCAAGCTGCATTGCTTCCAGGCCAACACCGGCGCCCGCCGCTTTTACGAACTCCACGGATTTCGCGCCGAAGCTTTCGGCGACGGCACGACCAACGAAGAAGGCCTGCCCGATATTCTCTATGTCCGCAGCTGCTAGTCCAGCGGCCGGGATAGCGGGCTCTACCTGGGATCCAGCACAGAATTGAGATCGTCGTGCTCTGATGCCATGTGGCCGCTTGCGATGGCCTCGACTTCTTCGCGCTGTAAATCCTTAGTCGCGAATGATTGCCTAGCTAATTCCCGCAACAGCTTCATTGCCTCTTCCGCCCGCTCCGCCGGCACGAACAGATGGTCGTGGTAGAAAGCCGAGACCGGATTGACACCCATGCCGGCAGCCGCCAGCCGTGCCGTGATGGCGGCCAGGAAGCCGACCGCCTCCAGCGAGGAATGGATGTCGAGCGTGATCATCCGGCAGCGGAACGTGCCGGCAAGGCCGGCTGATTTCGCCTCGTCCTCGGTCACGATCAGCGTCAGGCCTTCCCGCTCGCGAAATTGCATGACCGGATCGAGTCCGTCCGGCATGGCCACACCCGGCGCCACCGTCGCGAAGACATAGATGCGCGGCAGCAGTTGCGGCGTCATCGACGCCAGCAGTCTTTGCAGATTGGTCTCGCCGGTCATCTTGTCTCCTTCGGCGGTGTGCCAGCAGCCTGGCGCTGCGATGGTGGCTGCTCCTCGGAACTAACCGCGGCTGGGCGCCGGTAATTCCTCTCTACTCAAACGACATCGCGATGTCGCGGCCCGTCGAGCTTGCGCGGATGGTGAATAGCACAATATACGGGATCGGGGCCGTCCGGCTCTGGCGCGGTGCCCTCGGAGGTTCTTGCGCGGTCTGTGCAGTTTCCTGGAAATGCTTTTGAGGGGTTTCGATGATCGTCCGCCCGCGCCCAGGATTCCTGCACCTGTTCTTCATCATGCGCGGCTCCGTGGTGCCGCGCATCCTGCCGCAGATATTCGGCTTTGCCGCCTATGGCGCGCTGGTGGTGCTGATCGTGCGTGCCCTCAAGTTCGATTTCGGCAATGCCGGCACCGCGCCCTTCGCTTTGCTTGGCGTCGCGTTGTCGATCTATCTCGGCTTCCGCAACAACGCCGCCTATGACCGCTGGTGGGAGGCGCGTAAGCTGTGGGGCCAGCTCGTCTTCGACATCCGCAACCTGGCGCGCGCCTCGACCGGGCTGATCGAGGACCGCAGCGAGCTGCGCGGCCTGCTGATGGACGCTATCGCCTTCTGCCATTACCTGCGCGGCCTGCTGCGGCGGGTGGACGCCGTGCCGGAGGCGCGGGGCTTCATCGGCAACGAGGCCGAGTCCGTGACGAAGGCCGCCAACGCTCCCGACGCCATGGTGCGCCGGATGGGCGCACGCGTCGCGGCCCTACGCAAGAGCGGCGCGATCGATACGATCGGCTACCGCATCCTCGACGAGCGGCTGTCGGAGATCGCCGCCGCCCAGGCCGGCTGCGAGCGCATCATGGGCACGCCGCTGCCCTTCGCCTATACGCTGCTCCTGCAGCGGACGGCCTATGTCTTCTGCCTGCTCCTGCCGTTCGGGCTGGCCTCGGCCACGGGCTGGGCGACGCCGCTGTTCACGGCGCTGATTGCCTACACCTTCTTCGGCCTCGACGCGCTGTCGGAGGAGCTCGAGGATCCGTTCGGCACTCAGCCCAACGATCTCGCGCTGGACGGCCTCTGCCGCGTCTGCGAGATTTCCGTGTTCGAGGCGTTGGGCGAGACGCCGCCAAAGATGATCCCGGCCGACAAATTCTATTTCTCGTAAGCGTCGCGGCCCGCTTCCCCACGGCGGTTTCTGAAAAAAGCGCACCGACCCCTGTAGGATCGCCGCGTGATCCCCCGTCCTTGGCTCGAACCCGGCAAAACAGCCAAGCCTAGTCATCAGGAGGGAACACCAATGAGCATTTCAGAAGCCGCGCCGGTTTCGTACGGCGCCTTGTGGACCGGGCGGGTGCTCAGCGCCATCGTCGTCCTGTTCATGATCTTCGACGGCGTCATCAAGCTGCCGCCGCTCGCCATAGTAACCGAGACGATGACGCAGCTTGGCTGGCCGGCCGATCAAAACATCGCGCGGCTGCTCGGCATCATCGGGCTGATCTCGACAGCGCTCTATGCGCTGCCGCGCACCTCGGTGCTCGGCGCCATCCTGCTCACCGCCTATATGGGCGGCGCCATTTCCACGCATGTGCGCATCGGCAACCCGCTGTTCTCGCACACGCTGTTCGGCGTCTATCTCGGGATTATCCTGTGGGGCGGGCTCTATCTGCGTGATGCCAGAGTGCGCGCGCTGATCCCGTTCGGCCGATAAGAGGAGGAGAAAAGATGCTTGTCACCATCCTTATCATCCTCGTCGTCATCATCGCCGCCGTGCTCATCCTTGCCGCGTCACGGCCGAACGATTTCGTCGTCAGCCGTTCCGCCAGCATCAAGGCGCCGGCCGAGACGATCTTCCCGCTGATCAACGACTTCAAGCACTGGCCGAGCTGGTCGCCCTTCGAAAAGCTCGATCCGAACATGAAACGCACGCTTTCAGGCGCCGAAAACGGCAAAGGCGCCGCCTACGCCTGGGAGGGCAACAGCAAGGCCGGAAAGGGCCGCATGGAGATCGTCAACTCGGTGCCGTCATCCCTGGTCTCGTTGAGGCTCGATTTCGAAAAGCCGTTCCGGGCCAGCAATAGCGTCGACTTCACCTTGTCGCCGTCTGGCGGGAACACGTCCGTCACCTGGACAATGCGGGGCGGCCGGCCGTTCATCGCCAAGCTGATGAGCCTATTCATGAATTTCGATGCGCTGATCGGCAAGGATTTCGAGGCTGGACTCGACAATCTGAAGCGCTTCGCCGAACGATAAAATCTAATAGTTTCAAGTATATAAAAGGCCGCCGGCGCAGGTTGCGCCGGCAATCTTCATTGCCTTCGGGATCAAATTAGCCGTCTGCGAGTTAAAGACATGGCGGCGAGGACGGCGATCCGCGTGAGAGAGGAACCACAATGAAGAAAGCGATGGTCATTCTGGTGTTGGCGACGGCGCTCGGCGCGTGTTCGCAAACCGAGAAAGGCGCCGCGATCGGCGGCCTGGGCGGCGCGGCTGTCGGCGCCGCCGTTGCCAACGATCCGGTACAGGGAGCGGTTGTCGGCGGCGCCGTCGGCGCGGTGGCAGGCGCACTGATCGGCCACGCCAGCGAAAGCGGCCAGTGCCGGTACCGCGATCGCTACGGGCGCGTCTACATCGCGCGCTGCCCGCAAGGCTATTGAGGCATCAGGCCAAAGAAAAACGGCGGGCAAGGGCCCGCCGTTTCCGTTAATGCGCGTCGCACTGAAGCGGATTCAAGCGACGCGCTTTAAGCCTTTGTTTTGATGCATGTCGTTCTCCCAAACCGCTGCGCGCTTTGGGGCGACATGCATTGGCGAAGAAAGGCCGGGATTACTCGGCGGTCGCGGCTTCGGCCTCGGCCGGCGCGGCGGTCGCCGCGGCAACGGCAGCAGCGGCGTCTTCCTGCGCCTTCTTCAGCAGGGTGGCGCGTTCCTGCGCCTTCTTGCCGGGCTCGGCCTTCTTCGGGTTCGAGCGGGCTTCGCGCTTGGCGATGCCGGCCTCGTCGAGGAAGCGCAGCACGCGGTCGGTCGGCTGGGCGCCATGCGAGAGCCAATGCTTGACGCGGTCCGCGTCGACCTTGACGCGCTCGCCGTCCTTCGGCAGCAGCGGATTCCACGAGCCGAGCGCCTCGATGAAACGGCCGTCGCGGGGCGAACGGGCGTCGGCGACGACGACGTGGTAGTAGGGGCGCTTCTTCGAGCCCGCGCGGGCCAGTCTGATCTTCAGTGCCATTCTTTATCTCCTAAAAGCTCTGATTTCGTTGATCGGGTTTTTGGCTTTGTGCAAGTCGTTGTCCCAAAACCGCTGCGCAGTTTTGGGCGACATGCACTTGATTAGCCGGCTTTGGCAGCGCCGTTGTTGGCGGCGATCTGTTCGTGATGCCGGATCACTTCGCGGATGACGAAGTTCAAGAATTTCTCCGCGAAATCCGGATCGAGGTTCGCATCCTTCGCCAGTTGGCGAAGGCGGGCGATCTGCTGCTGCTCGCGCGCCGGATCAGCAGGCGGCAGGCCATGCTCGGCCTTGAGCACGCCGACCGCCTTGGTGCAGCGGAAGCGCTCGGCCAGCATATGGATGAGGGCGGCGTCGATATTGTCGATCGAAGCGCGGTAGCCCGCCAGAACGGCGCGTGCGTCGGCCATGTCCTTCTCCTCGTTCATCGCCCCCTCACTTCTTCTTCCCAAGGCCGGGCAGCCCACCGCCGCCGAGGCTCGGAAGGCCCGGCAACTTCATGCCGCCGGGCAGGCCCGGCAACCCACCACCGGGAAGCCCGCCGGGCATCCCGCCCGGCAGGCCTTTGCCGAGGCCGGCAGCCTGGGCCTGCTTCTGCAGGGCCTCGAGCTGCTTGGGATCCATCTTGGAGAGGTCCGGCATGCCGCCGCCCGGCATCATGCCGCCAAGGCCCATCTTCGAGGCAAGGCCGCCCATCATGCCGCGCATCAGGCCGCCGCCTTTGCCCTTGCCGCCCATCGCCTTCATCATGTCGGCCATGCCGCGATGCATCTTCAATAGCTTGTTGATCTCGGCAGCATCCGTGCCGGAGCCGGCGGCGATACGCTTCTTGCGCGAGTGCTTCAGGATGTCGGGGTTGGAGCGCTCCGCCTTGGTCATCGAGGAGATGATGGCGAGCTGGCGGCGGAACATCTTGTCGTCGAAACCGGCGGCGGCAAGCTGGTCCTTCATCTTGCCCATGCCGGGCATCATTCCCATGATGCCGCCCATGCCGCCCATCTTCGACATCTGCTGAAGCTGCGCGGCAAGGTCATTCAGGTCGAACTTGCCCGACTGCATCTTCTTGGCCATCGCCGCCGCCTGCTCGGCGTCGATGGTCTCGGCGGCCTTCTCGACAAGGCTGACGATGTCGCCCATCCCGAGAATGCGGTCGGCGATGCGCTTGGGATGGAATTCCTCCAGCCCGTCCATCTTTTCGCCGGTGCCGATCAGCTTGATCGGCTTGCCGGTGACGGCGCGCATCGAAAGCGCCGCGCCGCCGCGGCCGTCGCCGTCCATGCGGGTGAGCACCAGGCCGGTAATGCCGACGCGCTCGTCGAAGCTCTTGGCGAGGTTGACGGCGTCCTGGCCGGTCAGCGAGTCGGCGACCAGCAGGATCTCGTGCGGCGAGGACACCTTCTTGATGTCGGCCATCTCGACCATCAGCGGCTCGTCGATATGGGTGCGCCCGGCGGTGTCGAGGATAACGACGTCATGGCCGCCGAGCCTGGCCGCGTGCACGGCACGCTTGGCGATATCGACCGGGCTCTGGCCGGCGATGATCGGCAGCGTCGCCACCTTCACCTGCTCTCCGAGCTGGCGCAGCTGCTCCTGCGCGGCGGGGCGCCGCGTGTCGAGCGAGGCCATCAGGACCTTCTTGTTCTGCCGCTCGGTCAGGCGCTTGGCGATCTTGGCCGAGGTCGTCGTCTTGCCGGAACCCTGCAAGCCGACCATCATGACGACGACGGGCGCCGGCGCGTTGAGGTCGACGGCGACGCCTTCGGCGCCGAGCATGTCGACCAGCTCGTCATGGACGATCTTAACGACCATCTGCCCGGGCTTGATCGACTTCAGCACCGCGGCGCCGACCGCCTTCTCGTGCACCTTGTCGGTGAAGGAACGCACCACCTCCAGCGCGACGTCCGCCTCGAGCAGCGCGCGTCGCACCTCGCGCAGCGCTGCCGAGACATCCGCCTCGGACAGCGCGCCGCGGCCGGTCAGGCCGTTCAGAATGGAGCCAAGGCGCTCCTGAAGGGATTCAAACATTCTTTTCCTTTCCCTGGCATCCGAATGATGCCCGAGAGGTAGTGCGTTCGCGCCGGGCCGCCAAGCAAAAGCACAAAGCCAAAAAGCACCCGGGGGCGCATCGCGCTGCCGGGTGTTGGCCTCCAGGATCGGTTTACAGCTCTTGCCTCAAAGAGGCGTCGGCGTCCTGGTCGGCTTTCGCGGAGGTGTACTCGTCGCGGAATTCGTGCGCGTCTAGACAGGAAAACGACCCGAGAGTCAAGGTGTCGGGTGATAAGCCCTGCGCAATCGCTTGAAGTTGGCGGCCGTCAGCAGCCGGTTCAAGCCAGCGCCTCGCCATCCAGGATGCGCGTATAGAGATCGAGATATCCTTGTGCCGTCCGGGCAATGGGAAACCGATCGGCGGCGGATTCACGGCACGGTTCGGGCGAAAGCGCGGCGATGTCAGCCAAGGCTTGCTCGAACTCCGCATCGGTATCGAAGAGGCGTCCGGTGGCATCGTCGACGATTTCCGGCAGCGCGCCGCGCGGCGTCGTCAGCACCGGCGTGCCGCACAGCATCGCCTCGACCGGCGCCATGCCGAACGGCTCTTCCCAGGCAATCGGGTTGAGAAAGGCCCTGGCCCCACCCAGCAGGCGCAGCTTCTCTTCGCCGTCGACGGTGCCGTGGTAGCGGAAGCGGCGGCTGAGGCTCTTGAAGAAGACGCCCTGGCGGCGGACTTTCGTTCGTTGCAGAAGCTGCCAGCGCGAGCCGCCGGCGATGTCGAGCTGGAAATCGAAGGCCCTGGCGAGATCGACGGCCCGGTTGAGGTTCTTGCCGGCGCGGGCGATGCCGGCCAGGAACAGCAGCCGGCTCGTCTTGCCGGCGGACAGGCGATAGGCGTCGATCGGAAAGCCATTGTAGACGAAGGTTTCCCGTCCGTGGTTGCGCGCATGGCTGGCGCTGACGAAGTTCCAGTTCTGCCTCTTTTTCGTAAATTCCGGGTCAAAGCCGTGCATCGTGTAGAGCGCCGGGCGCGCTGTCTCGATGTACCAGCCATTGAAATGCACGATGTCGGCGTCGGCCGGGATTGCGGCGCGGCATTCGGCGGCCGAAGACGCCTGCCGCACTTCGCATAGCGGATGGCTAGAGCCGCGACCGGCAATCAGGACCACCTTGTGGCCGAGGCGCGAAAACTCTTTTGCCAGCCAGTCGACCTGCCGCTCGGTGCCGCCATAGCCTTTGCAGGGAATGGCGCGTTCCGCCACCAGCGTGATGCGCATCAGGTGAGCCCGCCGGTTTTCTGCCTGGCCATGATCCGGTCCAGAATCCGGTTTCCGCCTTTTTGGATCATGGTCCCTCCGGCCCGACCTTCAGGGGCGAGCGGCGATGCAGAAGCAAGAGCATCGTCAGCAGCGTGCTCGCGATGCCGATCGCGGCGATGAGAACAGCGTCCCAACTCGTCCAGCCGGGGCCTTCGAGCGGCTTGGCGGTGAACAGGGCGAAGGAATTGTAGCCCTGCTGGTGCGAGATGAGCAGGAAGCCGGTCAGGTTGTTGCCGAGATGGGCGCCGAAGGCAGCGCCCAAATTGCCGGTCACATAGACCAGCAGCGTCAGCAGCAGCGCGAAGGTGGCGATCGAGACCAGCACACAGGCATTGATGGCAAACGACGAGGCCGAGCTCCAATGCAGCGCGGCGAAGAGAAGCGCCGGCAGCGCGGCCCAGATCAGCGGGCTGCCAAACCGGCTGGCAAGGCCGCGCAGCAGATAGCCGCGGAACAGAGCCTCCTCCGACGAGGTCTGCAGGAAGGCGAGCGGCACGATCGGCACGAGGAAGAGCAGCCAGGACGAGAAGGCGATTGATCCGCGGGTGATCTCCGGCTGCAGCCAATAGAGTAGGACCTCCGAGAACAAGGAGGTGATCAGAACCGCGGCGAGGCCTTTGAGGAAACCGCCGCGCGAGATGCGGCGGTCTGCGCCGATCAGCGCCGAGAGCGGCTCGCCATGCACGAAGCGCATCGCCACCCAGAGACCGATCCAGATGCCGGCAAAAGACGCCAGCGCGGTGAGGATGCCGACGGGCGAGGCAAGGAAATCCTGGATCGGCTGTCCGGTCGCCGGGCCGGGGAGGCGCAAGACGATGAAGGCGATGGTGCCGGCGACGAGCACGACAAGCGTCATGGCGAGCCAGAAGAAAACGACGATCGCCGTTCCCAGCAGGAGCCAGAACGGGGTGGTTTTCTCGTTCGGCGAGCGCCGGTAGCGCTCGAAGGCAGCACTGTCGATGATCACGCGGGTCCCCTGCCGGACGCTTTCGGGTCGCATGATCTAGGGGATTGGCGTTTTCGGCGCAATCGCTCCCGTTAAATCAAGCAACGGGTTGGACCGCTCCGACTGCAGGGAGCATCGAAACTACTGGCGGATTGCATGAGTTGGAGATGGTGCGGGCCGCCCGTCAAACGTCTGCGCCGGGAAGTCGGAGCCGGTCGAAAACATTTCGGCCCGCGGATTAACCGTTTTGCCGCTTTTTCCGCTTAAGAAGCTCACCATGAAACGCGTCATCGCCATCGCCGACCGCGCGGCTCTCGTCTCGCTGAGACTGCTCGCAGCGCTCAACGTGCTGTTTTTCCTCGTTCCTCGTGGTCGTGCTGCTGGCCGGCAGGGCGCATGCCGAAGCGGCCGCCTGTGGCGGCAGCGATCTGCTGGCAAGTCTTTCAAAGAGCGATCCCGCCGCCTTCAAGAAGGTTGAGACCGAGGCCGCCGCCGTTCCGAACGGCAAGGGCCTGCTGTGGAAGCTGGAGAAACCGGGCGAAAGGCCGTCCTTCCTGTTCGGCACCATGCACATCACCGACCAGCGCGTCATCACGCTGCCGGCCATGGCGCAGAGAGCCTATGACGGCGCCGACACCGTCATCATCGAAACCACCGACGCGCTCGACAAGGCCAAGATGATGGCCGCCATGGCCGCCGAACCTGGCCTGATGATGTTCACCGACAACACGACGCTGTCCTCGCTGCTGTCGCCAGAAGACGTGGCCGTGCTGAACAAGGGGCTCGACGCACGCGGCATCCCGCCCCTGACGGTCGCCAAGATGAAGCCGTGGATCCTGTCGGCCATGGTGGCGCTGCCGGCCTGCGAGGTGGCGCGCCAGGCCGCTGGCGCGCCGGTGCTGGACGTCAAGCTGGCCTCGAACGCCAAAGCGTCCGGGAAGGACGTCGAGGGATTGGAAACCGCCGTCGACCAGTTGCGCGCCATGGCCTCGCTGCCGCTTGCCTACCACATGAAGGGGCTGGTCGAGACGCTGAAGCTCGGCGACAGGGTGAACGACGTCAACGAGACCATGATCGTCCTCTACCAGCGCGGCGAGGTCGGCATGTTCTGGCCGCTGTTCCGCACCGTGCTGCCCGACGCCGCGGACGACCAGGCCGGCTATGCCGCCTTCGAGCAGACCATGATCACCAGCCGCAACAAGGTTATGGTCGCCCACGCCATGCCGATTCTGGCCAAGGGCAACGCCTTCATGGCGGTCGGCGCGTTGCATCTGCCCGGCCCTGACGGACTGGTCGAAGATTTCCGCAAGGCGGGGTATATTGTTACCGCCGTCAACTGAGTCGTCTGGCGGCTGGGGAGCGGAAAATGCCGGTTTTTCAGCGCTTTCCGCCCGCCCGCGTGAAACCGATTGTGGAATCGCGCGTTGATGGCTGTTGATTGAAGCCTTTCATTCCAAGGAGGACACGTTTCATGGCGAACCCTAATGACCCCTTCACCCCTCCGAGCACGCCTCCCTCGTCGGGTGGTGGCGGCAGCGGGTGGTTGATCGCCCTTGTTGTCATTATCCTGGCCGTTGTTGCGTATTATGTTTTTGGCAGAAGCGGCGGCGAAAAGGCTCCGGCGCCCGCCGAGCCGCCG
>NZ_JHQR01000344.1 GCF_014843825.1 Mesorhizobium silamurunense
AACTGTCACCCATCTCTCGGGAAGGGCAAATTTTTTCTAGCTCTCTGACCGGGACGCGGCTGCCGCCCTCGCTCCACCGCTTGACTCCATCATCAGTCCAGACTAATCATAAGTCATGACTGTTGATAGCGCACAACTCGCGGCCCTGGGCGACACCACCCGCAGGCAGATTTTCGAGCTGATCGCGGAGCGGCCGAGTTCGGTGGTGGAGATCACGCGGCAGGTCGCCGTGTCGCAGTCGGCGGTGTCGCAGCATCTGAAGGTGCTCAGGGATTCGCGGCTGGTGCGCGCGGAGCCGAAGGGCGCCAGCAACGTCTACCACATCGACCCGCACGGGCTTGGCCAGATGCGCGCCTGGCTCGACCGGTTCTGGAGCAAGACGCTCGCGGCCTACAAGCTGGCCGTCGAGACCCCACCAGAGGAGTCATCATGAACACCCGAGTCCCCATTGCGTCCGTGAAAAAATCCGTCGTGGTCGAGGCGCCGATCGAGCGCGCCTTCAAGGTTTTCACTGAAGGCTTCGGCAGCTTCAAACCGGCCGAGCACAATCTGCTGCCGGTCAAGATCGCCGAGACGGTGTTCGAGCCGCGGGTCGGCGGCCATGTTTATGACCGTGGCGTCGACGGCAGCGAGTGCCGCTGGGCCCGCGTGCTGGCCTATGAGCCGCCCAACCGCGTGCTGCTCAGCTGGGATATCAGCCCGCAATGGCGGATCGAGACTGATCCGGCCAAGACCAGCGAATGGGAAGTGCGGTTCATCGCCGAAACCACGGAGCGCACCCGCGTCGAGCTTGAGCACCGCAATCTCGAGCGCCACGGCCAGGGCTGGGAAAGCGTGCGCGACGGCGTCGACGGCGATCAGGGCTGGCCGCTCTATCTGGAGCGCTATGCCGAGGTGGTGGCGCGGCAGGCGTGAGGCAGCCTGGCGATCGAGGGAGCTTGGGCTTGCACGGTCGAGTTCCTTCGCGCCCCCCTCTGTCCTGCCGGACATCTCCCTCGCTTGGGGGGAGATTGGCAGCTTCGGCGCCGGCTCTCCGTTTGCAACGTTGGAGATTGGCGAAAACATCCGAGCGCGTGATCTCCCCCCAAGTGGGGGAGATGCCCGGTAGGGCAGAGGGGGGCGCTGTCCCGCCGACGATCGACGATTGGGTCTCTTTCCACCCAAAGCAGCGGCCGGAGAGGGGGTGGCGCTGCCGTAGGCGATCGCTCACCCCAGCGTCTCGCGTATCGCCGCCGCCAGCCGCTCCACGCCTTCCCGCGTCTGCGCCGCATCACAGGCCGCGTAGCCCAGCACCAGCCCCTGCGTCGCCGCCGTGTTCTGGAAATATTTCGACAGCGGCGAAACGTTGATGGCCCTCTTCGCGGCGGCTTGGCTGACCTTGATGTCGTCGATGCCCTCCTTGAGATACCCCACCACCTGGATGCCGGCTTCGGCTGGGGAGAGCGTGATCTCGTCGCGCAGGCGTTCGGTCACGATCTCGCGGAAAAGCTGGCGGCGCTGGGCGTAGATGCGGCGCATGCGCTTCAGGTGACGGTTCATGTGGCCTTCGGTGATGAAGTCGGCGAGCGCTGCCTGCAGCAGCAGCGGCGCGAACTGGCCGGTGGTGGAGAGCGCGTTGACGATGCGGCCCGCAAGCTCGATGGGCAGCACCATGAAGCCGATGCGCAGCGCCGGGAACAATAGCTTGGCGAAGGTGCCGACATAGATGACGCGGCCGGAGCGGTCCATGCTCTGGATCGCCGGCACCGGCCGGCCTTGAAACCGGTATTCGCCGTCGAAATCGTCCTCGATCACCCAGCTGTTAGCGGTCTCGGCGATGTCGAGCAGGCGCAGCCGCTCCTCCATGCGCATGGTGATGCCGAGCGGATGCTGGCAGGCCGGCGTCACATAGATGAGGCGGGGCGAAAAGTCCGGCGCGTCTAGACCGTGATGGCGTTTCGTTGAATCGCCATCACGGTCTAACTCTTTGTTGGAGCATGATCTTTCTCCGAAAACCGGTTCCCACTTTTTGCTTTCGCTGACCTTCGGTTCGGGATCATGCTCTAAGCGCCAACCGCGCTCCTGGTCGACCGGGATGGGCAGGATCAGGGCGCCGGCCACGGTGAAGGCGGCCTTGGCGCCGTAATAGCCGGGCTCCTCCATCCACACCGTGTCGCCGGGATCGAGCAGCAGGCGGGCGAGAAGATCGAAGGCGGCCTGCGCGCCGGTGGTGATCACGATCTGCTCCGGCCGGCAGCGCACGCCGCGCGCGGAGAACAAATAGCCGGCGATCGCCTCCTTCAGCGCTGGGTGGCCGGTGACGTCATAGGTGCCGAACAGGGTTTCGCCGCCATGGCTGGCGCGGCGCGCGACCAGCCGGCCCCAGACGCCGAAGGGAAAGCTCGTCGCATCCGGCATGCCGGGGTGGAAGGCAACTTGCCCCGGCCTGCCGTGGTGGCAGGGCTGGCTAAGCAACGCCTCGCCGCGCCGGGAGGG
>NZ_JHQR01000357.1 GCF_014843825.1 Mesorhizobium silamurunense
TGCCTGCGGAGCCGGGCGCGGCCGAACCGGTGCTTCCATGCCGCCGCCCTTCTTCTCCGCCGTCAGCGCGACGACGGCGTTGACGACGCCGGGGATGGCTTTCACCACCCGCTCGGCGGCGGCGCGCAGCGGTTCCATCTCCTGCGCGCGGGCGGCGGGAACGGTTATCGAGAAGAACACCTTGGAGTCGGCGATGAAAATCTCCGAGACCAGGCCGAGGTCGACGATATTGCCGGTGAAATCCGGTCCATTGACCGTCTTCAGGCGCTCGATGACGGTTTCTTTGCTGACGGACATGAGCTTTTTCCCAAGCGTTTGCCGGTTCAGATAATGCAGTTCCCGGAGAGAACCAAGCTTCGGAACGGCATTTGCGGCGACATGCCTTCAAAAACTTGCACTCGCGTGTCGGGTTTTGCGGGCGCCTTTCGTCTTCCAGAAAGACGCATCCCGACTGCACAGGCTGCGGTCGCCAGAAGACAATGCAACGCTATCTTCCTGGTTTCGGCGGCAGCCAGCAGGGAGCAGCCGATGGAGAAAGGAGACAGTCATGCTCGAACACAGCAATGCCACAGCCAATCTCGCGGTGAAGGACCTGGAGAGGGCCAAGGCTTTCTACGTGGGAACACTGGGCCTCAAGCAGGTTGACGACATGGGCGGCGAACTGATCGTCTACAAAAGCGGCGACACGCTTATCAACGTCTATCATTCGCAATTCGCCGGGACCAACAAGGCGACCGCGGTAACCTGGGAGGTCGGCGACCAGATCGAGCCGATGGTCAAGTCGCTGCGGTCGAAGGGCGTCACCTTCGAGCACTACGACATGCCCGGCCTATCGCTCGAAGGTGATATTCATGTCGGCCACGGCATGAAAGTCGCCTGGTTCAAGGATCCCGACGGGAACATTTTAAATCTCGTGGGCAAATAGCTTCGCCCTCAGACGCGGCAGGCCGCATCATGCGGCCAACCGCGTGGCGAGGTAGGTCAACGCCGAAATCGCCGCCGTCGCCGGCAGGGTGATGACCCATGCCACGACGATATTGCCGGCTATGCCCCAGCGCACAGCCGAGACGCGGCGGGCAGCGCCCACGCCGATGATGGCTCCTGTTATTGTGTGGGTGGTCGACACCGGAACGCCGAGCCAGGTGGCGGCAAAAAGCGTGATCGCACCGCCGGTCTCGGCGCAGAAGCCCTGCATGGGATTGAGCCGCGTGATCTTCGAGCCCATGGTGTGAACGATGCGCCAGCCTCCGAGCAGCGTGCCCAGCGCCAGGGCCGACTGGCAGGTGATGACCACCCAGAGCGGCACGTAGAAGCTCTGGCCGAGCATGCCTTGCGAATAGAGCAGCACGGCGATGATGCCCATGGTCTTCTGCGCGTCATTGCCGCCGTGCCCCAGCGAATAGAGGGACGCCGAGAAGAATTGTAGGACGCGAAAGCTGTTATCGACCGCGAACGGCGTCTGCCGCACGAACAGCCATGAGACGACGAGGATGAGGACAAGCGCCAGCACGAATCCGGTCGCCGGCGAGAGGACGATCGCCGCGACCGTCTTGCCGAGCCCGGACCAGACGATGGCGCCCGTTCCGGCCTTGGCGACGCCGGCGCCGACCAGTCCGCCGATCAGCGCATGCGAGCTGCTCGACGGAATGCCGGCGATCCAGGTGACGATGTTCCAGAAGATGGCGCCGACAAGCGCGGCGAAGATCACCGCCGGTGTCACGATGTCGGCATCGACGATGCCTTTTCCCACCGTCTCGGCGACATGCAGGCCGAAGAACAGGAAGGCGATGAAATTGAAGAAAGCGGCCCAGAACACCGCGTAGTGCGGTCTGAGCACACGGGTGGAGACGATGGTCGCGATCGAATTGGCGGCATCGTGCAGGCCGTTCAAGAAATCGAAGAACAGCGCCACTGCTACGAGGCCGACCAGCAAGGGAAAGGCGATCGTGGCGTCCATCGCTACACGTTCTCGATGACGATGCCGCTGATCTCGTTGGCGACGTCCTCGAAACGGTCGACCACCTTTTCCAGTTGGCCATAGATCTCGGAACCGATTAGATAGGCCATGGGGTCGCTGCGGCCGTGCCGCTTGAACAGATCCTTGAGACCCTGCTCATGCAAGTCGTCGGCACGGCCCTCGACGCGCATGACCTCTTCGGCAATGGCATTGAGCCGCGCGGCGTTTGCGCCCACCTTGCCGAGCAGCGGGATCGCCTCTGCGACCAGTCGGGCGGCCTGGACGATGACGCCGCCCATTTCCCGCATCAGCGGATCGAATTCCCTCATCTCGAACAATTTCACCGTCTTGACGGCCTTGTGCATCGTGTCGATGGCATCATCCATCGACTGGATCAGATCCTTGATGTCGCCGCGGTCGAAGGGCGTGATGAAGGAGCGCCTGACGGCAAGCAGGACCTCCGCGGTAATGCCGTCCGCTTCGTCCTCCAGATCGACGATCTTCTGACACCAGCGGTCGATGTCCCTGCCCTGGAGAAGCTGCTCAAGCGCCTCGGCGCCGCCGACCACCGTGCGCGAATGCCGTTCGAACAGCTCGAAGAAGCGATCCTCGCGCGGCAACAGCCTGCGAAACCAACCCAGCATCTCGTCCTCCCTGCTTCCGCTTATCCCACATAGCGCCATGCGCGGCGCGGGAAAACAGATAGCCGGCTCAAAAATGTGGACGAGGTCCGATTATGCGTGTGTCTTGCGCGGCAAGACGATTTCCCCGACCTTGGGCAAACCGTGGATCGGATGATATGATCGACAAGCTGGAATTCTTCATCGCTTTAGCCAAGGAAGAGCATTTCGGCCGCGCGGCCGAAGTGTGCGGCGTCACCCAGCCGACACTGTCGGCCGGCATCAAGCAGCTCGAGGAACAGCTCGGCGTCATGCTGGTGCTGCGCGGTTCGCGCTTCCAGGGCCTGACGCCGGAAGGCAAGCAGGTGCTGGTCTGGGCGCGCCGCATCGTCGGCGACTCACGGACCATGCGCGAGGAGATGCGGGCGGCGCGCCACGGCCTTGCCGGCCGCATCCGCATCGCCGCCGTCCCGACCGCCTTGGCGATGGTGGCGCGGCTGACGACGCCGTTCCGCGAAAAGCATCCGGGCGTCACCTTCTCGATCCTGTCGCGCACCTCGATCGAGGTGTTGTCGCTGCTCGGCAATTTCGACGTCGATGCCGGCATCACCTATCTCGACAACGAACCGCTCGGGCGGGTGACCAGCGTGCCGCTCTATGACGAGCGCTACCAGCTGATCACGGCAGTCGGAAATCCCTATTCCGACCGCGACAAAGTGACGTGGGCCGAGATCAGCCAGTTGCCGCTGTGCCTGCTGACGCCGGACATGCAGAACCGGCGCATCATCGACCAGCATCTGGCGGAAGCCGGCGTGCAGGTGCGGCCGACGCTGGAATCCAACTCGATGATCGTGCTGTTCTCGCATATCCGGACCGGCAAATGGTCGTCGATCATGCCGCTCAACCTCGCGGAAACATTCGGCTTTTCAGAGCCGATCCGGGCCATTCCGATCGTTGAGCCCGATGCCAGCCACACCGTCGGTCTGGTGGCCGCGCCGCGCGAGCCGCATACGCCGCTGGTGCAGGCGCTGCTGGACGAGGCAATGGCGCTGGCAGACGATTTCCGCGCCCACCGCTAGGTTAGACAATGCAGGCTGCGCGTTTTTGATAGAAAATTTCTATCGAGCAACGAGACGGCTTTATTGATCTAGAGGGTTTCCTCTGATTTCGTAAGGACTTAGCGATATTGCGCCCTGTGCATGTCGTTGCCCCGAAACCGCTCTATATGATGGGGTGACATACATTGGGCCGCCACGACCAGGGAGGGCGCTGCATGCCGATGCAGCCTGCAAGTACCGAGATCGCGTCGCGCATAGCGGCGATCATCGAGGAGTTGAAGGACCTCGAAGGTCCGCTGCTGCCGATCCTCCACGGCATCCAGGAGGAGTTCGGCCATGTGCCGCAGGCAGCACTTCCGGTCATTGCCGACGGGCTGAACCTCTCCAGGGCAGAAGTGCACGGCGTCGTCACCTTCTATCACGATTTTCGCGCCCAGCCCGCCGGCAGGCATGTGCTGAAGCTCTGCCAGGCGGAAGCCTGCCAGTCGATGGGCTCGGACGTCGTCGCCGCCAAGGTCAAGCAGTTGCTCGGCATCGATTTCCACGAGACCACCCGTGACGGATCGGTTACACTGGAGCCGGTCTATTGCCTCGGGCTTTGCGCCTGCTCGCCGTCGGCGATGCTGGACGGGGAAGTGATCGGCCGGCTTGACGACGAGAAGATCGAAGAGATCGTCGCGGAGGTGCGTTCATGATCCCGCGCATCTACATCCCTGCCGATTCCGGCGCGCTGGCGCTCGGCGCCGAAAAAGTCGCCAAAGCGATCGAGAAAGAGCTCAAGGAACGCGGCGTCGAAGCCAAGATCGTGCGCAACGGCTCGCGCGGCGCCTATTTCCTGGAGCCGATGATCGAGGTGGCGACCGCCGAGGGCCGCGTCGCCTACGGGCCGGTGAAGCCGTCGGAGGTCAAGAGCCTGTTCGACAGCGGCTTCCTCAAGGGCGGCCATCACAAGCGCTGGCTCGGCGCGCCCGACAAGATCCCCTTCCTCGCCAAGCAGACGCGGCTGACCTTCGCCCGCTGCGGCGTCATCGATCCGCTGTCGCTCGACAGCTACAAGTCGCATGGCGGCCTGAAGGGTCTTGAGAACGCGGTCGCCATGGCGCCGGCCGACATCGTGAAACAGGTGACCGAGTCCGGCTTGCGCGGCCGCGGCGGCGCCGGTTTCCCGACCGGCATCAAATGGAAGACGGTGCTGGATACGACCTCCGAGCGCAAATACATCGTCTGCAACGCCGACGAGGGCGACAGCGCCACCTTCGCCGACCGCATGATCATGGAAGGCGATCCCTTCGTGCTGATCGAAGGCATGGCGATCGCCGGCATCGCCACCGGCGCAACCAAGGGCTTCGTCTATATTCGCTCGGAATATCCGCATGCGGTGGCGACGATGAACAAGGCCGTCGCTATCGCCCGCAAGGCGGGCGTGCTCGGCGTCAATGTGCTGGGCTCGCCCAACGCCTTCGACATGGAAATCCGCGTCGGCGCCGGCGCCTATGTCTGCGGCGAGGAAACCTCGCTGCTCAACAGCCTGGAAGGCAAGCGCGGCGTGGTGCGCGCCAAGCCGCCGCTGCCTGCCATTCAAGGATTGTTCGGCAAGCCGACGGTGATCAACAACGTCATCAGCCTCGCCTCTGTGCCGATCATCATGGACAAGGGCGCCGCCTACTACAAGGATTTCGGCATGGGCCGCTCGCGCGGCACGATCCCGATCCAGATCGCCGGTAACGTCAAGCATGGCGGGCTGTTCGAAACGGCCTTCGGCCTGACGCTGGGCGAAATCGTCGACGAGATCGGCGGCGGCACGGCTTCGGGACGTCCGGTGAAAGCGGTGCAGGTCGGCGGCCCTCTCGGGGCCTATTTCCCGCGCGCGCTTTTCGACACGCCGTTCGACTACGAGGCCTTCTCGGCCAAGGACGGGCTGATCGGCCATGCCGGCATCACCGTGTTCGACGACAGCGCCGACATGATGAAGCAGGCGCGCTTCGCCATGGAGTTCTGCGCCATCGAGAGCTGCGGCAAGTGCACGCCCTGCCGCATCGGCTCGACGCGCGGCATGGAGGTTCTCGACAAGGTCGCGGCGGGAATAGAGGCGGAGAAGAACCTCGCTCTGGTCACCGACCTCTGCAACACGATGAAGTTCGGATCGCTCTGCGCGCTGGGCGGCTTCACGCCCTACCCGGTGATGAGCTCGATCACGCATTTCCCCGAGGATTTCAAGCCGGCGCCGACGCGCGTGGCTGCCGAATAGGAGCTGGCAGATGAATATCAAAGCCGACTTCCCGACACTCATCGAAGAGATCGATTACGGCACGCCGGAGTCGAAAGCGACGAATCAGGTCACGCTGATCGTCGACGGGCAAAGCATCACCGTGCCGGAAGGTACCTCGATCATGCGCGCGGCGATGGAGGGCGGGGTCGAGATCCCGAAACTCTGCGCCACCGACATGCTGGACTCGTTCGGCTCGTGCCGCGTCTGCCTGGTCGAGATCGAAGGCCGCGGCGGCACGCCCGCTTCCTGCACGACGCCGGTCGGTGAGGGCATGGTAGTGCGCACCCAGTCCGAGCGGCTCGACGCCATCCGCCGCGGCGTCATGGAGCTCTACGTTTCCGACCATCCGGCCGGCTGGAACGAGAAGGCCGGAACCGGCGCCAGCGAGTTCGACGCGGTGGCGAAGTCGGTCGGCCTCGCCGAGAACCGCTACGGCGTCGAAGGCCGCAACCACGTTAGGCAAGAGAACGGCGTGGCGCCCGGCCATGGCTCGCTGGCCGTCGACTACATCGCCCGCGACGAATCCAACCCCTATTTCACCTACGACCCGGCGCAGTGCATCGTCTGCTCGCGCTGCGTGCGCGCCTGCGAAGAGGTGCAGGGCACCTTCGCGCTGACCATCGAGGGCCGCGGCTTCGAATCGCGCATGGTCGCCGGCATGCATGAAGACTTCATCGCTTCCGAATGCGTCTCCTGCGGCGCCTGCGTGCAGGCCTGCCCGACTGATGCGCTGCGCGAGAAGACGGTGCTCGAGAAGGGCATGCCGGAACGCTCGGCCGTCACCACCTGCGCCTATTGCGGCGTCGGCTGCTCGTTCAAGGCAGAAGTGAAGGGTGACGAGGTCATCCGCATGATGCCCTACAAGGACGGCAAGGCGAACCACGGCCATTCCTGCGTGAAGGGCCGTTTCGCCTATGGCTATGCCACCCACAAGGACCGCATCCTGTCGCCGATGATCCGGGAGAAGATCAGCGATCCCTGGCGCGAGGTGAGCTGGGAAGAGGCGATCGCCCATACCGCCAAGGAATTCCGCCGCATCCAGTACCAGTACGGACGCAGCGCCATCGGCGGCATCACCTCCTCGCGCTGCACGAATGAGGAGACCTATCTCGTCCAGAAGCTGGTGCGCCAGGGCTTCCGCAACAACAATGTCGACACCTGCGCCCGCGTCTGTCACTCGCCGACCGGTTACGGCCTCGGCCAGACCTACGGCACCTCGGCCGGCACGCAGGATTTCGACTCGGTCGAGTTCACCGACGTCGCCGTCATCATCGGCGCCAATCCGGTTTCCGCCCATCCGGTCTTCGCCTCGCGGCTGAAGAAGCGGCTGCGCCAGGGCGCCAAGCTGATCGTGCTCGACCCGCGCCGCACCGAGATGGTGAAGTCGACACATGTCGAAGCGGACTATCACCTGCCGTTGAAGCCAGGCACCAACGTGGCGGTGCTGACGGCGCTGGCGCATGTCATCGTCACCGAGGGCCTGTTCGACGAAGCCTTCATCCGCGAGCGCTGCGACTGGGCCGAGTTCCAGGACTGGGCGTCCTTCGTCGCCCTGCCGGAGAATAGCCCGGAGACGGTCGGCAAGCTCTCCGGCGTCGATCCCGAGTTGATCCGGGGTGCTGCGCGGCTCTACGCCAAGGGCGGCAACGGCGCGATCTATTACGGTCTCGGCGTCACCGAACACAGTCAGGGCTCGACCACGGTGATGGCGATCGCCAACCTTGCCATGGCCACCGGCAATATCGGCCGTCCGGGCGTCGGCGTGAACCCGCTGCGCGGCCAGAACAATGTGCAGGGTTCCTGCGACATGGGCTCCTTCCCGCATGAGCTGCCGGGTTATCGCCACATCTCGGGCGAGGCCGTGCGCGACATCTATGAGAGCCTGTGGGGCGTGAAGCTGGACGAAGAGCCCGGCCTGCGCATCCCCAACATGCTGGATGCCGCCGTCGACGGCTCGTTCAAGGGCATCTACATCCAGGGCGAGGACATCCTGCAGTCCGACGACCCCGACACCAAGCATGTCGCCGCTGGCCTCGCCGCGATGGAATGCGTCGTCGTGCACGACCTCTTCCTCAACGAGACGGCGAACTACGCGCATGTCTTCCTGCCGGGCTCGACCTTCCTGGAGAAGGACGGCACCTTCACCAATGCCGAGCGCCGCATCAACATGGTGCGCAAGGTGTTGGAGCCGAAGGCGCGCTATGCCGACTGGGAGGCGACGCAGGAGCTTGCCCGCGCCATCGGGCTCGACTGGAACTACGCGCATCCCTCCGAGATCATGGACGAGATCGCCAAGACGACGCCGAGCTTCGCCGGCGTTTCCTTCGATCTGCTCGACCGTGTCGGATCGGTGCAGTGGCCCTGCAACGAGAAGGCGCCGCTCGGCACGCCGATCATGCATGTCGACGGCTTCGTGCGCGGCAAGGGCAAGTTCATCCGCACCGAATATGTGGCGACGGACGAGCGGACGGGTCCGCGTTACCCGCTGCTGCTCACGACCGGGCGGATTCTCTCGCAATACAATGTCGGCGCGCAGACCCGGCGCACCGAGAATGTCATGTGGCATGCCGAGGACCGGTTGGAGATCCATCCGCACGATGCCGAGAACCGCGGCATCCGCGATGGCGACTGGGTGCGGCTGGCAAGCCGCTCCGGCGAAACCACGCTGCGGGCGCTGATCACCGATCGCGTCTCGCCGGGCGTCGTCTACACGACCTTCCACCATCCTGATACGCAGGCGAATGTGATCACCACCGACTTCTCGGACTGGGCGACCAACTGTCCGGAATACAAGGTCACCGCCGTGCAGGTGGCGCCGTCCAACGGCCCGACCGACTGGCAGAAGGACTATAACGAGCAGGCGCGCCAGAGCCGGCGGATCGCTCCGTTGCAGGCGGCGGAGTAACCTTGGCCGCGCGCCGCAAAGCAACGACGCAAATCTCGCGGCTGGCGCGTCGCGCCGGCGGCACCGCGGCGGCGAACCGCATGGTGCCGGAGGAGACGCCGGTGGCGTTCTCCTATGCCGGCACCACGCACGCCGTGATGATGGCGAGCCCCGCCGATTTCGAGGATTTCGCGCTGGGCTTCTCGCTGACCGAAGGCATCGTTGGCGACCCGAAAGAGATCGAGGCGATCGAGGTCGAGGATCTCGGCGCCGGCATCGATATCCAGATCAAGCTGAAAGACAAGGCGAACACGCGCTTCCAGGCGCGGCGGCGCAGGCTGGCCGGACCGGTCGGCTGCGGCTTGTGCGGCATCGAATCCATCGAGGAAGCGATGCGCTCGGTCGACGCGGTCGGTTCGTCGAAGCTTACGCTTGAGGCCGAGGACGTCACCCGTTCGGTCAGGCTGCTGTCTAAGCTGCAGCCGCTGCATACGGAGACCGGCGCGGTGCATGCCGCGGGCTTCTATGTTCCCGGCAAGGGCGTCGTGATGGCGCGCGAGGATGTCGGCCGCCACAACGCGCTGGACAAGCTTGCCGGCGCGCTGGCGAAAGCCGGCATCGACGGCGCGAGCGGTGCAGTCGTCGTCACTTCGCGCGTGTCGGTGGAGATGGTGCAAAAGACGGCCGCCATCGGCGCGCCGATCATCATGGCCGTCTCGGCGCCGACAGCACTTGCCATCCGCACGGCAGAGGCCGCCGGCATGACGCTGGTGGCGCTGGTGCGCGGCGACGATTTCGATATTTTCACCCACCCTGACCGGGTGGCTTGCGGAGTTGCCAAGCATGTCGCATGACGAAGACCATATCGCCAACACCAGGGAAAAGCTGGTGCGCATGGCCAACCAGATCGCCACCTTCTTCCATTCGAAGCCGCGCGAGGAAGGCATTACCGGCGTTGCCGAGCACATCAACAAGTTCTGGGAGCCGCGGATGCGGCGGCAGTTCTTCGAGTTGCTCGACGGCGACCCAGAGGATTTCGACGACCTGGTGATCGCCGCCTCGGCCAGGATCAAGCGGCCCAAGACGCCCGAACAGGCCGACAAGAGCCTCGGCTATACCAGGCCCCCCGAGGCCGAGGGCGCCGCTCCGCACAAATAAGAGCTGCCGCGCGCCATCGGCGCCAAAGGTCTAACATTTTCGATCTCTAAAGTTTGTCTGCCGCGCGTGGCGGGGTTCTGCTATGGTCGCAGACAGGAAATCGTCTGGCCGGCGGGGCAGTTGCGTGAGGCCTATCGAGACCAGATACGCCCGTAGCGCAGATGTGCGGATCGCCTACCAGGTGGTCGGCCAGGGTTCGTTCGATCTCGTCTTCGTGCCTGGATTCATTTCCAATCTCGACCTGCAATGGGAGGACGAAGGCTACAGCCGACTCTTGAAACGGCTCTCGGTCTTCTCGCGTCTGATCCTGTTCGACAAGCGCGGCACCGGACTTTCCGATCGTGTCGACAGCCGTCATCTGCCCAGCCTGGAGACCCGGATGGACGACGTGCGCGCGGTGATGGACGCTGCCGGCAGCGGCCGCGCGGCGCTCCTCGGCGCCTCGGAAGGAGCGCCGATGGCGATGCTGTTCGCGGCGACCTACCCCGAGCGGACGCGGGCGCTGGTGCTCTATGGCGGCTATGCGCATTTCCACAAATGGGTGATGCCGCCTGAGCGGCTGGAAGCCTTCATCGAGACAGCGGAGACATCCTGGGGCACCGGCGCCACGTTGCCCAATTTCGCGCCAGGCCGGGTGGACGATCCGCACTTTTCGCAATGGTGGGCACGGTTCGAGCGGCTGTCGGCGAGCCCGACCGCCGCGACGGCGCTTGCCCGCATGAATGCCGGGATCGACGTGCGCGGCGTCCTGTCCGCGATCAGCGCGCCGACGCTGATCATCCATCGCCGCAACGACGCGCGCATCGACCCGGAGGCCAGCCGCTTCCTCGCCAGGAAGATCCATGGCGCCCGGCTGGTCGAGATTCCCGGGCGCGACCATCCGATCTGGACCGGGGACGTCGACGGGGTGGCCGACTTGGTCGAGGAGTTCCTGACCGGCCAGCCGGCGGTGGCCGACACCGAGCGCGTGCTCGCCGCGCTGCTGGTGACGCGTATCTACGATACGGCCAAGCTCGGCGATCGCATGTGGAGCGAGCGGAGCCAGCGCTTCCAGGAAACATGGCGGCTGCTGGTCGGCCGCCATGGCGGGCGCGTCGCCGGCACGCATGGCGAATTGATGATCTCGCGCTTCGACGGGCCGGCCCGCGCCATACGCTGCGCGGCGGCGCT
>NZ_JHQR01000345.1 GCF_014843825.1 Mesorhizobium silamurunense
CGCAATCCATTTGAGCTGGCCCTGGCCGCACGAGCAGTACTGGCAGATCGGCGAACTGGCGGAGCCGCTTGGCGCGCTCGGCGAAACCGCAATCATGGCCGGCGACTGCAACGCCGTGCCGTGGAGCGCGGCGGTGCGTCGCGTCGCCTCGCTCGGCGGACTGACGGTGATGCCGTCGGCCGGGCCGACCTGGATCCACAGGAAGTTGCCCGACTTCCTGCGGCGCTTCGCCGGCCTGCCGATCGATCAGGTGTTCAGCAAGGGCGGGGTGATGATCCTGTCGTCAACGCGGTTGGAAGACGACGGCTCCGACCATCTGCCGGTGCTGGTCGAGTTCTCGTTACGGCCCGATGGCCGAGAGCCCGAGGATGAGCACGAGTCAGCGCTGGCGGCGAACAACCTTTCTACTGGGCCACGCGGCTAGACTGGGCTCGATCCACTCGAAATAGCCCGTGAAGCCGCCTTCGGCCTACTTCCCCATCAAGGCCGCGACCAGGTGCGCGACATGGCCGCCATCGCGGTGCTCGCGAGCATCGAAGGCATTCTGCCTGGCCTCGTATTCGGCATAGGCGGTTTGGATACGCTGGCGCGCCTCGCGGCGCGTCTTGTAGCAATAGGGATCGTCCGCGACCTGGAGGCCGGTGATCGACCGCTCGGTGGCGCGCATCATTTGCCTGGCGATGCGGCCATGGGTCTCCTCATGGGCACGCACGCCGGCGAAGAACCGGTCCCAGCGCTTCTTCAACGCCGGCGTGGCCGGCGAAGCGACGCGCGGAAAGGTGTAGAAGAGATTGAGCGTGCCGTTTGCCTGCTTGAGCCGGCACGACCCCTTGTCCTGGATCACGCCGAGCTCCCAGTCGACCGTGTAGGCGGTCTGGGCAATGGCATGGGTCATGAAGCCGTGCTTGGGGCCTTTGCTGTCCATGGCCTCGATGAGCGCCGCGCCAGAATTACCGGCAATGTCATAGGTACGCGTCTGGACCAGCACCGTGGTGCCGGCCGAAGCCTGCGGCGCGCACAGCGCGCCGAGGGCGACAAGGCATGTCAGAACCGCCAGCCGCATAGCCGTCTCTCCCTATCCTCAGCGAAAGGAAACACAAGCAGGCGACGGTTTCAACGGCCTTGAGGTTGCGCTGTCGCAACCTGTACCGCACGCAGGCCTCCTCATCTGGCTGCCGCCATCTTCTCCCGTAGGGGCAAGCTCCGGCGCTGGCACCCCTCTCCGTTCTTCACGGCGGGAGGGTGAGGGGCAGCGCAAAGCCTTTGGCAATTGCCCTCTACATGCCCTGATAGACCGGACCCTCTCCACCTTGTGGCGGCACCCAGTTGATGTTCTGGTTCGGATCCTTGATATCGCAGGTCTTGCAGTGGACGCAGTTCTGCGCGTTGATGACGAAGCGCACGTCCTTGGCCGACGGATCGGCCGCGGCGTTGCCGTCCTTGTCCACCCACTCGTAGACGCCTGCCGGGCAGTAGCGGGTCGAAGGGCCGGCAAAGACGTCGTGCTCGGAGCGCTGCAGCAGCGCCGCGTCGCCGACGATCAGATGCACCGGCTCGTTTTCCTCATGGTTGGTGTTGGACAAAAACACCGATGAGAGCCGGTCGAAGGTCAAGACGCCATCCGGCTTCGGATAGGCGATCTTCTGATGCTTGGAGGCGGGGTCCAACGTCGCGTAGTCGGCCTTGCCGTGCTTCAGCGTGCCGAAGGGCGAGAAGCCGAACAACGTGTTCAGCCACATGTCGAGACCGCCGATGCCGACGCCCACGATGGTGCCGAAGCGCGACCACAGCGGCTTGACGTTGCGCACCTTCTTCAGGTCCTTGCCGATGTCGCTGCCGCGCCAGGCGTCTTCATAGGAGGCGAGCTCGTCATTGGCGCGGCCGGCGGCAATGGCGTCTGCGACATGTTCGGCCGCCAGCATGCCGGACAGCACCGCATTGTGCGAGCCCTTGATGCGCGGCACGTTGACGAAGCCGGCCGCGCAGCCCATCAGCACGCCGCCCGGGAAGGAAAGCTTCGGCACCGACTGCCAGCCGCCCTCGGTGATGGCGCGGGCACCGTAGCCGATCCGCTTGGCGCCTTCGAAGGTGCCTCTGATCGCCGGATGCGTCTTGAAGCGCTGGAATTCCTCGAAGGGCGAGAGCCAGGGGTTCTTGTAGTTCAGGTGGACGACGAAGCCGACCGCCACCTGATTGTCTTCCAGATGATAGAGGAAGGAGCCGCCGCCGGTCTTCATGTCGAGCGGCCAGCCGAAGGAATGCTGCACCAGCCCCGGCTTGTGATTTTCCGGCTTGATCTGCCACAGTTCCTTGAGGCCGATGCCGAACTTGCCCGGCTCGCGGCCGTCGGCAAGCCGGTATTTCGCGATCAGCTGCTTGGCTAAAGAGCCGCGCGCGCCCTCGCCGATCAGCACGTATTTGCCCATCAGCGCCATGCCCGGCGCGTAGGCCGGGCCGTGCGTGCCGTCCTTCTCGACGCCCATGTCGCCGGTGATCACACCGGTGACGGCGCCGGCATCGTTGTAGACAAGGCTCGCCGCGGCAAAGCCCGGATAGATCTCGACGCCGAGCGCCTCGGCCTTGGTCGCCAGCCAGCGGCAGACATTGCCGAGCGAGACGATGTAGTTGCCGTGATTGTTCATCAGCGGCGGCATCAGGAAATTGGGCAGGCGGAACGAACCGGCGGGGCCGAGGACCAGGAAATGATCGTCGGTGACCGGCGTCTTGAACGGATGGCCCTCTTCCTCGCGCCAGCCCGGCAAAAGGCGATCGATGCCGATCGGGTCGACGACGGCGCCGGACAGTATGTGGGCGCCGACCTCGCCGCCCTTTTCCAAGACGACGACGGAAAGGTCGGGGTTGAGCTGCTTCAGACGGATCGCCGCGGCAAGGCCGGCTGGACCGGCGCCGACGATCACCACGTCGAATTCCATGCTCTCGCGTTCGATATCGCTCATCGACCCCTCACTGGCTTGCCATATTCTTGCATTTTGCTGGCTCACGCGCTGCATAGCGCATCAATTCGCGACGCGAAACCGGCGCTGACGTAACAAGGCCGATTTCGACAAAAAGTCGCGGTTTTCTGGCGATGCAAGCCCATTCGATCAGGCCAGGCAAAGCATCCAGCAGGGCCAACCGATTGGAAGGGGAACCACCGGACGCACGTTTTTAATTGTTCGACGGCTTGCTTATCGGCAATACTTGACCTCATGCGCACTCCCGAGCCAACCGGCTTTTCATCGAAGCGCTTACTCTTCACGCCCGGCGTGCTCTGCCGCGCGGTTCTTCCGCTCCTCTTTTCGCTTGGTGCCGCCCAGGCCGATACGCAGAAAGTGTGGGTGGCCGGCGCCTACTCCTTTTCCGACGAGCTTGGCGGCTTCCGCATCACCGGCGCTTCCGGAATCGGCACCAAGGATGACCCGCTGGTCATCACCGAGGAGCTGAATTCGGCGACACCGGTGACGCTGACCATCCGCGCCGTCAGGCCGATCGAAGCCTTCGGCAAGGCCGGCGACGTCGCCAATGGCGTGATGTATATGCGCATCGACGTGCTCAACAACAGCGCGCTGCCCTGGGTGGAATTCCAGTTCGAGCTGCAGGAAATCCTCGACCAGCCAAGCGTATTCGGCGACGGCCTATCCTTCGATCAGCGCAACAAGACGCCCGACAACATCGTTTCCAGCAACTTCGCCGATTTCGACCGCCAGTTCGAACCCTATGACCGGCTGCTGTTCAAGAACGGCAAGGTCGACCCGCTGAAGACGGCGACCTTCGCGTTCCTGATCACCGACTACACGCCGCGCTGGACGTTTTATCTGGTGCAGGATCCGCGCATTCCCACAGGCTGACGGACGTCGCGCTGGATGGCGAATTCACGGCGGTTGCAAATCATCGCCACGCGGACGATTGTGCCGCCATGACTGCCACCTCTCCCAACAACCCGATCGACATCGCCGAGCTGCTGGCCTTCTATGCCAGCGCCGGCGTTGACGAGGCGCTGGAAGACACGCCGATAAACCGGTTCGCCGGGGCCAAGCCGAAGCAAGCCGAGCGCGCGCCGGCCACGGCCGCGCCCGCTCGCGAAAGCAGGCCCCAGGAGCGG
>NZ_JHQR01000350.1 GCF_014843825.1 Mesorhizobium silamurunense
TATCCGTGATGGGCAAGGGCCGGCTGCTCGACAGTCGGCCGCTCAGCCCGGGCGAGGCCTTCCGCTTTACTCTCGCGGGCGAAGCGGATGAGATCGTGATTGCCGGCGGCGGGCTCGACCGGCGCCTCGCGTTGTCGGCCTATCCGGCCGAGCTTGGCCTGCTCGCGCCCGGCGCGCTTGAGCCCGATGCGGCGCTCAGCACCATCGGCTTCGACGATGTCACCACCCGCGGCCTGTGCAAGATACCGTCGGGCCATGCCGGGCTCGGCTGGTACAATCTCAACGCCATGTCGCGTGACCACACCAAGAACAGCGAGGGCTATGTCAACGGCAACGTCTCGGGCGCCTACATCGCCTACACCAGCAGCGGCCATCCGGCAGAGTTCAGCCGCGCTGCGCCCTTCGGCTTCCATTCGGTGATGCTGACTGCCGCATGGCTGCGCTCAGAGGGGGAGACCGCGCTGGTCGAAAGCTGGCTGGGGGACGAGTTGGTCGCGCGCGACGACGTCGCGCTGTCGGCGCTGGCGCCGGTTCACCACGCGCCGATGCTGAAGGCGGTGACGCGTGTACGCCTGTCGACGACGCATCACTGGCAGATGGTGCTAGATGATCTGGTGCTGGCGCTCTGAAGAGTGTGCCGAAAATGCGCAGCCTTTCGCCGGCAGGCTGCTCCGTGCGAGTACTGCCGGCAGGTTGCAATCCGACTGTCCGACTACGCTGCCGCGCCGTTGGCGAGTGAAACAACTGCCGCAACGGTCGCCGAAAGCTTGCCTTTGCGGACAAAGGTCGGCTTCTCGTAGGTCTTCTTCATGATAACCCCCTTATCACTGTCTCAAAATCGTTTAAGTCAGCGGCGGCGGCTGTGTGGATGGAGCCACCTGCGCAGTGACTGCCGAAAGCCGGCCCTTTTTCACCAGGGAAGGCCTCTCATAAATCTTCTTCATGCCAAGCTCTCCTAAAAATCCCCGTCGGACGATGTCACAAGGGCCTTTCCTGTCAACCAAGCCGGCTAGCAGTCCCGTCTATTCTTGGGAAAATGTGGCTTTCTGCTCACAGTGTCGGTCGGTCACGGTGCGAGAGAGCCGGGCATGGCGATTTGGTCGGCCGGGCGTGTAAATCCGAGAAGGCATCACTCGATCGAAAAGACATGCTTGGCCAAAGCACATTTATCGTTCCTCGTGTGATGTCTTGCACTTAGCCTCCGCGCCAAGCTCCGCTAAGATGGCTGGTGGCTTCCGCCATTGAAGGCGGCTGGGGGATAGATGAAAGGATCGACCGACAGCCTGCTGGCGCTGGCGATGCTCGTCGTCGGCTTCGCCTGCTTCGCCAAGCTCTGTGTGGCGCTGGGCGGCAAACCCCCGGCCACGACGAGCGCCGAGATCTTCGGCGCTGCGGGCGTGCTTTCGATTCTCGCCGGGTTTTTGTTCCTTGCCGGTCTGCTGCCGGCGGCGGCAAGGCATGATCCTTCGGCGCCTCTCTTTGGCCGCGATGCCGAGATCGTGCCTACCGGGCGTTCTACGCTGCGCCGTATCGTGCTTGCCGTGCCGCTCATTGCGCTGTTCGTCATCGTCGCCGACCAGTTCGGCCCGTGGCGGGAAGCCGTCCGCGAACAGCCGGCGCAGCCGAAGGAAGTCGCCACCGCTCCGGCGCAACCGGCGCCGCCATCGGCCGGGCCCGTGT
>NZ_JHQR01000347.1 GCF_014843825.1 Mesorhizobium silamurunense
CGCGCCCTCCCGCACGAGCGGGTTCGTTCTCTGGCGCAAAACGCGCCGCCTCGGCTGTTCGCTCGGACGTCCGCTTTTGGGATGCGGCTAGGATCTGCTCAACGACTGACATGAGGCGCAAAGCAGCCGTTCAAAAGATAGCACGCTTGGAAGTTTGTGCTGACGCGCTATCTGGCGCATGTACCAGAAGTCGATGCCCTCAAAACTATCCAAAAACCGAATCTAGTGTCCCAGTTTGTCCATCAGCAACCGCAATTCGGGCTGAGGCGCGACCCAGAAAGTTCGAAAAGCTTCCAGGAACCCCAGCCAAGTAAAATCAACCACTTAGCGAAATTTAAAGTAACCGGGGCAAAACCGGTGGCGGCC
>NZ_JHQR01000029.1 GCF_014843825.1 Mesorhizobium silamurunense
CGAACGCGATCCGATAGTTCAGATTCGAGAACTTTTCGGTCAACCACGCGTCCAACTTGCTTCGGGCCTCGTGGGCCGTTGGAGCGTCTTCAGAAGCCGCGACTCCAACGATCTCAACTCCGCTCTCCTTGTATTTCTCCTGCAGCTGCATCAGATGGGGCATCCCGTCCACACATGGACCGCACCAAGTTGCCCAAAATTCGACGATGTACACTTTGCCGGTCTGAAAGCTGGTGAGGGGCTCGCCACGCAGCCAGTTCTCGACTTTGATCGAAGGAGCCGGGGACCCGATCCGCAATGCCACCATGTTGATCTCCAAAGCTTGCTTTCTGCGCGAGCTTGTTCCCGCTCAGAGACGGCACACGGGTTCGGGGGAGAGAGCATTGCTCGTCTTGCCCCATTGCGTGCAGTCACCATCAAGAGTGCAAAAGCCGTGCCAGCGCGCTCAGCGCACAGTAAGCGCCTGATTGCTTGGAAAAACCTCCCACAGTGCCGGATGGCGGTTGTAATGAACCTGACATTTTTGCTTGCGGACGACGCGGCTGAGGTGGTCGTCGACTAGATAAGCGACATCGACCCCACCGGGGCGGATATGCGCCTCCATGCCGGCCAGCCCGAGGACTATACCTGCGCGCCACCGGCGCGGCGCGTGGCGCGGTGTCTACATGACCCCGGGAACCGTTCGGTGGGCCGCGCCGCCGTGAGACGCACGACCCAGCGACAAACTTGGTTATTGAGAGTTGTCGGCCTGCACGAGCGCGACCATCAGATCGGACGCTAGAATGGTTGCCATCAGCCAACTGATGGCAACCGTTTGCACAAGCCAACCAAGACTGGATATTTGCGTGGCCGTCCAGATCGAGCGAAACACCTTGTTTCGAAATGGCGCGAGCGTTGTTGAAACGGGCGGATTAGAATTTTCGCACTGCATGGCTTGATGCCTTCGACCAAGCATTCACCTGGTCACGGTTACTGGGTGCAACGAGCAATTCCCAATTGGAGGTAGTTGCGGAACTTGCCTGGTAATCGGCCGCATTCCGGCATCTTTGACTCGATCCCGGCAACACGGCGAAGTTAACACGGCCGGCTCACTGGCTGCATGTCCAATTCGCCATGTTGGGACAAGCCGGAAAGCGCCGTGACCGCTATTGTCGATCGGTCCGCGCGTTGGCGGGGCAGGCGCGGTTTTGTCCCGAGGATGAACCCACCCCCGTGTTCCCTAGTGTGCCATTTTTCGTTTTCGGACCAATGCGTCGGCGGCGAACCGGGATCGAGGTACCGACCGATGGAACGCAGGTAGGCAACGCTCTCTCGTATCAAAGAATCGCGGTCTTCAAACGCTTCGCCTATGCACTCCAGCTCATCGTGCGCCGCCAGCGTTTCTTCGACGTCGCCAAGCACATAGCGAGTATCGCCGACAGCACAGATATCGCAGCAAGCCTTGATCAGCGTCACAACGAAGGCGGGGATATCGCTCGCCTTCATCAGTCGCTTGTTGCCTGTCATCATAGCCTGCCCTCAATCGACGGCGAAGAGGCTGGAGCTGAGCCTTAAGTTGGCACATCAGCCTGAGCGTGCGTCTGTCGATCCGCCAAGTTGATCTGCGTGGGGTACCCCCAGCAGCTTTGACTCCGGCAGGTGTTCACCGGGAGCTTGGCCGATGACGACAATCTCATCTGCCCCGAACCTGTCGGTGCTAAGCGCTTTCGTTTGGACTGCTTTGCCGTGCTCAATCTTTTGCCAGTGACCGTTTCGCGGCCGTGCAATGTTGTAGACATCGCAAGCCCGCGCGATATGCTGATCGCGAACTCCGAGTTCACGGGCGATCTGTGTCATCGGCTTGGCCCAGACCAAATCATAGAGCTGAGCCCGGCTTAGGCTGACCATTGACGCCTCCCATATCTTATGTCTCGGGCCACCCCACCCTGGGGTTCTCTAAGCTTAGCGATTCTCGCTGTCTACGCGCGAATGCCTGCGCCCTTCCCATCATACAAGGTCAACTCTACGCAGCCGGTTGCCGCCGCTAGATTCCAACGACGAGTGCACCGCCGCTCAGACCCGCGCCTGCTGCCGCCAGAAGAATTTTCTCCGCCCGGCCGAAACGGCTCCGTCTAGTGGGCCGGCGACAGCGAGAGAGGGATCGTCGCGGCGGAAGAGTTGCCGTATTCGGCGATCGTCTTGACGATCGCGTGATCGGCAATGCCGAGGTTCCTCCCGACGGCATCGAAAATTCGGGCGTTAGCCTTGTGCGGAACGAACCGATCGATATCCCGCGACCGCATCCCGGCCGCGGCGAGCGCGTCCTGCGAGCAGGCAGTCATCATCTCCACGGCCTTGGCGAACACTTCGCGGCCGTCGACGATCGTCATGCGGGTTTGGTCGAGGTCAAGATTGCATGCTTCCTCCGGCGGGAATCTGGATCAGCTCATACCGCGAGCCGTCGGAATCCACCGAAGCGCCGAGAATGCCCCGATCCGGCTCCTCGCACGGGCCGAGGGGTGGACGACGCCGGAAGGCACGACCGGACGCCTATGGCCCAAGACCTTCGTATCTGGTCCGCAATGCGACGGTAGCCGATGAAAACGTAGCGCATCGGTTCACGATCGACTGAAAACCGGGACCGTTCCTCTGCGGTGCTCAGACTGCCACCGAGTGCCTGGCCGTTCCACTCTCGAGATATTTGTCGAACTTCGCCGCAATGCTCCTCACGAAGGGACGGCTTTCCGCCAGCACGACGAAACTGTCGCCTTGGAGTTCAAGCAGTCGAGCAGGATCCCGAAGAGCGATTGAGCTTGCCTGAATAAGGAGCTTTCGGCCGGCTTCCCCGAAGCTCTCCACCAGGTCGATCGCCGAGAAGGCGAAATCGCACATCAGCCGCTCGATGATCCAGCCACGGACGCGATCGTCGTCGGAAAAGGCGATGCCGCGGACGGCGGCCAGACCGCCATTGGCGACCATACGTCCGTACTCAGCGGTCGAAGGATTGTTCTGCAGGTAGCCCTGGCGAAACCGGCTGATGGACGAAGGACCGACACCGATCAGCGTCTCGCAGCGATCCTCTGTGTAGCCTTGGAAGTTGCGATGCAGGGCCCCTGTGCAGGCCGCCACCGCCAGCGCATCGCCCGGCTTGGCGAAATGGTCGAGGCCTATTGCTTCATATCCCTTGTCCAAAATCGCCCGCGCGGCGAGTTGCGATTGCGCGAACCGCTCCGTGGGACCGGGGAGCCATGCCTCGTCGATCATCGTCTGATGTTTCTTGAACCAGGGCACGTGAGCGTAGCCGAACAGCGCCATCCTGTCCGGTTCCAGGGTCAGCGTCTGCGCTACGGTGGAACACAGGCTCTCCCTGGTTTGATGCGGCAGGCCGTAGAGCAGATCCAGATTGACGGACTCGACGCCGCGGGAACGAACTCCGTCGACGACTGCCTTGGTCTGCAAAAAGCTTTGTTCGCGGTTGATCGCCTTTTGCACTTTCGGATCGAAATCCTGCACGCCGAGGCTCGCCCGCGTCATGCCGATTTCGGCAAGCGCATCAAGGCGTGCTTCGTCCATATCGTTCGGATCGATCTCGATGCTGATTTTCGTATTCGGAACAAAATCGAAGCTGTCCCGCAAGAACGCGCCTAGAGCCACCATATCCTCAGGCTTCAGCATTGTCGGCGAGCCGCCGCCGAAGTGGATTGCGCAGACAAAGACCTTCCCGCTGATAAGGGCGGCAACCTTGGCGATCTCCGCGCGTAGCGAGCCCAGATAAGCGGTCACCGGCTCATAGTGGCGCGTCTGCTTGGTATGGCACGCACAGAACCAGCAGAGCCTGTCGCAATAAGGAATATGCAGGTAAAGCGATATCTCGTCACCGCCTTCGAGCGCCTCCAACCAGCCTTTCTGGACAGCCGCGTCGACGCCCGGATGGAAATGCGGCGCGGTCGGGTAACTGGTGTAGCGGGGGACGTTCTCGCCAAGTCTGGCAGCTAATTCCGGTCGCATGTCGTGGTCCACCATGTTTGAATCGCCGGAACTCTGGACGCGTCGAACAGCCAAAGCCCTGATTTCGGTCAGCCTCCAGCACGGACAAACTGCCGCAAGGATTTTTCTACCGTCGATTGCTATCCTGCCGGCACTTGGGATCGGTAGAGCGATCGAATGACAGTACGGCAGGATATTCACAGTTCCGGCATTCCCGTTCTTTGCCTACCTTGCGAGGCACGGCACCGTGGCGTCTGCGGTGCGCTCGATCCAGACCATTTGGCGCGGCTCGCCAAGACTTCGTCGCGGCACAAGATCGAGCCGGGGGTCGAACTGATAGGTGACGCCGAGGCCGTCGAGAGCTATTCAAACGTGCTTTCAGGCGTGGTGAAGCTGACGAAGAGCCTTTCGGACGGCCGCCAGCAGATCGTGGGCCTCCAGTTCGCACCTGATTTTCTGGGACGGCCCTTCAAGGTGAAAAGCGCGATCAATGCGGAAGCGGCAACCGCTGTCACGCTGTGCTCGTTTCCGAGAGCGGCCATCGAACGGATGATGAAGGAAACACCGGAACTTGAGCATCGCCTGCTCAAGCAGACGCTGAACGAGCTCGACGAGGCACGCGAATGGATGGTGACGCTGGGGCGCAAGACCGCACCGGAGAAGGTGGCGAGCTTTCTCCTTATGATCGCCCGGAATATCGACCCCAATGTTGACCCGGCGGCCAGGTCGGTGTGCTTCGATCTGCCGCTGACGCGTGCCGACATCTCTGATTTCCTTGGACTTACGAACGAGACCGTGAGCCGCCAGCTGACGCGATTGCGGGCTGACCGCGTGATCCGGATCGAGAACAACCGCCATGTGACCGTGGACAGTATGAGCCGGCTGGAGCAGCGCTGCGGCGGCCGAGGCGCGCGGTAACCGCCCTTGGAATGAGACCTAAGCGCCGGGCCTACGTCGCTTATTCCGATCCGCTTGCTCGCGTTCGAACGCGATGTGTCGCCGCAAGCCTTCGAAGAAGCCGCGTAGCATGAACCCGACAACTTCCGCAGGCTCTATCGGATCACCATGACCGATCGCCACGAGCGTTTCGGCCACCTCGTCGCCGAAGCATTGATCCTCGACATGCTCGGCGCGCAACCGGCGGGTAGAGGCAAGATTGGCCTCGGCTGAGGTCAAGTGCGCCTCATCCACGGGGAAAATGACCGTCTCCTCGAACCGTTGAAGTCACGAAGCAGCGAACGATCGCGCGGGCTATGCCAAGGCATTTCAAGCGATCGACGCTTGGCAAGGCATCGGCAATACTTTCCAGCGCGTCGCAGAGCCGCAGCTTTTCCGATTGGACGCTTCATTACATCGCCCGGAACGCCTCCGCTCCGGCCCCGCCCTGGGGACGCCGGACTTGTCCATGAGCGGGCGGCCTGTGCTGCGTTTCCTCGTTCAATCGCCACCTTCTGATCGCATTGACCTTGCCCCTCTGATCTAATCCG
>NZ_JHQR01000349.1 GCF_014843825.1 Mesorhizobium silamurunense
CCGGTGTCCGGGACTTACTGAAACACGCAATCATCACCTGGACATCGACCGGCACGGCCTCGATGCCCTGGAAAGCCACCGTGCGAACCCGCGCCACCATTTTTTCTCAAGCCCCCGGATGCAGGCTCACCTCGGCCTTTGGTCGGACCGCGGGTGATGTCGGCCCAAGACAACCATAGATTTCGGATTTAGGCAAGAACATTACGGGAACAGAGGAACGCCGGTCTTGCGACGATCTTGGGGCCGCGATGATACACCACGACGGTCCGGGACCTGCACACCTCATGCATGTCGCGCAAAAGTGCGCAGCGGTTTTGCGAAAACGACATACATAAAAACAAAGACTTAAAGCGCGTCGCCTGAATCCGTTCCAGCGCGAGCGCTTTAGTACGGTCAAGCCGTCGGTGCCGCGCCGCGCCGCTCGAGCGCGGTCTTGCGGATGATTTCCGCGATCTCCGGGCTGCTGCTGCACAGTATCTGGAAATCCGCCGAGTGCAGCGACAGGAGTGAGACCACCGTTGCAGCGCTGACGGTCGCGATACGCGGTTCGCCGCTGATGAGCGCCATCTCACCGAAGAAGGCGCCAGGGCCAAGCTCCACTGGGTTCGGCGTCGCGACGCTGACGCGCCCCTCCACGACGAAGAACATCCGATCACCGGGCTCACCAATGCGGCAGATCACGGCGCCCGCCGGCACGGTGCGAGGTCTTAACGCGCGCACGATCTCGACCAGCACGGCCGGGCCGAGCTTCTGAAACAACGGCACGGCGGCGACCAATTGCCAATTACGGACGAAATCCCCGCGACGGACTTCTTGATAGAAGCCGGTGGCAAGAATGCCTGCCCAGAGCGCGAAAATGCCGATGCCACTCATCATGACCGCCCCGGCAAGGACGCGGCCGGCGAAGCTTTGCGGAATAGCATCGCCATAGCCGGTGGTGGACAGCGTGACCACCGCCCACCACATTGCCTGCGGGATGCTGCCGAACTTTTCCGGTTGGATGTCGCGCTCGATCACATAGGCCGCGAGCGCGACACCGAACAGAACGATGCCGAAGACCGTGGTGACGCCGATCAGGTTGCGCGCTTCGTTGGTCAGGACCCTGCCCAGCAGCGGGAAGAAAGTCGAGTCGCGCAGCGGTTTCAGCAGCCAGACAGCGCAGTAGAGGCTCCGGTCGGGCGTGCCGACGAGCAGAAATGCGGTGAGTGGAACCAAAACCGCGAGCACATCAATGGCGATTGCCGGCGCCCTGTCCCGAACGTCTCCCGCCCGGCGCTTGAGCAGCGTCCCGACCAGTTGCAGAAGATAGGCGCCCCAAATGACCGCGAGCACGGCAGCCAGAGCCAGTCTGCTTCGTCCGGACAGGTCCGGTGTCGTGAGCGTAGCCACCGCCACAAGCCCAGTCGCAGCCAGCAGCGCGTTGAGCGGCGCGTAAATTCTTGAGAAAGGCAGTACCGACATTCTGTGCCCACGAGCGGCTACTACTCTCCAAAATAGAATGCCTTCAAGGCAAGCGCAAAGGTGCTTACTGTCGCTGCGATGTGCATCACCAACGGTGAACTCAGATGTCCAGGATTGCTTCGTGACCGGACGTGAACAGACAGGCCGCGACCGACGAGAATGACCCGATGCGGACGCTTGATCACTAGGAGCGTATCGTCCGCTTTGCTGCCACTGAACGAACCCGCTCGCGCGGGAG
>NZ_JHQR01000353.1 GCF_014843825.1 Mesorhizobium silamurunense
CGATTCCGTCAAATCTTGAACCGCTCTAGATCTTAGCCGGCAGCCCAAGCCGCATCCGCAGTCGCCGCAATGCCCTTGAAAATACATCGAGGTCATTGGCGGCGCGGGCAAGCGTGAGCGCTCCCTGGATGGCGGCGACGGTTTCCTCGGCAAGCTCGCAGGCCTCGCCCGGTCGGTGCCCAGATCGCGCGAGCGCTTCGGCGAGATGCGTGATCCATCGGCCGAAATAATCTCTTATCTGGCCGCCGAAGAGGTCGCGGGATTCATCCAGAGCGAAAGCGCCGACGAGGCAAACCCGGCGCCCCGAGCGGAAGTAGCTGTCGGTCGCCTCGAGCATCTGCTCGATCCCGGCCTGCGGATCGGCGTTGTCGCGCAGAGGTGCAAAGACATTGTCCTCGAACCAGCCATCGATATGGGCAATGACGGCTCTCGCCATCTCCTCCTTGCCGCCGGGAAAGAAGTGGTAGAGGCTTCCCTTGCCGAGCCCCGTCGCCGCGCCGATCAAGGCCAGGCTGGCGCCCTCATAGCCATGCTCGCGGAAAACTTCCGCAACGATCCCCAGCAACTGGTCGCGATCTGGAGCGATGCGCCGCACCGGCCTTAGAGCCCGAGTTCCGAAAGGCCGGGATGGTCGTCCGGCCGGCGGCCGAGCGGCCAGTGGTACTTTCGTTCGCTTGCGGCGATCGGCAGGTCGTTGATGCTCGCAACACGGCGCCGCATAAGCCCGGCTTCGTCGAATTCCCAATTCTCGTTGCCGTAGGAGCGGAACCAGTGGCCGCTGTCGTCGTGCCATTCATAGGCGAAGCGCACAGCGATGCGGTTGTCGTTCCAGGTCCAGACCTCCTTGATCAGGCGATAATCCAGCTCGCGCGCCCACTTGCGCTTCAGGAAGCCAACGATCTCGCCGCGGCCTGAAACGAACTCGGCCCGGTTCCGCCAGATGCTGTCCTCGGTATAGGCGAGTGAAACCCGCTCCGGGTCGCGGCTGTTCCAGGCATCCTCCGCGAGCCGCGCCTTCTGCGCTGCTGTTTCGGCCGTGAAAGGCGGCAATGGCGGGCGGCTCATGAAAATCTCCTGTCGCTTTCGATCATCGACAAGCGACATTGTACCGGACGGTACAATGAGTCAATTGCGAGACTGATGATGCAGACAGAGGCTATTGCTTCGTCGCCAGTCCCTTCAGCCGGTACAGCGCCTCCAGCGCCTCCCGCGGCGTCATCTCATCGGGGTTGATCGCAACCAGCGCCTCGCCGAGCGCGTCGCCCTTCACCGGTTTCGGCGCCTCCCGCTTCACCGCCACTGAAAACAGCGGCAGGTCGTCGACGAGCCGATTGGTCTTACCCGAGACCTCGCCTTCCTCGAGCTGGTGCAGCACTTCCTTGGCACGCGCCACCACCGCTTCCGGCAGGCCGGCGAGCCGCGCCACCTGGACGCCGTAGGAGCGGTCGGCCGCACCCTTGCCGACCTCGTGCAGGAAGACGACGTCGCCTTCCCATTCCTTGACCCGCATGGTGACGTTGGAGAGCCGCGACAGCTTGCCGGCCAGCGCCGTCATCTCGTGGAAATGTGTGGCGAAGATCGCCCGGCAGCGGTTCTTCTCGTGCAGGTACTCGACCGCCGCCCAGGCGATCGACAACCCGTCGAAAGTCGCGGTGCCGCGGCCGATCTCGTCGAGGATGACGAGCGCCCGCTCGCCGGCCTGGTTGAGGATCGCCGCCGTCTCGACCATCTCGACCATGAAGGTCGAGCGGCCGCGCGCCAGATCGTCCGAGGCACCGACGCGCGAGAACAGCCGGTCGACGACACCGATATGGGCAATCTCAGCCGGAACGAAGGAGCCGGTCTGGGCCAGGATGGCGATCAGCGCGTTTTGCCTGAGGAACGTCGACTTGCCGCCCATATTGGGACCGGTGAGCAGCCAGATGGCGCCGGCCTTTGCCCCGGCCTCAGGCGAGAGGTCGCAGTCATTGGCGACGAACGGGCCTTCGCCCGAGCGCCTGAGCGCCTGTTCGACCACCGGGTGCCGCCCACCGGAAATCTCGAAGGCGAGGCTGGAATCGACCGCCGGTCGGCACCAGCCCTCGCTTTCGGAAAGCAGCGCCAGCGCTGACGACACGTCGAGCACGGCGAGCGCGTTGGCGCCGGCGCGGATGCCGTCGGCCTCGCCGACCACCTCCGCCGTCAGCCGGTCGAAGGCGGCGAGCTCGATGCTGAGCGCCCGGTCGGCGGCGTTGGCGATCTTCGATTCCAGCTCCGCCAGTTCCGTCGTGGTGAAGCGCATGGCGTTGGCCATGGTCTGGCGGTGGATGAAGCGCGCCTTCGCCGCATCGCTGCCGGTCATCACGCCATGGTGGTTGGCGGTGACCTCGATATAGTAGCCCAGCACATTGTTGTGCCGGATCTTCAACGAGCGGATGCCGGTCTCCTCGATCAGCGAGCGCTCCAGCCCGGCGATCACTTTTCGCGACTCGTCGCGCAGCGCCCGCATCTCGTCGAGTTCGGCATGATAGCTCGACCGCACGAAGCCGCCGTCGCGCTTGATGAGCGGCAATTCGTCGTCGAGCGCTTCGCTGAGGTGGCGGGCGAGCGCTTCGGGCAAGGCATTGATCGCCGCCAGCGCCGCGGTGAGTTCAGCGGGCAGGGCCGTCGTCGCGAGCAGCGCGGCGATCGCGCCCGC
>NZ_JHQR01000354.1 GCF_014843825.1 Mesorhizobium silamurunense
GCGCCCTCCCGCGCGAGCGGGTTCGTTCAATGGCGGATATCGGTCATTCAGCACCTGCGCTGGTATTGCCGCGGTCGTTGGCGACAGCCAGCGATTGAGTTCTGGCCCCTATGCACGTCGCCCAAACTCACTCCTTCGCCGCCCCGGCCGCCTCAATATCCAGCAACCCATAGCCGAAATCGTTGTCGCGCCCCTTCGGGCCGAGATCCCTGGCGGTTGCCGCCAGCGCCTTCTCGATCTCGTCGGCCGTGCGGTCGGGCGCGGCATGGATCAGGTTGGCGATGGCGCCGGACACGATCGCGGCGGCAAACGTGGTGCCAGTGACCACATCGGAGCCGGCGCTGCTCGGCGCCACCATTTCGACGCCCGGCGCCGAGATGAAGCGCCGCGATTGGCTTGCGGCATCAATCCGTCCTTGGCGACGGTCGCGTCGCATCCCTTTTTGCCATTCTGAAGCTATTTCTGTATGCGCCTGGCGCCTGACCCACAATCCGGTTGAAGGCCTGCGAAAATGACGGTGCCGATTCATAACCGACAGTGTGTGCGATCTCCTCAACCGTCTGGTTCGTCTCCCGCAATGCCCGGGCAGCGAGATTCATTCGCCATCGCGCAACATAGGTCAGGGGCGGCACTCCCATGAGCCGGGTGAACCGCCGGGCGAAGGTCGCCCGGGACTGTAACGCACGCTTGGCTAACTCCTTGACGGTCCAGGGCTCCGTTGGGGCTTCGTGGATGAGCCGGAGCGTCCGCGCGATACCCTTGTCGCGCAAGGCATCAAACCATCCACCTGCCCCGAGGGGCAGGCTGTCGAGCCAAGCGCGCAGGAGGAAGACGAGCGCGCTGTCGAGGAGCCGTGGCGCCGCGATGTCATGTCCAGTCATGTCGCTGGCGGCCTCCAGGCGTAAAAGCTCGACCACCAGATGCAGGGATGGATTTGCCTCGATCTGTACGCGGGTCAGGTGAATCAGGGGTGGCAGCAGCGAGATCATCGGATGCGATGCCCCCTCGTCCAGCGAAAACTTCGCGCAGAGCAGCGTCGTCGCCTCAATACCGTGAGAGTAACCCATGCCGGCGGCCGCCTTCGACAGCATGTCAGCGATCGGAGCCACGGGCGCATCGGCCGGGTTGCTAAGGGCGTGCGCTACACCGCTGGCGACGAGGATGATGTCGCCCTCGGACACATTGATCGGCGCTTCTGCGTCGGGCAGGCGCAGCCAGCAATTGCCGTTCTGCACGAGATGGATAGCCGCGCCGCGAGCCGGATCTACCGCGATGCCCCAAGGCGGTGCAAGGCGCGCGTAGCCGATCACTGCGCTGCCGAGCCGCACTGAGGACAGGATCTCCGATAAAGCGTCCATGTCTCATATCTTCGTTTCGCACCCAGGGGCATTTGAGACGTGTGGATAAAAGATTGCAAGTATAAACCATCGAATGTCTCATACGACGCCCCTAGGTTGCTCCGGCTACGGCGTTACGTTTCAGCTCCCGCCGCGCACGGAAAACCCAAAGGACCTCGAACCATGAACGATCAGGAAAAGACACCTTCACACAGTTCCACCGGCAGCACCCTCGCGCGCAACAAGGCTATCGTGCTCGACTTCATCGAGCAGGCAGTCAATCGAGGAAATATCGATGCCGCTTCTGCGCATTTCGGCGATGCCTACATCCAGCACAATCCGAATATTGCTGACGGGGTTGAGGGTTTCCGCAGCTATGTCCGGCAGCTTCGGCAGACGTTCCCTGACGTCCGCGGTGAGGTGAAGCGGATCGTCGCGGAGGGGGACTATGTTATCGTCCACATGCTGGCCAAGAGGGATCCGAAGGAGGCGGGCCTTGCCATCGTGGATATCTTCCGCCTGTCTGCCGACAAGCTCGTCGAGCATTGGGAGGTCCGGCAGCCGATTGCCGAAAGCGATCTACATGGCAACAGCATGATCTGACAGAGAAGCTGCCGGATGCCGCCCGCGACAGCGCAGCGCCGTTAGCCCTTATTCCTTCGCCGCTCCGGCCGCCTCAATATCCAGCAATCCATAGCCGAAATCATTGTCCCGCCCCTTCGGCCCGAGATCCTTGGCGGTTGCCGCCAGCGCCTTCTCGATGTCGTTGGCCGACCGGTCGGGCGCGGCATGGATCAGGTTGGCGATGGCGCCGGACACGATGGCCGCGGCAAACGAGGTGCCGGTCACCACATCGGAGCCGGCGCCGCTCGGCGCCACCATTTCGACGCCAGGCGCCGAGATGAAGACGTAGGCGCCGCGATTGGCCTGCGGCATCAGCCCGTCCTTGGCATCGGTGGCGGTTACCGCGATGACGCCGTCGAAGGCCGCCGGATAGCCGTAGGGCGCCTTCGGCCCGTTGTTGCCGGCGGCGGCGACCAGCACCATGCCGAGCGCGCGCGCATTGCGGCAGGCGGTGCCGAGCAGGTCGTTCTTCGGGCCGACGAAGCTCATATTGATGATGCGCACATTCTGCTCAGCTGCCCAGTCGAGCGCCGACAGGATGACATCCATGGTCGACTTGCCGCCTTCGAAGGCCCGCGCGTGATAGATCCTGGCGCCCGGCGCCATGCCTTCCAGCGCGCCGACGCCGGCGATCAGCCCGTCGACCGAGGTGCCGTGGTCGCGCTTTTCGATCGGCACGTTCGGCATGGCATCGAACTGGTCGGCGATCACGCCCTTCAGCGCCGGATTGGTGTCGTCGATGCCGGTGTCGATGACGGCGACGCGCACATTCTCGCCGCTCGCTCGGCTGGCATCGAGCGCGATGCGCTCGAAGGCATAGTTCACGATGCCGGCCGCCTGCTGCAGCGAATAGATGTGGTTGGGCTCGCGCCGCTGCGTGCGGCCGTCGGCGGCAAGCTGCGCCAGCACCACGCCGACAGGGCGCCCGTCGGGAATGCCGTAGCGCACCAGCGTGTTGCCGAGCAGCAGCGACTGGCGCTGC